>NZ_LZKK01000062.1 GCF_001672815.1 Mycobacterium sp. E796 | reverse complement strand
CGACACGCACGGCCTGGCGGAACTGTCCGCACCGCTGGCCGACGACGCCACGATCCGGCTCTCCGCCGTCGCCGCGGCCCTTGCCGACGCCGCGCACAACCGCGCCACCGCGAAGGCCTCCGGGGTCCTCGGATCCCTGCCCAGCGGCTGGCGCAACCTGGCTTCGGGCTACCAGGTCAAGACCTACCGCGACGACGGCGACACCGAGCACCACGTCAAATACCGTTTCACCAGAACTGGTTTGACGCTTCCCGATCACCCGTCCGTGGAGCTGATCTCCGCCGCGCCGGATCGGGTCGTGCTCGCCGCCGACGGGGTGGAACTCACGTTCGCGGTGCGACGGTACGGTCCCAACCTTCACGACGTCTACGTCGATTCGGCCCGCGGGCCCGTTCGCCTGGTCGCGCTGCCGCGCTTCCCGGAGCCGGGCTCGACCGTCGAAAAGGGTTCCCTGGTGGCGCCGATGCCCGGCAACGTCATCCGCGTCGGCGCCGCCGTCGGCGACACCGTCTCAAGCGGCCAGCCACTGATCTGGCTGGAGGCGATGAAGATGGAACACACCATTACCGCGCCGTCGGACGGGGTGCTCGCCGAGCTCAACGTCGAAACCGGTCAACAAGTCGAAGTAGGCGCCGTCTTGGCAAGAGTGGAAGCGCCTGAGGCAGAAGGAGATTCACAGTGACCGACAGCAGCTTCATCGAAAACGAGGAGCGCCGGGCGCTGCGCAAGGCGGTGTCCGAGTGGGCGTCCAACTACGGCGCCGAGTACTACCTGGAGAAGGCCCGCGCGCACGAACACACCAACGAATTGTGGTCCGAGGCGGGCAAATTGGGCTTCCTCGGGGTGAACCTGCCCGAGGAATACGGTGGCGGCGGCGCCGGCATGTACGAGCTGTCGTTGGTGATGGAGGAGATGGCGGCCGCGGGCAGCGCGCTGCTGCTGATGGTTGTGTCACCGGCCATCAACGGCACCATCATCAGCAAGTTCGGCACCGAGGAGCAGAAGAAGCGCTGGATTCCCGGCATCGCCGACGGGACCCTGACGATGGCATTCGCGATCACCGAGCCCGACGCCGGGTCCAACTCGCACAAGATCACCACCACCGCCCGCCGCGACGGCGGCGACTGGATCCTCAAGGGCCAGAAGGTTTACATTTCCGGCATCGACCAGGCGCAGGCGGTGCTGGTAGTGGCGCGCACGGAGGAAGCCAAGACCGGCAAGCTGCGCCCGGCGCTGTTCGTGGTGCCGACCGACGCGCCGGGTTTCACCTACACCCCGATCGAGATGGAGCTGATCAGCCCCGAGCGTCAGTTCCAGGTCTTCCTGGACGACGTCCGGCTGCCCAGCGATGCGCTCGTCGGAGCCCAAGACGCCGCCATCGCACAGCTTTTCGCCGGCCTGAACCCCGAGCGGATCATGGGCGCGGCCAGCTCGGTGGGCATGGCGCGGTGCGCGCTGAGCAAGGCCGTCGACTACGTCAAGACGCGACAGGTCTGGTCCACGCCCATCGGGGCGCACCAGGGCCTGTCACATCCGTTGGCGCAGTGCCACATTGAGGTCGAACTCGCCAAGCTGATGATGCAAAAGGCCGCGACGCTCTACGACAACGGCGACGACGCGGGCGCGGCCGAGGCCGCCAACATGGCCAAGTACGCCGCGGCCGAGGCGGCCACCCGCTCGGTCGATCAGGCCGTGCAATCGATGGGCGGCAACGGGTTGACCAAGGAGTACGGGGTGGCCGCGATGCTCGCCTCGGCCCGGCTTGGACGGATCGCCCCGATCAGCCGCGAGATGGTGCTGAACTTCGTCGCACAGACGTCGTTGGGCCTGCCCCGGTCGTACTGATGGACGCCGTCGTCGAATACTCGGTCGACGGGCATGTCGCCCGGCTAACGCTGAATTCGCCGCATAACCGCAACGCACTGTCGACGGCTCTTGTCGATCAACTGCATCGGGGACTCCGCGACGCGGCCACGGACCCGCACGTGCGGGTGGTCGTGCTGGGCCACACCGGTGGCACCTTCTGCGCCGGGGCGGACCTGAGCGAGGCCAGCGGCGGCGACCCATTCGATGCGGCCGTGGCCCGGGCCCGCGAAATGACCGCGCTGCTGCGTGCCATCGTCTCCTCGCCCCGGCCGGTGGTCGGCGCGATCGACGGGCACGTCCGCGCCGGCGGCCTCGGGTTGGTCGGCGCCTGCGACATCGTGATCGCCGGCCCGCGCAGCACCTTCGCGCTGACCGAGGCCCGGATCGGCGTCGCGCCGGCGATCATTTCGCTGACGCTGCTGCCTAAGCTGTCGGCACGCGCCGCGGCGCGCTACTACCTGACCGGCGAGACGTTCGATGCGGCCGTGGCCGCCGAGATCGGTCTCGTCACCATCGCGGCAGAAGACGTAGACGCCGCGGTGGCGAAGGTCGTCGCCGACGTCAGCCGCGGGTCGCCGCAGGGCCTCGCCGCGTCGAAGGCGCTGACCACCGCCGCCGTCCTGGACGGGTTCGACCGCGACGCCGACCGTCTCACCGAGGAATCGGCCCGGCTGTTCGTCTCCGACGAAGCCCGCGAAGGCATGCTGGCGTTCCTGCAGAAGCGCCCCCCCAGTTGGGCAAACGTCTAACGGCGCGGCGCGACCTGTGCCAACAAGCGCCCAGGCCCGAGCTTGACCTGGGCAGAACGTTGCAGTTTAGCCAACCCCCTTGCAGCAAAACTTCTACGTCGTACGCTCGTGGATGATGAGCAACTCAGCGCAGCGTGACGCCGGTGACACGCAGGCCGCGCGCGACGTACCGTCCCGCGCGGCCGACACGGATCGCATCCAGGTCGCGCAGTTGCTCACGTATGCGGCCGAGCAGGGCCGCCTGCAGATGAAGGACTACGAAGACCGACTGACGAAGGCCTACGCGGCGACCACTTATGAGGAGCTCGACGAGCTCAGGGCCGACCTGCCGGGCACGATGCTAAGCCCCCGCCGGGGCGACAAGCCCAATCCGGCGCCGTCGACATTGCTCCTCGCGCTGATGAGCAATTTCGAGCGGCGCGGCCGGTGGAACGTCCCGAAGAAGCTAACTACCTTCACCTTTTGGGGAACCGGCGTGGTGGACCTGCGATACGCCGACTTCACCTCCACCGAGGTCGACATCCACGCGATCTCGATCATGGGCGCGCAGAACATCTTGCTGCCGCCCGAAGTCAACGTCGAGATCCACGGCCGCGGCGTGATGGGCGGGTTCGACCACACGGTGCTGGGCCAGGGCACGCCCGGCGCGCCGAAGGTGAACATTCGCGGCTTCTCGCTCTGGGGCGGGGTGGGTATCAAGCGCAAGGCCCGTCGGCCCCATTAGACGCATTGAGCCCCAATCGCTCTGAGCGCTGCTAGCCCGGAATGTAGTCGAACGTATCGGGATTGGGTCCCCGCCTGCCGGGCTCCCCCTTGTCCAGCGCCGAGATCGCGTCCATGTCGGAGCCGTCCAGTTCGAAGTCGAACAGTTCGAAGTTCTCCCTGATCCGTTCCGGCGTCACTGATTTCGGGAAGATGATGTCGCCGCGCTGAACGTGCCAGCGCAGTACCACCTGCGCGGGCGACTTGCCGCGCGCGTCGGCGATGCGGTTGATCACCGGATCGCCGAGCACCTTGCCCTGGGCGATCGGCGACCACGCCTCGGTGGCGATGCCGTGATCGCGCCCGTAGCTGCGGACCTTCTCGTTGGTGAAGTACGGATGAACCTCGATCTGGTTGACCGAAGGGACGGTGTCGGTTTCGGCGGCGAGGCGCTCCAGATGCTCGACCTGGAAGTTCGAGACCCCGATGCTGCGAGCACGCCCGTCTTTCGCGAACTCCTCCAGGACCTTCCAGGTGGAGACGAAGTCCCCGCCGTAGAGGGTGGGCAGCGGCCAGTGAATGAGGAACAGGTCCACGTAGTCGGAGTCCAGGGCCTCCAGCGTTTTGTCGAATGCGCGGCGCGCATCGTCGGGCTTGTGGAAGCCATTGTTGAGCTTGCTGGTGACGAAAACCTCGGCACGGTCCAGACCGGCGTCGCGGATGCCCTGGCCGACTTCCCTTTCGTTCCCGTACATTTCCGCGGTGTCGATGTGCCGATATCCGATGTCGAGCGCGCGCTTCACGGCCGCGGCCGTCTCGTCCGGCTTGATCTGGAACACGCCGAAACCCAGCTGTGGAATGCGCACCCCGTCGTTGAGTTCGATCGTTGGAACGTTGCTCATGCGTCTCCTTACCTCTCCGCACCTCTCCGCCCGACTACCCGGTCGGGGAAGCTTCTATTCCACTCGGGGGAGCTATCGCCGACTAACGACGCCGCCGCGACCGCAGGTAGTCGCCCACCACGGCGGCCCCCAGGCCGTCGACGTCGGGCACCACGACGCGGCCCTCGACGCGCCGCGCGACTTGGTCGATGAACCGGGCCAGACCGGGGTCGTCGCCCAGCCGGAAGATCGTGACCTGCGCGCCGAGCCGTGCCATGTCATCGAAGCCGCGCACCGTGTGGGCGATGGTCCGCGGATGCGGCGGGTAATCAAAGAACACCGCCGAACCGTCGCCGTTGAAGTCCTCCAGGTGAGCGGTCGGCTCGCCGTCGGTCACCACCAGCACGACGGGCTGCGCGTTGGGGTGCCGGCGCAGGTGGCGACCCGCCAGCGCCAGCGCGTGATGCAGGTTGGTGCCCTGCTCGTACACACCCTCCAGGCCGGTCAGCTCGGCGGCCGTCATCGTGCGGGCGTACCGGCCAAAGGCGATGATCTGCAAGGCATCCGAGCGGAATCGCGTGCACACCAGGTGATTGAGTGCGAGCGCCGTCTGCTTCATCGGCAGCCAGCGATTCTCCATCACCATCGAAAACGACGTGTCGACCAATAGGGCCACGGCGGCCTGGGTGCGGGTCTCGGTCTCGGACACCTCGACGTCGTCGACGGTGATCCGCAGCGAGACGGCGCCGTCCGCCCCCTTGACCGGCGCGGTTCCCGCCCGCCGCAGCACCGCGTTCGTCAGCGTGCGGGGAATGTTCCAGGGCTCGGTGTCACCGAATTGCCAGGGCCGCGTCGCACCGGTCAGCTCGCCCGCGGCGCCCGCGCGCCGATGGTCGCGCTCGCCGTGACGACCCGAAAGCTGTTGCGCGACATCGCGCAGCGCCGTCTCCCCGAGCCGGCGCATCGCCTTGGGCGAGAGCCGCCACTGGCCGTCGGAACCACGGTCCAGGAAGCCCTGATTGACCAGGGCGCGTTCCAATTCGGCGAGTGTGCGCGCGTCGATGGCCGCCTCGTCGCCGAGTTGGCGGGCCAGTGCGTCCAGGTCGACGTCGTCCATGCTGGCGCCCGGGTAGCTTTGCGACAGCTGCTCGGCCAGCTGCTCCAGCTCGGCGATGTCCGAGATCGCCTGCGTCCCTTCGCCCATGCCGAACGGGTTGTCGCCGGAGAACTGTTCGGAGCCGGTCCAGTCCTCGCCCGGCCGCGCCGCCTGCAGATGGGCGTCGAGTCGGCCCAACGCCTCCATCAACGCCGGTGAACCAAATGCCTGCTGCGCCAACGCATCCAGCTCGGCGCGCTGGTCGGGGCTCAGGCTGTTGCGGAAGCGTTGCGCCGCCGCGGCGCGCTTGGCCAGCGAGTCCAGCAGCTCGTCGACGTTACGCGGGTTCTCCGGGAAGAACTCGCCGTGCTTGTCCATGAAGTCTTCGAAGTCCTGCTGGGTGTCCTGGCCTTTGGAGTGCTTGTCCAGCAGTTCGTTCAGGTCGTCCAGCATCTCGGTGACGCGCTGGCGATCCTCGTCGGTAGCGCCCTCCAGGGCCTGCTTCATCCCGGCGAAGCGCTGGTCCAGCATCTCGCGGCCGAGCAAATCCTTGATCTGCTCGTACTTTTGGCGGGCCTCGCCGCTGCGCCAGTCGTAGTCGGAAAGCTCCTGGACGGCCTTGGCGGGCGACGCCGGAAGCGCGTCCAGCTGCAGCTCGCCGAAGCGGGCGTCGTCGTCCAGCGCGCGGGCCAGCTCCTTGCGCTCGGCCAGCACGGCCTCGTCGAGCAGCTTCTTGATCTCCTGCAGGGTGCCATCCAAGTTGTTGCGGCGCAACAAATCCCGTCGGCGCTTGTTCGCCTCCGCCGCCAGCCGATCGGCGCCAGGCATGTTCTTGGTGCCGCGGCGTAGCAACTCCGAGAGCGCGCGCCGCGGCGAGGTGCCGGCCATGACGTCCTGGCCGATCTGTTCGAGCGCCTCGCGCAGATCTACCGGCGGCGCCAGCGGGTCGGGCCCGCCGGTGTACGCGGAGTATCGCGACGAATGCCCGCGTGACGACCGCATGCGCGCCGAAGCCGGGCGCTGCGGGTCGTCACCATCAGACTTAGCCATAAACGGTTTGGCCCTCCCCGGAGACCTTGTCGATCCGCTTGGCCAGATACAACGCCTCGAGCGCCAATTCCAATGCCGCTGCGCGCTCACCCTCGGATTCGGCGTGCAGCTTGGCGGCGATCTTGTCCACGACGGGCAGGTTGGGCACGGCGGCCAGCACGTCCTTGGCCGACACCCGCTCACCCGTGGTGACCGCGGAGCCGCCCTCGACCGCGGCCACCAAGGCGCCGACGTCGATGCCGCCCAGCACCCTGGCCGCGGTGTCGGCGGTAGCCCGGCGTAAGAGGTGCTCCAGCACGGCCTGTTCGCGGCCCTCCTCGCCGGACTCGAATTCCAGCTTGCCGCGCAGGACATCGATGACCGTGCCCAGGTCGACCACCCGGGCGACCGGGTCGGTCTCCCCCAGCACCGCGCCGCGGTGCCGGGCGGCGGCCGCGACGGTCTCGGCCGCCGCGATCGCGAACCGCGCCGACACGCCGGATCGCTGGTCGATCGAGTTGGACTCGCGCAGGTACCGGGCGAACCGCGCCATCACCTGCATCAGATAGTCGGGCACCTGCGCGGACAGGTGCGCCTCCTGGACGATCACGCCCACCTCGGCCTCGAGCTCCAGCGGGTAATGGGTGCGGATCTCGGCGCCGAACCGGTCCTTGAGCGGGGTGATGATGCGGCCCCGGTTGGTGTAGTCCTCGGGGTTGGCGCTGGCGACCACCAGCACGTCCAGCGGCAGGCGCAGCGTGTAGCCGCGGACCTGGATGTCGCGCTCCTCCATGACGTTGAGCATGGATACCTGAATGCGCTCGGCCAGGTCGGGCAGCTCGTTGACCGCGACGATGCCGCGGTGTGCGCGCGGGATCAGCCCGTAGGCGATGGTCTCCGGGTCACCGAGGCTGCGGCCCTCGGCGACCTTGATCGGGTCGATGTCGCCGACCAGGTCGGCGACGCTGGTGTCCGGCGTGGCCAGCTTTTCGGTGTAGCGCTCGCTGCGGTGCTTCCACGCCACGGGCAGGTCGTCGCCCAGGGTCGCGGCCCGCCGGATCGACTCCGGCGTGATCGGCCGGTAGGGATGCTCACCCAGCTCGGCCCCGTCGATGACGGGCGTCCACTCGTCGAGCAGCCCGACCAGCGCCCGCAGCAGGCGGGTCTTGCCCTGGCCGCGTTCGCCCAGCAGCACGAAGTCGTGACCGGCGATCAGTGCGCGCTCCAGCTGGGGCAACACGGTGTCGTCGAAGCCCAGGATTCCTGGCCAGACCTCGTCCCCCTCGGCCAGCGCGGTCAGCAGGTTTTCGCGGATTTCCTGTTTGACTCCCCGCTCGCGGTGGCCGGCGGCGCGCAGTTCGCCGACCGTGCGGGGCATGTTGCTCGGTGATGGCACCACTCCACGCTACGCGTAACGCGCAACGGCCACCCGCTGAGCGGCCTAGTGCGCGAAGTGACGGGCCCCGGTGAGGTACAGGGTGATGCCGGCGTTGGCCGCCGCCGCGGTGACCTCGTCGTCGCGCACCGATCCGCCCGGGTGCACTACCGCCTTCACCCCCGCGGACGTCAGCGTCTCGAGGCCATCGGGGAACGGGAAGAACGCGTCCGAGGCCGCGACGGCGCCGCGCACCCGGTCGCCACCGCGTTCGACGGCCAGCCGGGCCGCGTCGACTCGGTTGACCTGCCCCATGCCGACGCCGATGGTCGCGCCGTCGGAGGCGATCACGATCGCGTTCGACTTGACCGCGCGGCAGGCACGCCACGCAAACACCAGGTCGGTCAACGTGTTCGGGTCGGCCGGCGACCCGGTCGCCAGGGTCCAGTTGGCCGGGTTGTCGCCGTGCGCGTCGAGCTGGTCGCGCTGTTGCACCAGCAGTCCCCCGCTGACCGGTCGCAGCTCGGTCCCGCCGGCCAGCGGCTCGGAGGCCACCAGCACGCGGATGTTCTTCTTGCGCGTCAACGCGTCGACGGCGCCCGGTGCGTAGGCCGGCGCCACGATCACCTCGGTGAAGATCGTGCTGACGTATTCCGCCATCTCGACGCTGACCTCGGTGTTCGACGCGATCACGCCGCCGAAGGCGCTCAGCGGATCACACTCGTGGGCCTTGCGGTGCGCGTCGGCGACCGACACCGACGAGATCGCGATCCCACAAGGGTTGGCGTGCTTGATGATTGCCACGCAGATCTCTTCGTGGTCGAAGGCGGCCCGCCACGCCGCGTCGGCGTCGGTGAAGTTGTTGTAGGACATCTCTTTTCCGTGCAACTGCTCGGCCTGCGCCAGGCCCGGCCAGGCGCCGGGGTCGCTGTAGAGCGCCGCCTGTTGGTGTGGGTTCTCGCCGTAGCGCAGCATCGCGCTGCGCCGCCAGCTGCCGGCGAGCCACTGCGGGAACGCCGTGGGCGGATGCTCGGGCGCCAGCGTCGACTCCATCCAGCCGGCCACGGCGATGTCGTAGTCCGCGGTGTGCTGAAACGCCAGCGACGCCAGCCTTTTGCGCTCGGCGAGGGTAAATCCGCCGTTGCGCACCGCCGCGAGTACGCCGTCGTACCCGAGCGGTTCGACGACGACCGCCACGCTGGGATGGTTCTTGGCGGCCGCCCGGACCATCGACGGCCCGCCGATGTCGATCTGCTCGACGCATTCGTCGATGCCCGCACCGGAGTCGACGGTCTCACTGAACGGATACAGGTTGACGACGACCAATTCGAATGCCGCGATCCCGAGCTCCTCGAGCGCCGCGGCGTGCTCTTGCTTGCGCAGGTCGGCCAGCAGCCCGGCGTGCACTCGCGGGTGCAGCGTCTTGACCCGCCCGTCGAGCACCTCGGGGAAGCCGGTCAGGTCTTCCACCGGTGTGACTGGAATACCTTTGTCCGCAATGGTTTTCGCGGTGGAGCCGGTCGAGACGATCTCCACGCCCGCCGCGCTGAGGCCCTCGGCGAGCTCGATCAGCCCCGTCTTGTCGTACACGCTGATCAACGCGCGGCGAATCGCCCTTCTTGACTCGTCGCTCATCCTATGCTCGCCTTTCGTCCGGTCCAGGTCACGCCGCGCGTTGCGATCGCGGCCACCACATCCACCAACAGTCGCCGTTCGATGACCTTGATGCGCTCATGCAGTGTCTCTTCGTCGTCGCCGTCGAGCACCGGAACGGGCTCCTGGGCCAATATCGGCCCGGTGTCCATGCCGGCGTCTACCAGGTGCACCGTACAGCCGGTGACCTTCACACCGTAAGCCAGCGCGTCGGGCACCGCATGCGCCCCGGCGAAGGCCGGCAGCAGCGCCGGATGAGTGTTGAGCGTGCGGCCGCAGAATCGTGAAAGGAATTGCGGGCCAAGTATTTTCATGAACCCGGCGGAGACGATGAGATCCGGCGAGTGCGCCGCCGTCGCCTCGGTGATGGCCGCGTCCCAGGCCGTGCGGTCGGGGTAGTCGCCGAGGCGGACCGTGAACGCCGG
>NZ_LZKK01000061.1 GCF_001672815.1 Mycobacterium sp. E796 | reverse complement strand
ATCAGCGCGGCGCTGCTCGCGGCTGCGCGGATCGTGCGGGCACACCGTGGCGGCCAACGCAGTCAGCCGCTTATCCAGCGCGTGGGCATCCGGGGACAACAGCACCCCGCCGATCTGCGCACGCCCATCCAGATCCGGACCGACCCACACCTCCCGATCGCGCTGCGCCTCGGCACGCCGGCGCACCGCATCCCGATCGGCGCGGGCCACGATCCGATCCACCTGCGCGGCCAACCGGCCCCGGCTCATCGACGGCCAGCGCGCCACGTTGGCGGCCAGCTGGGCATCCACGCTGGCCAACACCTCGGGATCCTCGATCAGATCGGTGCGATACACGATCGTCTGAAACAGCCGGAAATCGATATCCCCGGCCTTAAAGACCTCCCCCACTTCGGGGAGGCGCTCGCGCATCGCCCGCGCGTAGCGCAGCCGGCTGGCCGCCAGGCCCTGGCTGATCCGCAACGCCGCCCCCACCTCCGCGGCAACGGCCTCCATGGTGTCGATCGCCCAGTCCTCGCTCTCCGAACACCGCGAGAGCCGATAGGCGAACAAGTCACCGATCGCCTCCAACTGCGCCGCCGCCGCCCGGTTCTCCACCCGCGCCAACACCCCGATCTCCTCGATCAACGCCGCCGACTCCGCCGTCGACGACGGATAACGCCGCTCGATCATCTCGTCGAACCGGGCACACACCTCAGCCCGCGCAGCCTCATCGAACATAGGTTCGAGTATGCCACCACCCCCTGACAATCCGCCGATGCCGCGAGGCCGCCGCAAGAATCACACAAGGATTACGCAAGGCGGCTGGGACATTGTTTGCACGAGCACAGCACCCCAGACCCCCGCGATGGCCGTCCCGGGCACGTTGTCAAAAGGAGAAACGATGAAAATCAAAGTGATCACGGCGATGTCGATCGCGAGTGTCGCGGCGGCGGTTGGCCTGGCCGCGACCGCGCACGCCGACAACGAGGAGGTCGACTTTCAGTCGCCGTCAGGAAACATCGCCTGCACGATGTTGTTGGTGCCGGGCGAAAACGGCAATAACAACGTGCAGTGTGATCTTGGCGATCACACATTTCAGACACCGGGAACGTGCCGCACGTCGGCAACTGGTGTTGCTGCGATTCTGAACAGCTCAAGGCCTCAGCCAGACGTGGGCTGCGACGCATACGCTTCCCTGCTTCCCTCCTCCTGGCCCGTGCTCGAGTACGGCCAGTCGCGATCGCTCGGCGTGCTCCGCTGCAATAGCGAACCTTCGGGGATAACTTGCACCAACACCAAAACCGGGCACTTCTTCCGCCTCTCGCGCGACTCCTACCAAGTCGGCTGATTCACGCGCGGCTGCGGACGCTCGTCAGGCACCGCAGAAGCGGCTGGAGCCATACTTGCCGCACCAGATGTCACCTGCGTTCGCATCGCTGAGTTCGGCGTCGTTGTCGGCTAAGTGGAGGACGGTAACCCCGTCTGGGGAAACGACGAGCTCGGCCTTCCACGCGGTCTGCTGGTTGAGAGTGCCTTCCATTCCGTCGCCCCAGGCACCGATGCGCTGATCCAATCTGATCGCGAGACCCAGGCCGTCGCCCTGTGTCCAGCGGATGGTCCACTTCTCGCCGTCGCGGGCGCTGGACCCGAGCAGGATCGTCCCGGTGCCGTCGGGCGCGATCGTCATCATGCTTTCGTGCCTCTGCCACTTTCCGACGTAGTCGCCGCGCGCCGCCTGCATCGGCGTGTTGTCCGCCGGATCGGCGTTGGCGACCCCGGCGTGCGCAATGAGGGCGACCGCTGTCGCGGCGAGCGCGGCGATCGAGCGGGCAGCTTTGGGCATGGCGAATATCTTTCTGGGTATTTGGTCGCACCAAGAACGCTATCGACTACAACCCGGGCAGGCAGATGGGCGCTCCGTAGCACGGCGGCGGTCCGAGCGGCTGCCGGGGAGCGTCTCCCTCCCAGACGAACTGGCCGACGTTGCCCATGCCCCCGACGGGGACCCAGTACCAGTGGTGGCAGACGTTCATGTCCCACCGGACGTCCGGCATCGGCAGCGGCTTCCCCGGGCACCAGTCGTGCGGGACGGTGAAGTTGTCGGCATGGGCGGTGCCCGCGGTCAGTCCCAAACCCGCGGCCGCGACGCCGCCCGAAAGCAGCGCCCCGGCAACCACTTTCTTCAGGGTGGTATCCATGACCGCAATGTAACGCCGGCCGCTTGCGAAATTCTTGCGCCCGATCGGCTATCGGGCCAACCTCGAAAGCACCTCGGTGACAACGGAATCCAGGGGCACCTGGACTTGATCGCCCGTCCCCAGGTCCTTCACCCCGACGGTCCCGGCCTCGATGTCGCGCTCGCCGAGCACCAGGGCGATCCGGGCGCCGGAGCGGTCGGCCGCGCGCATCGCGCCCTTGAGCCCGCGGTCGCCGTAGGCCAGGTCGACTCGGACACCGGCGCTGCGCAGCTGCGCGGCGAGCACCGCCAGCGAGAGCTTCGCCGGCTCGGACAGCGGCACCCCGAATACGTCGCAGCGCGTGGTCTCCCCCACCGTCTTGCCCTCGGCGCGTAGCGCGAGCATGGTCCGGTCAACCCCCAGCCCAAAGCCGATGCCCGACAAGTCCTGTCCGCCGAGCTGGCTCATCAGGCCGTCGTAGCGGCCGCCGCCGCCGATGCCGGATTGCGCGCCCAAGCCGTCGTGCACGAACTCGAAGGTGGTCTTCGTGTAGTAATCCAGCCCGCGCACCATCCGCGGGTTGATCACGTACGGCACCCCCAGCGCGTCGAGGTGGGCCAGCACCGTGTCGAAGTGTTGCTTGGCGCCGTCGGACAGGTGATCGAGCAGGACCGGCGCGTCGGCCGTCATGGCCCGCACCTCGGGCCGCTTGTCGTCGAGCACCCGCAATGGGTTCAGCCGTGCGCGTCGCTGTGTCTCTTCGTCGAGGTCGAGCCCAAACAGGAACTCCTGCAACAGTTCCCGGTACTGCGGGCGGCAGCTCTCGTCGCCGAGGGAGGTGATCTCCAGCCGGAACCCGTCGAGGCCCAGCGAGCGGAAGCCGCCGTCGGCGACGGCGATCACCTCGGCGTCCAGCGCCGGGTCGTCGACGCCGATCGCCTCGACGCCGACCTGCTGCAGCTGGCGATACCGGCCGGCCTGCGGACGCTCGTAACGGAAGAACGGCCCCGCATAGCAAAGCTTCACCGGCAGCGCGCCGCGGTCCAGGCCGTGCTCGATCACCGCACGCACCACCCCGGCGGTCCCCTCGGGCCGCAGCGTCACCGAGCGGTCGCCGCGGTCGGCGAACGTGTACATCTCCTTGGACACCACGTCGGTGGATTCGCCGACGCCGCGGGCGAATAGCGCGGTGTCCTCGAAGATGGGCAGTTCGATGTCGCCGTAGCCGGCGCGGCGGGCGGCGGTCAGCAAGCCGTCGCGCACCGCGACGAACTGCGCCGAATCGGGCGGGAGGTAGTCCGGCACCCCCTTGGGGGCAGAGAACTCCGTCACCGGCTCAGGCCCTCGAGGAACGGATTGAAACGCCGCTCCGCGCCGATGGTGGTCGACGGTCCGTGGCCCGGCAGGACGACGGTCTTGTCGTCGAGCACCAGCAGCTTGTCGATGATCGACGTCAGCAGGTCGCGGCCGCTGCCGCCGAACAGGTCGGTGCGGCCCACCGAGCGCTCGAAGAGCGTGTCGCCGGTGAAAACGACGTCGGTATCGGACGCGACCCGGAAGACCACCGATCCGCGCGTGTGCCCGGGCGTGTGGTCGACGTTGACGGTCACGCTGCCCAGATCCAGCTTGTCGCCGTCGCGGTCCAGCTCCACAACCTGCTTGGGCTCCCGGAAGAACGCGCCCGTCACCAGCTGCGCCAACCGCGGGCCGTAGCCGTGGATCGGGTCGGTCAGCATGAAGCGGTCCTCGGGATGGATATAGGTGGGGCAGCCGAAGGTGTCGGAGACCTTCTGCGCGGACCACATGTGGTCGATGTGCCCGTGGGTCAGCAGGACCGCGGCGGGGGTCAGCCGGTTCTCGTCCAGGATTCGACGCAGCGCGCCCATCGCGCGCTGACCGGGATCGACGATGACCGCGTCGGTCCCGGGCCGGTCAGCCAGCACATAGCAGTTGCACTGCAGCATGCCGGCGGGGAATCCAGTGATCAACACGGTTCCCAGTTTCCCACGGGACCCGATTGGCACCGGTCACCGCGCCCACATTAGCCTGGGCTGGCAATCTCGGGCCCCGACTTACCAACCATGGAGGCATTCCGGCCGTGCCGACCAACGAACAGCGACGTGCAAACGCCAAGCGCAAACTCGAGCGGCAGCTCGAGAAGCGCCAGAAGCAGGCCAAAAGGCGCCGGATCGTGGTGATCGCCGGGGGTTCGGTCGCGGCGGTGGCCGTGATCGTCGCGGTGGTGATCGCGATCGTCAACACCAAGCACGAGAACAAGAGCAACACCGCGGCGCCAACCAGCACCACCGCCGCCAGCAGCTCCCCGGACAGCACGGCGCCCGGACCGACGCCGGGCGTTCCGCCGTTGCCGCCGTTCA
>NZ_LZKK01000060.1 GCF_001672815.1 Mycobacterium sp. E796 | reverse complement strand
CGCTGACCAGCCTGCGCGTCTCGGCGCTGCCCGTCGGCGGTGCGGGATGGGCGGGCATCGAGGCCGGCGGCCGCTACGTCAACGACGCGCTCAACCGCACCACCGGTAACGTCCGCCAGATCGCCGAGGTGATGGTCGCCCATGCCGAGGCAGGCCTGCGCGGCTGGCTCGACCTGACGCTGGTCGCCGGGGTAGCGCTGGTCGCCGCTGGGGTGCTCGCGGCGGTCCTGGGCGGGCTGAGGAAAAGCCCTAGCTGAGCGGCAGCTCGGCCAGGATCGGGGTGGTCGGCTGCGGCGATCCCTTGCCGGGCTCGACGGTGAACGCGAGCTCGGTGGAGGCGCCGATGTTGGTGAGCGTGTCTTTGGTCGACGGCGACACCGCCGCCGCGTCCATCGTTCCGGCCGAGGTCGGGCCGTTGGCCCCGATCAGCCACATCTGATAGACGGTGCCGGGGGACGGGGGCGGCACGTTGTTCATCACCAGCAGCGCCGCGTTGCGGTCACGGGAGAACATCACCGTCGCGGTCCCGTTGGCCAGGGGACGCGAGACCGTCTGGACGTCCGGGGCTGACATGATCTGTTCGGCGACCGTGGGCTTCGCCGGGGGGCGCATCAGCACGCCGGCGCCGAACGCCGCGGCGCCCACCACGACCACCGCCGCGGCGGAAGCCAATGCGGCTCTGCGCCAAGGTATTTGGCGGACATTGTTCGGCTTTACGGCCGACAGCGTGGCGTCCCGCAGCTGCGCCGGCGGTTCGCTCGCGGTGGCCGCCGACACGACCGCCATCGTCTCGCGGACGGCACGGACCTCGTCATCGAAGGCCGCCGCCACCGACGACGGCGCCGCGGCGCGCAGGCGCTCGATCTCGGCGCGTTCCGCGTCCGACACCGCGTGCAGGGCATACGGCGTGGCCAGCTCGAGCAGTTCGAATTCGGTCGGTTCGGTCGGTTCGGTCGGTTCGGTCATGGCACGTCCAGGCAGTTGCGCAGGCCGCGCAGCGCGTCGCGGATGCGCGATTTGATCGTCGACAAGTTGGCGGCCAGCCGCTGCGACACCTCGCTGTACGTCATTCCCTGGTAGTAGGCCAGCTCGATGCACTGTCGCTGCGCGTCGCTCAACCCGTCGAGGCATTGGGCCACCCGGCGGCGCTCGTCACCGGAAATCGCCGAGTCGGCGACCACGTCACCCGCGCTCTCGACATTGGCCGCGCCGTAGCGGGATTCGCGCCTGCTGCCGGCCTGTTCGGCACGCACCCGGTCCACGGCCCGCCGGTGCGCCATGGTCAGCAGCCACGCCAGGGCCGAACCTTTGGCCGGGTCGTACTGCGACGCCGAGCGCCACACCTCGAGATAGACCTCCTGGGTGGTTTCTTCGCTGTAGCCGGGATCACGCACCACCCGCGTCACCAGTCCATATACCCGAGCCTTGGTGAGGTCGTAGATCGTGGCGAAGGCGGCGCTGTCCCCGCGCGCGACCTGGCGCAGCAGGGCGTCGAGCTCGTTGCTCATCGATCGGTAGCCTAGCGCCCGACATCGGTGCGCCTATCCCGCATGTGCACCAGGCTGATCCACACCGGTGATTCGGAGCCGCCGCCGAAATGGACGGGCTCAACCGAATGTGAACGAAAACACTTGCAGGCCTTTGCCGACCTGCATGTCGAGCTGGTCGCGGTGCGCGGTGTCATCGGAGGCGATCTGGTGCAGGGTGGGCGGCCCGGCGATCGTCGTCGCGGTGGTCCTGCCGCCCCTGGTCACCGTGATCGTGCCGGTGCCGCCGACGACGGCGTAAACGCTCTTGCCCGTGTAGTTCAGCCGGATGGTGGCGCCGTCGCTGTCCGCGGTGGCGCCCTGGTCGTCCAGTGTCCAGCGCCCGCGCAGCGCGAACCGGTCGTCGGGCAAGGCCGCCGGGTACGCGAACGTTGCGGTGCCCGGCTTGTATTCGCCGGCGCCGCCGTAGTTGACGGCCTTGCCGGCGCCCAGGTAGGTCTCCGGCGTGAGCCTGCCGTGCGGGGTGTCGTCCACCGCGTTCGTCGCGGCGGGCAACCTGACGTCCGGGTTGGCGGCGACCAGCAAGTCGCGGATCAGCTGTTCGGTCGTGTCGTAGTCGCCCTCGCCGAACTTGGTGTGGCGGATCGCGCCGTTGGCGTCGATGAGGTACTCGGCCGGCCAATACAGGTTCTGGTAGCCGTTCCAGGTCGCGTAGTCGTTGTCCAGCGCAACGGGATAGGTGATGTGCAACGCGGCGGCGCCGCTGGCCACGTTGGCGGGAACCCGTTCGAACGCGTACTCGGGGGTG
Organism: Mycobacterium sp. E796; assembly: GCF_001672815.1. Lineage (GTDB taxonomy): Bacteria > Actinomycetota > Actinomycetes > Mycobacteriales > Mycobacteriaceae > Mycobacterium. Next base: position 21,129 of record NZ_LZKK01000060.1, on the reverse strand, counting down.
TGCACGCCGATGACGACCAAACCGTCGTCGCGGTAGCGGTTGTACCAACCCACCGCGTGCGGGATGGCGCGCTGGCAGTTGATGCAGGAGTAGGCCCAGAAGTCGATCAGCACGACCTTGCCGCGCAGCGAGGCCAGGTCGATCGGCGCGCCGCCCGGGGTGTTGAGCCAGCCGGTGATCCCGGTAAGGGCGGGGGCCGGGCCGCACTGCTGCAGCTGGTTGGAACCATCAACGCAGTCGGCCAGCTGGCCCGACACCGCGCCGCCGAGCTGGTGGCGAATCTGGTTGGCCCCGATGCCTTTTTGCATCGCCGCGGTGTAGTCGGGGACGGCGCGCTGCAGCGTGGCGGGCAGGTTGAAGACCAGCGCCGCGGCCAGCACGATCATCGTGATTCCGCCGGCGACCCGGATCACGTGTTGCCGGCGGCGGAACGCCGAGACGCGCTCGGCGAGGCGCCGCCCGGCCAGCGCGAAAACCAGCAGTGGCAGCGCGGTGCCGATCGCGAACGCCGCCGTCAGCACCAGCACCGGAGGGCCGATGGAGGCGGTGCCGCCCGCGACGACGATCGCGGCCAGCACCGGTCCCGCGCACGGCACATACAACGCGCCCAACGTCAGCCCCAGCCCGAAACCGTTGCCGCTCAAGCGCTTCGGGCCGAGTTGGGGCAGCGGGATGCGGGCGAACGGACGCTCGATCAGGTGCGCCAGCGGTGGGAAGATCAGGCCGAGGCCGATGATCGTCAGCGTCACCAGCGCGGCCCAGCGGATCGCGTCCTGCGGCAGGTGCAGAGCCGACAGCAGGGCCGAGCCGGCCAGGGTGACCGCGCTGAAGCTGCAGACCAGCCCGGCGATCACCAGGTACGGCCGGGCGGCCGGGGCGGCGTCACGCGAGCTGCCGGCCCCGGAGAAGAACACCACCGGAAGCACCGGCAGGATGCACGGCGAGACGCCGGTGATCAGGCCGCCGAGGAATCCGATCAACGCGACTGTGGGCATGGTTGTTATTCGGAGCCGCGGCAGCTACGGATTAGTCGCTGTAGGCCAGGGAGCGGTCCGGCGGGCGGGGCTGCACCGGCTGGGACGGAACCCGCAGGGGCCGCGAGCGCACCCGCATCGGCCACCAGAACCAGCGGCCCAGCAGCGCGGCGATGGACGGGGTCATGAACGCGCGGATGATCAGCGTGTCGAACATCAGGCCCAGCCCGATCGTGGTGCCGACCTGCCCGACGATCCGCACGTCGCTGACGACCATGGACGCCATCGTGAACGCGAACACCAGGCCCGCGTTGGTCACCACCTTGCCGGTGCCGCCCATCGACCGGATGATGCCGGTGTTCAGGCCGGCATGAATTTCCTGCTTGAACCGGGAAACCAGCAACAGGTTGTAGTCGGAACCCACGGCCAGCAAGACGATCACCGACATGGCCAGCACCATCCAGTGCAAATCGATGCCGAGGATGTGTTGCCAGACGAGCACCGAGAGCCCAAACGAAGCGCCCAGCGAAACCGCCACCGTGCCAACGATGACCGCGGCGGCGACGAGCGCGCGGGTCAGGATCAACATGATGATGAAAATCAGGCACAGCGAGGAGACCCCGGCGATCACCAGGTCCCACTTGGCGCCCTCGGCGATGTCCTTGAAGACGGCCCCCGTACCGGCCACGTAGATCTTCGCGTCCTCCAGCGGGGTGCCCTTGAGCGACTCCTCGGCCGCGGTGCGGATCTTGTCAATGCTGGCGATGCCCTCGGCCGACGCGGGATCGCCGCGATGCAGGATGATCATGCGCGCCGCGCGCCCGTCGGGGGACAGGAAGTTTTTCATGGCACGCTGAAAGTCTTTGTTCTTGAACACTTCCGGCGGCAGATAGAACGAGTCGTCGTTCTTGGAGGCGTCGAAGGCGTGGCCCATCGCCGTCGCGTTGTCGCTCATCTCGTTCATCTGGTCGAAGATCCCGGACATGGTGCTGTGCATGTCCAGCATCATGGTCCGCATGTTCACCATGGTCTGGATCATCGGCGGGAACTGGGCGACCATCTGCGGCATCAGCCGATCCAGATCCTTGATGTCACCGACCAGCGTGTTGAGTTTCTCGTCGATCTGGTCCAGGCCGTCCAGCGCGTCGAATATCGAGCGAATCGACCAGCAGATCGGGATGTCGAAACAGTGCCTCTCCCAATAGAAGTAGCTGCGGATCGGCCGCCAGAAGTCGTCGAAGTCCGAGATGCGGTCCCGGAGCTCGTTGGTGATCTGCTGCATCTGTTCGGTGTCGCCGACCATGCGGTGTGTGGTGCCGACGAGCTGCGTCATCAAGTCGTACATCCGCTGCATGTTGGCGATCGTCTTGGTCATCTCGTCGGCCTGCTTGACCATGTTGTCCATCTGATCGCGCTGGTATTTCATGGTCTGCGTCTGAGCGGCGTTCTGCATGCTCATCTGGAACGGGATCGACGTGTGGTCCATCGTCGTCCCGTCCGGCCGGGTGATCGCCTGGACGCGGGAGATTCCCGGGACCCGAAAGATGCCCTTTGCCAACCTGTCCAGGACCAGGAAGTCGGCCGGGTTCCGCATGTCGTGGTCCGCCTGGATCATCAAGATCTCCGGCTTCATCCGCGCCTGGGAGAAGTGGCGGTCCGCCGCCGTCAGCCCCGCGTTGGCGGGGATGGTGCTGGGCAGGTACTCGCGGTCGTTGTAGTTGGCCCGGTAGCCGGGCAGCGTCAGCAGGCCGACCAGGGCGACCGCACAGGTGACGGCGAGGATCGGAAGCGGCCAGCGGACCACCGCGGTGCCGACCCGGCGCCAGCCACGGACCCCGAGCTTGCGCTTGGGGTCGAAGACGCCGAACCGGCTGCCGACGGTGAGGATCGCGGGGCCCAGCGTGAGCGCGACCAGCACCGCGAGCAGCATTCCCACCGCGCACGGAATACCGAGGGTCTGAAAGTACGGCATCCGCGCGAAGCTGAGGCAGAACATCGCGCCGGCGATCGTCAGGCCGGAGCCCAGGATGACGTGGGCCGTCCCGCGGTACATGGTGTAGAAGGCGGATTCCTTGTCTTCGCCGGCGTGGCGGGCCTCCTGATAGCGGCCGACGATGAAGATGCCGTAGTCCGTCCCCGCCGCGATCGCCAGCGAGGTGAGCAGGCTGACCGCGAAGGTGGAAAGCCCGACCAGCCCGAAGTGCCCTATCACGGCGACGGCTCCGCGCGCGGCGGTCAATTCGAAGCCCACCGTGATCAGCAACAGGATCACGGTGAGGATCGACCGGTAGACGAACAGCAACACGATGAGGATCACCGCGACCGTCGTCAGCGTGATCCTGACCATGGACTTGTCGCCGCTGTGGTGCAGGTCCGCGGCCATCGCCGAGACCCCGGTGACGTACGCCTTGACCCCGGGCGGCGCGGGCACACTGTTCACGATGTTGCGGACGGACTCGACGGATTCGTTGGCCAGCGGCTCGCCCTGATTACCGGCGAGGTTGACCTGCACGGTCACCGCCTTGCCGTCGTTGCTCTGCGCGCCCGCCGCGGTGAGCGGATCGCCCCAGAAGTCCTGGATGCTCAGCACGTGCGCCTTGTCCTCGCGCAACTTGCGGATCACGGTGTCGTAGTACCGGTGGGCGTCGTCGCCGAGGGGCTGGTTGCCCTCCAGCACGATCATCGCCGAGCTGTCGGTCTCGCCCTCGTTGAACGCGTGGCCGATCTGCTTCATCGCCACGAATGACGGTGCGTCCTTTGGGCTCAACGACACCGACCGCTCCTGCCCGACCACTTCCAGCGACGGGACGAACAGGCTGAAGACGATGGCCACACCCACCCAGAACAGGATGATCGGCACCGCGAGGGTGTGAATCATCCGCGCGATGAACGGCCGCTCGGGGTGGGCGTCGCGCGCGAATTCGGCGAATCGACTGGTCACGCGGACTTCACCACGCAGAAGGTGAAGGCGTGGACCCCGTTGGAAATGCGCTCGGCCTTGACCACGTCGTCCACCGTGATGCGGCAGCCGATGCTGTCGCTATCGCCCCGCGCCGTGAGGTTTCCCATCATGGCCGCCTTGTCGGTGGTGACGCGCAGCGTCCACGGCAACGGCGCGCCGTCGATGCGTTGCGGGTCGGCGTTCACGTCGAAATAGCTGATGTCGGCGAGGGTTCCGGGCGGCCCGAAGACCTCGTAGACAATTCGTTTCGGGTTGAACGGCTTGGGATTCTGCAGGTTGCTGTCCGCATACGATTCGCGCTTTTCCGAGCCGAAGTAGCCGTGGACCCGATACACGATGAAGCCACCGACCATGACGACCGCCAGGATGATCAGTGGAATCCACGTTCGGGACAGCACCTTGAAAATTGGAATCCCTTTCAGCGGTCGATGGTTCTGCGTGCGGTCCGTCGCCGCCGAACGTGGCCAACTACGGATCGCCGCGCTGCGCCCGTCCGCCGATCCCGGTAGGAAAACAGCCAAGGCTTACCTAAGTAAATCACGGCCAGGTGTGTCGCCCGCCCTGGGACCGTTGACTCCTTCCCCTCGCGCCCTGGAGTGTAACGCATATCACGTGCGTAACCGGAAATCGTCTGCGAGCTGTGACCTGGGACAGCTGGAGGGAGCCAGGACTTAGCCGGCCGGCACCGCCGCGGTCACAATCGTTGGCACGCTGCTGATTTCGCTGGGCGCCTCATTCGGGCCGTTCGTGCCGATGGCGCCGAACTCAGGCGTAAGTGCGCAGCTGCACCATCTTGCGCATGACGTCGCTCAGCTTGTGCACCGGCGCGCCGCACGTCAGGCAGTAGCCGCCCGGGCAGCGGTTGATCCGGTCGACCTGCGCCAAGACCTGGGTCTTGAGCCGGCGCAGACACCCGATGCACAGGATCTCGACGATGTTGCCGGACGGGTCGAGGTTCGGCCGGTTGCATTGGTCCACGGCGTGCCGGTAGACGATGTGTGTCGCGCGGTTGGTGCAGCCGCCCTCGGATTGGCACGTGATGTCCTGCCAGTCGAGGGTCGCCAGCGCGTCCGACTGGGGATCTACCGCGCTCATCGCGTCCCCACGGGGCCGCGGCATCCCGGCATGAGCATCATGTCAGTCCTGTAAGAAGGTGGTCGAGCGGACCGGTATCCCCAATTGCACGGAATGCCAGTCAAGAACTATTGATTTGTCCCCTAAAGCGGGGAAATAAACGATTCCCGACAGTCGCCGATCTTAAACCGGCTCGTGAATAAAGACCAGAGCGGATCTAGGACCAGTTCCAAACCGACATGTCGCCGGGTGGGTATTGGTTGCACACGTCGGTGGCCTTGGCGACGACGCCCTTGTTGTTGAAGAAGATCTTCATGTGATTGACCCAGGCGAAGGTCAGCGGATCGCCGTTGTAGAAGTTTTCGGAATAAGTCCTGCGGTCCTCCGGTGACAGCGAGTAAAACCAGTGCGCCTTGTCAATCACTGCTTGCTGGAGGTTGGCGTGGTTGTTGAAGTCGATCATGTATCGCTGGTAGTACACCGGGCTGGTGTCCCGGACGGCCGCCAGGTACTGCTCGGCGTCGCAGGTGGTCTGAATCTGCCTGCGGGGGACCGGGAAGTCTTCCGTGGAATCGGCCGCGGCCGTCTTCGGGAAGGTCGCAGCCGCGATGCTCAGGGCTACCAGGAATGCAACAAAAACGACGCCTGCGCGCAGGTGAGAACTCAGCCGAGACATAGTCGTTACGGTAGCACTTTCTCCGGCCGCGATGGGGCGCCCGGGGAAAATTCGTAGTTCATCTCACTATCCGTCGCGATCAGGCACGATGACGTGGCGGGGATCCGGCCGCAGCTCGGGTGGGGCCTGGCTGTAGTCGCCGAACGGGCCGTCGCGGCGCTCGACCGCCGCGCGCACGCCCTGGGTCTGGGCCGTCTCGATGAAGTCGAGCGCTTCGGGGGTATTGCGCATCAGGCCGTCGAGGATGCCGCCCAGCATCTGGGTGGAGGCCAGGCCCATGTTCTCGTAGGCCTGGTTGACGATCAGCTTCTGAGCCCGCAACTGCGACAACGGGATTCGTGCCAGCTCGGCGGCGATCTCGGCGACGCGCGCTTCGAGCCGCTCGAACGGCACCGCCTCGTTGATCAACTCGACCTCGGCGGCTTGCACGCCGGTCAGCGGTCTACCGGTCAGCGAGTGCCACTTGACCTTGGCCAGGCTCAGCCGGTACAGCCACATGCCGGTCAGGTATGCGCCCCACATCCGGCTGTACGGGGTGCCGATCACGGCGTCCTCGCTGGCGATCACGATGTCGGCGCACAGCGCGTAGTCGCTGCCCCCGCCGACGCACCAGCCGTGCACCTGCGCGATCACCGGCTTGGATGCGCGCCAGATGGCCATGAACTTCTGCGTCGGCCCGGTCTCGCGCGCGGTGACCATCGCGAAGTCCTTGCCGGGGTCCCACTTGCCGTCGGTCATCATCGCTTCGCCCCAGTGCGCAAAGCCGCCGCCGAAGTCGTAGCCGGCGCAGAAGGCGCGACCGGCGCCGCGCAACACGACCACCTTGGCGTCCTGGTCGCGCTCGGCCAGCCCGATGGCGGCCTCGATCTCGTCGGGCATGGGCGGGACGATGGTGTTGAGGTGCTCGGGGCGGTTCAGCGTGATGGTCGCGACCGGTCCTGCTGTGGTGTACAGCAGGGTTTCGAAGTCGGGCATGGCTTCCTTAGGGGTCGGGCTGCCGGTTTTCCGGCGACGACGCGTAGATGCGGCCGCCGATCTTCAGATAGGGCGTCGTCAGGTAGGCCGAGAAGGCGACGACCGCCGAGAAGATGGCCGCCACGACGACGGCGTTGGGCCAGAGCTTGCCCACCCCGGCCGCGAACGAGACGATCCCGATGATCGAGGTGGCCCAGTAGAACCGCCGGCCCGGGCGGCGTTCTTTGATGAAGCGGTAGCGCGCTTGTGCCGCCCCGGCCACGACGAAGATCAAACCGGTGGCCAGCAGGGTGAGTTCGATGCGTTCGGTGGCTGCCACGCGACGATCCTATGGCCGCTAGCATGTCCATCAGGTGGGGGTGTGGGAAGGTCTGCCGAGGCTGATCGGGCAGTGCGCAATGGGCAAGGTTATCCCGGCGGTGGCCGCGGCCGTGATAGCGCTGGCCCCGTTCGGCGTGCCGGCCACCACAACCGGTGTGGCACAGGCGGCCCCGTGCGCCGGCGATGGGGCGAACCCGGTTTCCTGCCAGAACTGCCTGTCTTACGTGGAGATGTACCACACCGCGAACGTCTGCTACAGCGCCGCGCCGCCGCGCCCCGCCCAGCCGCCCCCGACCCGGGTGCCGGTGCCCGAGCCGGAGCCGGTTCCGCTGGAGCCGGCGCCGCCGGTGCAGCCGCCCCGTGCCGTTCCGCCGAGTCCCACGTCCCCCACCCCGATTCCGGTGCAGACCTCGAAACTGCCGCCCAGTACGCGCGGAAGCGCTCCCGTGGTGGCACCGCCGAAGGGACTGGATGTGCCGCCGAACGAGGTCGCGGACGCCAAGGCCGCTTCGGCGACGCGCATCAACCCCGCCAGGCCACTCGAGCCGCCGAGCCAGGTGTACGACTTCAATCAGCAGGTGCGCAACGTCGTTGACGCCCATAACGGCAACGTCGACGTGGTGAAGGCCGACAACCAAGAACTGGTGCGCCCCCGGCATTGGGACTACGTCGACTACGACGACAACCACCGCCCGGCCCTGTTCAACCCGCTCAGCGAGGCGATGACGTTCCGCTACTTCTACGACGGCGCCTATCGGGAGGTGTTCGTGCCGGCTGGCGGCCGCATCGTGCTCGACGCCGCCGCCGGCGGCGTGTTCCCGTTCACCGGGGTCGGTTACAGCTATGTCGTGGCGGGCAGCTTCTACGGCGGGGCCTGGATACCGCCGCCGGACTCGAGCGGCCCGCCGCCGCCGACCTACAACCCACCGGCGCCCCCCGAGGTGTACGAACACGTCGCCGCCAACATCGCCGCGGACAACCAGACGGTCGAAGTCGGCCAGGTCGTGGTCCTGGGGCACGACGCCGGCCAACCCGCGGGCAGCCGGGACACCTTCCTGCTCGACGACACCACCCTGGCCTGGGGTCAGGTGAACGATCCCAGCAGCCCCGCCCAGATCAGGGTCACCAAGACCCAGTCGCTACCGGCCGCGGGGCCGACCGACAACGGCAGCTATCTCGCGGCGCTGGCCGCCCTCAAGCAGCCCGCCCCGCGCTCCGAACCCTGGTGGCCTTCGGCGCTGCGGTACGGGGGGCTCGCGATCGCCGTGGTCGTGGTCGCCTGGCTGATCGGGCGCCGCAACCGGAGCGAGGATCAGGCCTAGTGCCGACCGCAAGCGCGGCGCTTGCGCCGGGCGCCGCGGGTCGGCACCATCAGGCCTTTACGGGTGATTGACGCAGAACGCGACGCACATGGCGTCGACGGGAATGGACACCCAGTGCGCCTGCCCGTCGGCCTGTGGCTCGCAGTAGATCGGGCCGGGGACCCCCCAGACCTTCGCTCCTGCCGGCGAGCACGGCTTCCCGAGGTCGCTATCGGCATGCGCCGGGCCGGCTCCGAGGAGGACCGCGATCGGGGCGATCGCCGTCACTGTCGCCAAGCCGATGAACCTCAGTGCTCCCATGATCCACGCCTTCCTCGACAACATTAGTTAGATCGCCTTCGAGCTTAGCCGTTGCTCAGCATCCGCCACAGAAAGGAGAAGCTGAGCGCGGACTTGAAGGCGACCTGCTCGTTGTCGGCCGCGCCGGCATGCCCGCCCTCGATGTTCTCGTAGTAGGCGACCTGGTGGCCCGCGGCCTCGAGCGCGGCCGTCATCTTGCGGGCGTGGCCCGGATGCACCCGGTCGTCGCGGGTGGACGTGGTCATCAACACCGGCGGGTAGTCGCGGGTCCCCGAAATGTTCTGGTAGGGGGAGTATTCGGAGATGAATTCCCAGTCGTCGGGATTGTCCGGGTCGCCGTATTCGGCCATCCACGACGCCCCGGCGAGCAGCAGGTGGTAGCGCTTCATGTCCAGCAGCGGCACGTCGCACACCAGCGCGCCGAATTTCTCCGGGTACTGGGTCAGCATGATGCCCATCAGCAGCCCGCCGTTGCTGCCGCCCCGCGCGCCCAGCTGCCCGACCGTGGTGATGCCGCGGTCAACCAAATCGGTTGCCACCGCGGCGAAGTCCTCGGCGACCTTGTGCCGGTTCTCGCGCATCGCCTGGGTGTGCCAGCCGGGACCGTACTCACCGCCGCCGCGAATGTTGGCCAAGGCGTAAGTGCCCCCGCGGGCCAGCCACAGCCGGCCCAGCACGCCGCTGTATGCAGGCGTGTTGGCGGTTTCGAATCCGCCGTATCCGCTCAGCAGCGTGGGCCCGGGGCCGTCTGAGTCCGCGCGCCGCACGACGAAGTACGGGATCGACGTGCCGTCTTTGGACGCCACGAAATGCTGTGACACCGAGAGGTTTTCGGCGTCGAAAAACGCCGGTGCCGATTTGATCGGCTCGAGTGGCGAGCCGGCGGTGCCCCGCATCAGCCGCGAGGGCGCGACGAATCCGCTGGAATCGAGGAAGAACTCGTCGCCCTTGTCGTCTGCGGCGACGACGACGGTATTGGTCGCGGGCGGGATGCCCGCGACCGGCTCGCGGCGCCACTCGCCCCGTGACGAGGGCGGCGTGAGGATCTCCACCCGGCTGGCCACGTCGGCCAGCGTGACCATTAGCAGGCGGTCGCGCGTCCACGCGTAGTGGTTCAGGGCGGTGTGCTCGTCGGGCTCGAACACCACGCGCAATTCCGCTGTGCCCGCGAGGAATTCGTCGTAGTCGGCGGCCAGCAGCGAACCCGCGGCGTAGGTGGCGTCGCCGAGGTACCAGTCCGTGCGCAGCTCGATCAGGATCCACTCGCGGTGCATGGACAGGCCCGCGTCGGTGGGCGCGTCGATGCGGATCAACTCCGTGCCGCGCAGCTCGTAGACCTCTTCGTTCCAGAAGTCGAGCGCCCGCGCCAGGAAGGTGCGCTCGAAGCCCGGCGTCCGATCCACCGAGGCGGAGACGCGGACGTCGGAGCGGGCTCCCTCGAAGACGGTCTCCGCGTCTTCAAGCGGGGTGCCGCGCCGCCATCGCTTGATCACGCGCGGGTAGCCGGACTCGGTGAGCGAATCGGCGCCGAAGTCGGTGCCCACCAGCACGGTGTCGGCGTCGACCCAGGCGATCTGCGACTTGGCCTCCGGTAGTTCGAAACCGCCGGGAACGAATTCGCGTGTGAGCATGTCGAATTCGCGCACGATCGACGCGTCCGAGCCGCCGGGCGACAGGGCCACCAGCGCCCGGCTGTGGTCGGGTTCGATGACACCGGCGCCCGCCCACACCCACTTCGTGTCGTCCGTTCGGCCCAACTCGTCGACATCGATGAGCACGTCCCACTCAGGGGAGGAGGTGCGGTAGCTGTCCAACGTGGTGCGACGCCACAACCCGCGCGGGTTGGCGGCGTCGCGCCAGAAGTTGTAGAGGTATTCGCCGCGGCGGACCACGTACGGAATGCGGGCATCGGTGTCGAGCACCTCGAGGGCCTCGGCGCGCATCCGCTCGAACTCTTCGTCACAGAACTCGGCGAGGGTGGGCTCGTTGCGTGCGCGCACCCACGCCAGCGCGTCGTCGCCGGTGACGTCCTCGAGCCAAAGGTAGCGGTCTTGCACGCTCGGGTCGGGGGCGGCGGCGCCTTCGGAGGTCATGGCAGCCATTCTGACCCCGGCGGTAGTGTGAGGTGTGTTACACACGGTCCAACGAGGAGCGGGCAGATGACTGTTTTCGCACGTCCGGGCGCTGCCGGGGCTTTGATGTCATACGAATCGCGGTACGAGAACTTCATTGGGGGCCAGTGGGTGCCCCCCGCGGGCGGCCGCTATTTCGAAAACCCGACGCCGGTCACCGGCCAGACCTTCTGCGAGGTCGCGCGCTCCGACGAGACCGACATCGACAAGGCGCTGGACGCGGCGCACGCCGCGGCCCCGGCGTGGGGCAAGACCGCGCCCGCCGAGCGGGCCGCGATCCTGAACAAGATCGCCGACCGCATCGAGGAGAACACCGCCGCGCTGGCGGTCGCCGAGGTCTGGGACAACGGCAAACCGGTCCGGGAGGCGCTGGCTGCCGACATCCCGCTGGCCGCCGACCATTTCCGGTATTTCGCCGCGGCCCTGCGCGCCCAGGAGGGTTCGCTCTCGCAGATCGACGAAGACACCGTCGCCTACCACTTCCACGAGCCGCTCGGGGTGGTGGCACAGATCATCCCGTGGAACTTCCCCATCCTGATGGCCGCCTGGAAGATGGCGCCGGCGCTGGCGGCCGGCAACGCGGTGGTGCTCAAACCGGCTGAGCAGACACCGGTTTCGGTGCTCTACCTTATGTCGCTCATCGGCGACCTGTTGCCGGCGGGAGTGCTCAACGTGGTCAACGGGTTCGGCGCCGAGGCCGGCAAGCCGCTGGCGTCGAGCAACCGGATCGCCAAGGTCGCGTTCACCGGGGAAACCACCACCGGGCGGCTGATCATGCAGTACGCCTCGCAGAATCTGATCCCGGTCACCCTGGAGCTCGGCGGCAAGAGCCCCAACATCTTCTTCAACGATGTGATGGCCCGAGGTGACGACTTCCAGGACAAGGCGCTGGAGGGCTTCACCATGTTCGCCCTCAACCAGGGCGAGGTGTGCACGTGCCCGTCGCGCAGCTTGATCCAGGCCGACATCTACGACGAGTTCCTCGAGCTCGCCGCGATCCGCACCAAGGCGGTCCGGCAGGGCGACCCGCTGGACAGCGAGACGATGCTGGGTTCGCAGGCGTCGAACGACCAGATGGAAAAGATCCTGTCCTACATCGAAATCGGCAAAAACGAAGGCGCGCGGGTCATTTGCGGCGGTGAGCGCGCCGAGCTGGGCGGCGACCTGGCCGGCGGCTACTACATGCAGCCGACCATCTTCGCCGGCGACAACAAGATGCGGATCTTCCAGGAGGAGATCTTCGGGCCGGTGGTGGCGGTGACGTCGTTCACCGACTACGACGACGCGATCTCGATCGCCAACGACACCCTCTACGGCCTGGGCGCCGGCGTGTGGAGCCGCGACGGCAACACCGCCTACCGGGCCGGACGCGACATCCAGGCGGGCCGGGTATGGGTGAACTGTTACCACGCCTACCCGGCGCACGCCGCGTTCGGCGGTTACAAGCAGTCCGGCATCGGCCGGGAGAACCACAAGATGATGCTCGACCACTACCAGCAGACCAAGAACATGCTGGTGTCCTACTCCGAAAAGGCGCAGGGATTCTTCTGATGCGCGCCGTGATCACCGCCGCGGCCGCGGAGCTGCTGGCCCGGCTGCAGGAGCGGCACGGCCCGGTGATGTTTCACCAGTCCGGCGGCTGCTGCGACGGGTCGTCGCCGATGTGCTACCCGCGCGGGGATTTCCTGGTCGGCGACCGCGACGTGTTGCTCGGCGTGCTCGACGTCGGGGACGGGGTGCCGGTGTGGATCTCGGGTCCGCAGTACCACACCTGGAAGCACACCCAACTGGTCATCGACGTCGTCCCGGGACGCGGCGGCGGGTTCAGCCTCGAGGCGCCCGAGGGCGTGCGGTTCCTGTCGCGCGGGCGCGTCTTCACCGACGAAGAGCAGGCCGAGCTGGCCGCCGAACCCGTCATCACCGGCGCTGCCTACGAGCGCGGCGAACGCCCGTCGGCGCGCGGCCCGGTGGTGACGCCCCGCGCCGGATGACGGCGCTACCCTCGTCAGCGTGATCCCGCTCCCGCGTCCGTGGCAGCTGGCCGGCGCCATGCTGATCGGCTGTGCCGTCGGGTTTTTGGCGGGGGTCGCGCTCACGGTGCTGGTGCATGCGAGGATCCGGCCCGACGTCGTCGTCGCGCTGGTGGTCGGGGTCCCCGCCGTGTTCGGGTTGCTGACGGTCCTGTTCTCCGGGCGCCGCTGGGTCACCGCGCTCGGCGCGTTCATCCTGTCGCTCGGGCCTGGTTGGTTCGGCGTGCTCCTCGCCCTGCGGGTGGCCTGCGGTGGCTGACGAGGAGGACACGGGCACCCAGTCATGGGTCCCGGACTTTTCCGACGACGACGACAGCGGCCCGCAGCCGGTGGCCGAGTCAGCCCCGGAGGCAAGGGAAGAGTTTCCTGCCGAGGAGGAGAACGGGGCCGAAGCCGGCGGGCTGCCGGTGCAACCGGTCGCCGTGCCCGGCCGCTACCAGTACCTGCGGTGGTGGCACCTGGTCCTGGTGCTCCTCGGCGCGTGGATCGTGGCGGGCATGGTCGGGCTCGGGCTCTTCTACTGGTGGTATCACTCGATCGACAAGACGCCCGCGGTTTTCACGGTCCTGGTGTACGTCGTGGCGTGCGCGGTGGGCGGCGTGCTGCTGGCGATGGCCGAGGGCAGGGCGTTGATCTCCGCGCTGTCGCTAGCGGTGATGTCGGGGCCGTTCGCGTCCGTAGCCGCCGCGGCGCCCCTGTACGGCTACTACTACTGCGCCCACACGGGCCACTGCCTGATCGGCGTCATCCCGTACTAGGCCATTAGGGTAGGGCTCGTGACCCACTGCGTTGTCGAGTGAGAAGTCACCGCCCACTAATGTGGGCTCGTGACTTCTCACTATGACGTCGTCGTCCTCGGAGCCGGTCCCGGCGGGTATGTCGCGGCCATCCGCGCCGCGCAGCTCGGCTTGAACACCGCCATCGTCGAGCCGAAGTACTGGGGCGGTGTCTGCCTCAACGTCGGCTGCATCCCGTCCAAGGCGCTGCTGCGCAACGCCGAACTGGCGCACATCTTCACCAAAGAGGCCCAGGCCTTCGGCATCAGCGGCGACGCGACCTTCGACTACGGCGTCGCCTTCGACCGCAGCCGCAAGGTGGCCGAGGGCCGCGTCGCCGGCGTGCACTTTTTGATGAAGAAGAACAAGATCACCGAGATCCACGGGTACGGCCGCTTCACCGACCCCCACACGCTGTCGGTCGACCTCAACGAGGGTGGGACCGAGACGGTCACGTTCGACAACGTCATCATCGCCACCGGCAGCAGCACCCGGCTGGTGCCCGGCACCTCGCTGTCGGAAAACGTGGTCACCTACGAGGAACTGATCATGACGCGGGAGCTGCCGGAGTCGATCGTCATCGCCGGGGCCGGGGCCATCGGCATGGAGTTCGGCTACGTACTGAAGAACTACGGGGTCGACGTCACCATCGTCGAGTTCCTGCCGCGCGCGCTGCCCAACGAGGACGCCGAGGTGTCCAAGGAGATCGAGAAGCAGTTCAAGAAGCTGGGCGTCAAGGTCTTGACCGGGACCAAGGTGGAGGCCATCGACGACAGTGGCTCCCAAGGCTCCGGGGTCACCGTCACCGTCAGCAAGGACGGCAAGTCCGAGGACCTCAAGGCCCAAAAGGTGTTGCAGGCCATCGGTTTCGCGCCCAACGTCGAGGGCTACGGCCTGGAGGCGGCCGGCGTCGCGCTCACCGACCGCAAGGCGATCGGCATCACCGACTACATGCGCACCAACGTCGAGCACATCTACGCCATCGGCGACGTCACCGGGAAGCTGATGCTGGCCCACGTCGCCGAGGCCATGGGTGTGGTGGCGGCCGAAACCATCGCCGGCGCGGAGACTTTGGCCCTCGGCGACTACCGCATGCTGCCGCGCGCGACGTTCTGCCAGCCGAACGTCGCCAGCTTCGGGCTCACCGAACAGCAGGCCCGCGACGAGGGCTACGACGTCGTGGTGGCCAAGTTCCCGTTCACCGCCAACGCCAAGGCACACGGGGTAGGCGACCCCAGCGGCTTCGTCAAGCTGGTCGCCGACAGCAAGTACGGCGAGCTGCTGGGCGGACACCTGATCGGCCACGACGTGTCCGAGCTGCTGCCCGAGCTGACGCTGGCCCAGAAGTGGGACCTGACCGCCACCGAGCTGGCCCGCAACGTGCACACCCACCCGACCATGTCCGAGGCGCTGCAGGAATGCTTCCACGGCTTGACCGGCCACATGATCAACTTCTGAGCTCGTCGTGACGGGCAGCGACACCACCGCCACGGCCGTGGGCGCCATCGGCGGGGTCGCCGCGGGTTACGTCCTGTGGTTGGTGGCCTTTTCGATCGCCGACGACAACGCGGCGGTGGGCCGATGGGCCCCGACGGTGTTGCTCGGCTCCGCCGTGCTTGCGGTATGCGCCGTGCTGTGGGCTTTGGTGCAACGCCGGCGCGGCAAGTACGCGTGGTATGGGTTCGGCGTCGGCTTGCCCGTCGCGCCCCTGGCGCTGACGCTGGCCGTGCTGGCCGACGTCTACTTCTGACCGGGCTTGTCCAACGGGATGGCCAGCGCCGACATCGTCGCGGCCAGGCCGTCGTATTGGCTTGCGAGCAAGCAGAATTCGATGAGCTGGCGCCGGTCGAGGTGAGTGGCCAGCTCCCGCCAGGTCGCGTCGCTGACCGTGCGGTCCTTGACGAACTCGTCGGTGGCCGCCAGCAGCGCCTGCTGGCGCACGGTCAGGCGCGCCTCGACCCGGTCCAGCGTCTCGGGCCACGCGAAGATGGCGGCCTGCAGGTCGTCGTCGAGGCCCTGATGGCGGGCCATCCCGCGGTGGTGCTGCAGCTCGTATTCGCAACCGCGCACGTGCGCGACCCGCAGGATCACCAACTCGGTGTCGATCGCCGGCAGCCGGCCCCGCAGCAGCCGTCCGCCGTACATCGCCCAGGTCCAGAACAACGCCCGGCGCTGCCCCAGGGTGGTGAACAGGTGCATCTCCGGCACCCCCATCCGGCGCGCGGCCGCCTTCGCCATCACCCAATTGATCGGCCCCAGCTCGCGGAACCGGCCCGACGGGATGCGGCCATCGGTGCTCACGGCTGCTTCACCAGGTACGGGGAGACGGTGCTGCGGTGCTCGTCGAGGTCCAGCGCGCGGCCCAGCGCCGGGAACGCCCGCTGCGGGCAGTTGTCGCGTTCACAGACGCGGCAGCCCGCGCCGATCGGTGTGGCCACTGTTCCTGGTCCTCCCGAGACGTCGAGCCCTTCCGAGTAGACGAGCCGGTGCGCGTGGCGGAGCTCGCAGCCGAGCCCGATCGCGAAGGTTTTACCGGGCTGACCATACCGCGCGGCGCGACGCTCCACGGTGCGGGCCACCCACATGTAGTTGCGGCCGTCGGGCATCTGGGCGATCTGCACCAGGATCTTGCCCGGGTTGGCGAACGTCTCGTAGACGTTCCACAGCGGACAGGTCCCGCCGCTGGACGAGAAGTGAAAACCCGTGGCGGACTGGCGCTTTGACATGTTGCCGGCGCGGTCCACCCGGACGAACGAGAACGGCACCCCGCGCATCGTCGGCCGTTGCAGCGTCGAAAGCCGGTGTGCGATGGTCTCGTAACTCACCGAGTAGAACGACGACAACCGCTCGACGTCGTAGCGGAAGTTCTCGGCGACGTCGTGGAATTGGCGGTAGGGCAGCACCGCGGCCGCCGCGAAATAGTTGGCCAGCCCCAGCCGCGCCAGCGTGTGCGACTCCTCGCTGGTGAACTTGCCCTCGGCCACCAGGCTGTCGATCAGGTCGCCGAACTCGAGGTAGGCCAATTCGGCGGCCAACTTGAACACCTGCTGACCCGAGGACAGGTGGTTGCTGATCTCCAGCGTCCTGGTGCCGGGGTCGAAGCGGTGCAGCACGGTGTCGCCCAGGTCGATGCGCCGGGTGATGTGCACCCCGTGCACCTCGGTGAGCCGGCGGGTCAGCTCGCGGGCCAGGTCGCCGTGATGCAACCGCATCGTGACGGTGAGGTCCTCGGCCGCGGTGTCCAGCTCGTGCAGATAGTTCTGGCGTTGGTAGAAGTAGTCGCGCACCTCTTCGTGGGGCATGGTGATCGACCCGGTGCCGCTGCCGTCGGTGTAACGCTCCTCGGTGGCGGCGGCAAGCTGGGCGGTAGTGATCCGGTAGCGCCGGTGCAGGTTGACCACCGCGCGGGCCAGGACCGGATGGGCGTTGACCATCTCGGCGACCTCGGTCGGCTCGACGTCGATGTCCAGGTCGCGGTCCATGGTGACCTCGCGCAGCTCAGCGACCAGCCTTGTGTCGTCCTGGGAGGCGAAGAAGGTCGCGTCGACCCCGAACACCTCGGTGATGCGGAGCAGCACCGCGACGGTCAGCGGGCGAACGTCGTGTTCGATCTGGTTGAGGTAGCTCGGCGAGATCTCCAGCATCTGGGCCAGCGCGGCCTGGGAGAATCCGCGCTCGTTGCGGAGTTGCCGAACGCGGGAACCGACGAAGGTTTTTGCCACTTAACGAACAATACCGGCCGATGCGAAGGTGCCGTTAGCAGAGTTGGCACGGCGTCGCTTCCGCGTCGCGATTGGTGTTTTGAAGTTGCGCTTTGGCAGTATTCGCATCGAGGGGCCGGGGTTAACCTGGGATACCGATGCGGAGGGAACAGGGAGCACAGCCGTGAGCCTGGACAAAATGCTGATGCCGGTGCCGGACGGGCACCCCGATGTATTCGGTCGCGAGTGGCCGCTCCGGGTTGCCGACATCGACCGCACCGGCCGGCTGCGGCTCGACGCCGCCGCCCGGCACATCCAGGACATCGGCCAGGACCAGCTGCGCGAGATGGGCTTCGAGGAGACCCACCCACTGTGGATCGTCCGGCGCACCATGGTCGACCTGCTCCGCCCGATCGAGTTCCAGGACATGTTGCGGTGCCGGCGCTGGTGTTCGGGCACCTCGAACCGGTGGTGCGAGATGCGGGTCCGCATCGATGGTCGGAAGGGCGGCCTGATCGAGTCCGAGGCCTTTTGGATCAACATCAACCGGGAAACGCAGATGCCGTCGCGCATCGCCGACGACTTCCTGGCGGGCCTGCACAAGACCACTTCGGTGACCCGCCTGAAGTGGAAGGGCTACCTCAAGCCGGGCAGCCGCGACGACGCGACCGAGATCCACGAGTTCCCGGTCCGGGTGACCGACATCGACCTGTTCGACCACATGAACAACTCGGTGTATTGGAGCGTGATCGAGGATTATCTGGCTTCGCATCCCGAGCTGCTGCGGTGGCCGCTGCGCACCACGATCGAGCACGAGGCACCGGTCGCGCTGGGCGACAAACTCGAGATCATCTCGCATGTCCACCCCGCCGGCTCGACCGAACAATTCGGGCCGAACCTGGCCGATCGGGCTGTTACAACGCTCACATACGCCGTCGGCGATGAGACAAAAGCCGTCGCCGCGATCTTCGCTCTATAGCGGTACCGCCGGTCCCCTCAATTTGCGTTCTGACCTGCGAAAATATGGTTACTGACCGGTAGCTTCTGAAACGGTTAAGTTTGCGTTCATCTTCGCAAAGTTTGCAAAATCGGGCGATCGTGTTGCCGAAATTGGCAAATGAAACGGGTGGACCTGCAGGAACAAGCTGTGCCATCTTCGAATTAGCACGCCAGTGAAGTTGAGCCCTAGCTACCGCCGCAAGGCGGGTGGCGTGGACCGTTCAGCGTCAGTTCAGCAATTGAAGACCGTTTAAGGAGTACGCCCAATGTCTGTCGTTGGCACGCCTAAGAGCGCCGAGCAGATCCAGCACGACTGGGACACCAACCCGCGGTGGAAGGGTGTCACGCGCACCTACTCCGCCGAGGACGTCGTCGCGCTGCAAGGCACCGTTGTCGAGGAGCACACCCTGGCCCGCCGCGGCGCGGAGGTGTTGTGGGAAGAGCTGCACGACCTGGAGTGGGTCAACGCGCTGGGCGCGCTGACCGGCAACCAGGCCGTGCAGCAGGTTCGCGCCGGCCTCAAGGCCATCTACCTGTCGGGGTGGCAGGTCGCCGGTGACGCCAACCTGTCCGGCCACACCTACCCCGACCAGAGCCTGTACCCGGCCAACTCGGTGCCCCAGGTGGTCCGCCGGATCAACAATGCGCTGCAGCGCGCCGACCAGATCGCCAAGGTCGAGGGCGACAAGTCGGTGGAGAACTGGCTGGCGCCGATCGTCGCGGACGGCGAGGCCGGCTTCGGCGGCGCGCTGAACGTCTACGAGCTGCAGAAGGCCCTGATCGCCGCCGGCGTCGCCGGTTCGCACTGGGAGGACCAGCTGGCCTCGGAGAAGAAGTGCGGCCACCTCGGCGGCAAGGTGCTGATCCCGACCCAGCAGCACATCCGCACCCTGACTTCGGCCCGGCTGGCCGCCGACGTGTGCGGTGTGCCGACCGTCGTGATCGCCCGCACCGACGCCGAGGCGGCGACGCTGATCACGTCCGACGTCGACGAGCGTGACCAGCCGTTCATCACCGGCGAGCGCACCAAGGAAGGCTTCTACAGGACCAAGAACGGCATCGAGCCCTGCATCGCGCGGGCGAAGGCCTACGCCCCGTTCGCCGACCTGATCTGGATGGAGACCGGCACCCCGGACCTGGAGGTCGCGCGCAAGTTCTCCGAGGCGGTCAAGGCCGAGTACCCCGACCAGATGCTGGCGTACAACTGCTCGCCGTCCTTCAACTGGCGCAAGCACCTGGATGACGGCACCATCGCGAAGTTCCAAAAGGAGCTTGCCGCAATGGGATTCAAGTTCCAGTTCATCACGCTGGCCGGCTTCCACGCGCTGAACTACTCGATGTTCGATCTGGCCTACGGCTACGCCCGCAACCAGATGAGCGCCTACGTCGAGCTGCAGGAGCGCGAGTTCGCCGCCGAGGAGCGTGGCTACACCGCCACCAAGCACCAGCGCGAGGTCGGTGCCGGTTACTTCGACCGGATCGCCACCACCGTGGACCCCAGCTCGTCGACCACGGCGCTGACCGGTTCCACCGAAGAGGGTCAGTTCCACTGAGTTAGTCTGCCGAGCAGACGCAAAAGTACCCTTTTTGCCGCACAATTAGGGGCTTTTGCGTCTGCTCGCGCATTTGAGGAGGAAGCAATGGCAGCGATCGAACGGGTCGGGGTGGTCGGTGCCGGGCAGATGGGTTCCGGCATCGCCGAGGTCTCCGTCCGCGCGGGAGTCGACGTAACGGTCTACGAGCCGACCGAGGCGCTGATCGCGGCGGGACGCAACCGCATCGTCAAATCTCTGGAGCGGGGCGTCAGCGCCGGCAAGGTGACCGAGCGGGAGCGGGACAGCGCGCTCAGCAAGCTGACCTTCACCACCGACCTGAAGGACCTGGCCGACCGCCAGTTGGTGATCGAGGCCATCGTCGAGGACGAGGCCGTCAAGGCCGAGTTGTTCGCCGAACTGGACCGGGTCGTCACCGATCCCGACGCCGTGCTGGCGTCGAACACCTCCAGCATCCCGATCATGAAGGTCGCGGCGGCCACCAAGAACCCTCAGCGCGTGCTGGGCCTGCACTTCTTCAACCCGGTCCCCGTGCTGCCGCTGGTCGAGTTGGTGAGCACGCTGGTCACCGACGAAGCCGCCGCCGCGCGTACCGAGCAGTTCGCCGGCGCGGTGCTGGGCAAGCAGGTGGTGCGCTGCTCGGACCGGTCCGGCTTCGTGGTCAACGCGCTGCTGGTGCCCTACCTGCTGTCGGCGATCCGGATGGTGGAGGCCGGCTTTGCCAGCGTCGAGGACGTCGACAAGGCCGTCGTCGCCGGGTTGTCGCACCCGATGGGGCCGCTGCGGCTGTCCGACCTCGTCGGCCTCGACACCCTCAAACTCATCGCGGATAAAATGTTCGAGGAATTCAAAGAACCGCATTACGGCCCACCGCCGCTGCTGCTGCGCATGGTCGAGGCGGGCCGGCTGGGCAAAAAATCCGGTCAGGGTTTCTATACCTACTGACGCGGCCGGTGTCGGTGTAGCAACCGGTCTGCGCATCCGATATCATCCTCCCGGTCAACAAACGAGAGGTGTATCGGGCAACCATGACTTCGTTGGAGCCGTATTACGAAGAGTCGCAATCCATCTACGATTTATCGGACGAGTTTTTTGCCCTATTCCTAGACCCGACAATGGGCTACACCTGCGCTTACTTCGAGCGAGACGATATGACCCTCGAGCAAGCGCAGAATGCGAAGTTCGACCTGGCGCTGGGAAAACTGAACCTCGAGCCTGGGATGACGCTGCTCGATATCGGCTGCGGTTGGGGCGGGGCGCTGCGGCGCGCCATCGAGAAGTACGACGTCAACGTCGTCGGCCTGACGCTGTCGGAGAACCAGGCCGAGCACGTC
>NZ_LZKK01000059.1 GCF_001672815.1 Mycobacterium sp. E796 | reverse complement strand
GGCGTGGTGGCGGGTGCCGATGCAGACCCTCGTCGCTGGCCTGCCGACGGGCCCGGCCGCGCAGTACCGCCTGCACAAGGCGATGCTGCAGCAGTTTCAATACAACCGTCCCCGGAAGTATTGGGTGCTGAAGGGATTTCACGGCTTTCGGCTCAAGGAGCTGTTCGACACCTATCCCGACGCGAACCTGCTCTGGCTGCATCGCGACCCCGTCCAGGTGGCGGCGTCGCGCACCATGATGATGGCCGACATCCTCGACGGGATCGTCGGCCCGATCGATCTCGCGGTCGAGGCGAAGAAGCACCTCGAGATGACCCGGGCCAGCATCGCCAACACGATGACCAACCCGCTGGTCGACGACCCGCGGATCCTGCACATCCCCTACGCCGACTTCATCGCGGATCCGGTCGCGACAGTGGGGCGCTACTACGCCTTTTGCGGGCGGGCCCTCACCGGCGAGGCCGAGGAGTCGATGCGAGATTACCTGGCCTACAACCGCGGCGACCGCTACGGGAAGTTCCGCTACTCCACCCGGTTGCTGACCGACATCGGCGAAAACCTCGACGACCTGCACGCCGAGTTCGCACCCTTCCGGGAGCGGTTCGGGGTCAGCATCGAAAAGCGGGACTGAGACTCCCGTGCGCGCGCTGTCGGTCCACAACGTGACGTTCCTCGGGGCGGATACCGATGAGCTGCACCAGCATTGGACGGCCCTTGGCCTGCGGCACCTCAGCGTCCTCGACACGCAGGTCCTCGACCCCGGCTTCGTTCGCCTGATCCGCGCCGAAGACTACGCGGTGGAGGCGGTCTACCATCTGTTCCGCACCGGGGCGGAGCTGTCCCGGCTGATCGATGCCGCCGCAGCGACGGGTGCGCGGTGCATCTACCTGCTCACCGGCGGCCGGGACGGGTGCACCTGGGAGCAGGCGGCCGAGAGGTTTTGCCGCGCGATCGAGCCGTGCGTGCAAGAGGCCCAGCTGGCCGGCGTCGGCCTGGCCATCGAGAACGCGTCGAGCCTGTACGCCGACATCCATTTCGCGCACAGCCTGCGTGACACGATCACCCTCGCCGAGCTGGCGGGAATCGGCATCTGCATCGACCTGTTTCACTGCTGGGCCGAAGCCGATCTCGCGGGCCTGCTCCGGCGGGCGCTGCCCCGCACGCAACTGATCCAATTGAGCGATTACGTGCTGGGCGACCGGGCGCTACCGGCCCGCGCGGTGCCCGGCGACGGCGCAATTCCGATCGAGTCCTTCCTGGCCCAGGCGCTGGCCGATGGTTACCCGTTCGGTTTCGACGTGGAATTGCTCGGGCCGCGAATCGAGGCGGAGGGCCGGCTTGCGGCGGCTGGACGGGCCTGCGCGGCGGTGAGCGAAATGCTCGACAAACTCGGCAGCTGAGAAAGGCAGGCTTGCAGTGGCTTTCGGCGATGGCGCAGACGACGCGGCGCTGGATGGGGCGTGGAGCGAGTTCTGCGACCGGCTGAAAGCCGCCGGCCGGCAGGCTTTCAAGGATCTCAACGCGACCTCCGGCGTGCAGCGCGCCGACGCGTTCCGCTTCCTCACCCAGAACCTGGGGCAGGCCTTCGATCTGGCCCTGGAAACCCGCGACACCCGCTATCCGGTGCTGCACGCCTTCTGCAACCCGACCCGGAAACTGGGCGGGGACTGCGCCGATTTCACCTACCAGCAGGCCTGGATCGACGGTGAATCGACGTACCGGATCACCGGAACCCGGGGCACCGCGCCCTTTTTCAACATCACCGTGCAGGGGGCGCGCCCGGACGGCCCGCACGTCCTGCATGAGCCGTTCGGGGACGTGCCGGAGGTCAACCTGCTCGGCCACCAGCTCCGAGTCGAGCCGGACGGCACCTTCGAGCTGTACGTGGGTGGCCCCGAGCGCGGCCCGAATTGGCTGCCGACCACCGCACAGTCGCGCAAGCTGTTCATCCGCCAGGGCTTCGACCGCTGGGACGAGCGTCCCGCCCGGATGCGGATCGAGCGCGTCGACATGACCTCGCCGAAGCCGCTGCCCAGCCCCGACACAATGGTCGCGGCCATGCGCTGGGCGGGTGATTTCGTCACCGGGCTGATGAGCGACTGGCCCGAGTTCCCGTTCACCCACGGCGGCGTCGACGGTGAACATCCGAACCAGTTCCCTCGCCCTGACGCGTCCGACGCGGACGCCAAGCGCGGCCGGGCCGCCGCCAACATGTATTGGGAACTGGGCCCCGACGACGCCCTCATCGTCGAGTTCGACGCCCACGAGGGGTTGTGGATGATCACGAACATGGGGGCCTACTTCACCAGCATGGACTTCCTCTACCGGCCGGTCAGCTATACACCGAGCCGCGCATCCGTCGACGACGACGGCAAAGTCAGACTGATTCTGGCCCACCGGGACCCGGGCCTGCGCAACTGGATCGACACCCAGGGATTCGAACGCGGGAACCTCACCTACCGGCACATGCTCGCGGGTCAGCCCGCGACGCTGACGACCCGGCTCGTCAAACACGCCGACCTCGCGCGCGCGTTACCGCCGGAAACCGCGCGCGTCACCAGCGCCGAACGCACCGCGCTGATGTGGGAGCGCTTCAACGGGATCCGTAACCGATTTCCCCTCTGATGCGCCGCCGGACGCGCGTGTCTTTCCGGCGATCCGGACTCCCGCGCAACTAGGCTGGCTGCGATCACGAGGAGGGGCAGCGACGTATCGGCATGGGCCAGCGCGCGTTAACGGCGGACACTGAACCGGGCGGGAGGAACCCCGCACCGGCGCGTTCTGCTCGTCGGCCGCGATGGGTCGCCCCGGTGCGCCGCGCCGGCCGGATCGCGATCTGGGATCAACCCGAACGGCGCACCGGCATACCGGCGCTGGACGGGCTTCGTGCGATCGCGGTCACTCTGGTGCTCGTCGGGCACGGCGGCATCCCCGGTGTGGCGGGCGGGTTCATCGGCGTCGACATCTTCTTCGTCCTCAGCGGATTCCTGATCACCTCGCTGCTGCTCGACGAGCTCCAGCGCACCGGCCGAATTGAGCTGACCGGCTTCTGGATTCGGCGGGCACGACGGCTGCTGCCCGCCCTGGTGCTGATGGTGCTCACCGTGGGCGCGGCCCGCGAGCTCCTGCCGAGCCAGTCGCTCACCGGATTACGCGACGACGCGATCGCCGCGTTCCTGTGGGTCGCGAATTGGCGGTTCGTGGCCCAAAACACCGACTACTTCACCCAGGGCGCCCCGCCGTCGCCGATGCAGCACACCTGGTCGCTCGGGGTGGAGGAGCAGTACTACTTCATCTGGCCGGTCCTGCTCATCGCGGTGACCCTGCTGCTGGCCGCGCGGGCCCGGCGCTACTTCCGGCGGGCCACCGTCGGCGGCGTGCGGTTCGCCACCTTCCTGATCGCCACCACCGGCGCGCTGGCTTCCGCGGCCCTCGCCATCGTCCTGGCCTCCGATTCGACGAGGGACCGAATCTATTTCGGCACCGACACCCGAGCGGAGGCGTTGCTCACCGGCGCCGCCGCGGCGGCACTGCTGGTGCGGGATTGGCCGTCGATGAACCGCGGCTGGTGCCTGATCCGAAGCCGGTGGGGACGGCGGGTCGCCCGCTTCCTGCCGCTCTTGGGAGTCGCAGGGCTGGCGACGGCGACCCACTTCGCGTCGGGCCGCGCCGGCGAGTTTCGCCACGGCCTGCTGATCGGGGTCGCGGTCGCGTCCGTCCTCGTCGTCGCCCCGGTGGCGATGGAGCAGCGCGGCGCCGTCGCCCGCATCCTGGCCCTGCGTCCCCTGGTGTGGCTGGGCACCATCTCCTACGGCGTGTACCTGTGGCACTGGCCAATCTTTCTGGCCCTCAACGGTGAACGCACCGGCTGGTCCGGGCTGCCGCTGTTCGCCGCGCGGTGCGCCGCCACGGTGGTGATCGCCGCCGCGTCCTGGTGGCTGATCGAACAACCGATCCGCCGGTGGCGGCCGGCGCGGGTGCCGCTGCTGCCGCTCGCGGCGGCGACCGTGGCCAGCGCCGCCGCGGTAACGCTCTTGGTGGTCCCGGTGGGCACCGGGCCCGGCCTGCGCGAGGGCCTGCCCCCGGGTGTCTCGGCGGTGGCCGCGGTCTCGCCGTCGCCGCCGGGCGGTGGCCGCCCCGCGCCCCGCGATCCCCACCGGCCCTTCACCGTTTCGGTGTTCGGCGACTCGATCGGTTGGACCTGGATGCACTACCTGCCGCCGACGCCCGGCTTCGCGTTCCTCGACCACACCGTCATCGGCTGCAGCCTGGTGCGCGGCACGCCCTATCGCTACCTCGGCCAAACCCTTGAACAGCGGCCCGAATGCGACGGCTGGCCCATCAGGTGGTCGGCGCAACTCGGCCAGGATCAGCCCGACGTCGCGCTGTTGATCATCGGCCGGTGGGAGACGGTCGATCGGGTCAACGAGGGGCAATGGACCCATATCGGCGATCCGACCTTCGACGCCTACCTCAACGGCGAGTTGCAGCGAGCGCTGAACATCCTGAGCGCCAACGGTGTTCGTGTGGTGGTGGCGACCGTGCCCTACAGCCGGGGCGGCGAGAAGCCGGACGGCCGGCTGTATCCGGAGGACCAGCCCGACCGGGTCAACCTCTGGAATGCCATGCTGCGCAAGACAATCGCCCAGCACAACGGCGTCCAAATCCTCGACCTCAACAATAAGCTGTGTCCGGACGGTGTTTACACCGCCAAGGTCGACGGCATCAAGGTGCGCAGCGACGGCGTCCACCTCACCCCCGAAGGGGTGAAATGGCTGACGCCCTGGCTCGAGGAATCCCTGCGCTAGGCCCTTAATCGCCGGTGCGGCAGCTGATTTCCATGCTGTCGCTTTCCCGGACAAGGAAGTTGAAGCTGACGTAGCCGTTGTCCGGGTCCCGCACCCGGTCGAGGTAGGGCTGAGCGTCCGCGGCGCTGGCGTTGTCGGCGACGATCAGCGCGCCGGTCGACAAGCGCGGTTCGAGCAGCTCGATCACGGGGAGGTAGAGGTCCTTCCACCCATCGAGCAGGACGAAATCGACCGAACCGTCGAGCTTGTCCAGCGTGGTAAGCGCGTCTCCCTCGAGAATGGTGATCACGTCGTCCAGGCCGGTCTCGGCGAACGTCTGTTTGGCCGCGGCGATCTTGCTGGCGCTGAGTTCGGTGGTCACCACCCGACCGGTGCCGTTGTCGCGTACCGCCGCGGCCAGGTGAACCGCGGAGATTCCGAAGGACATGCCGAACTCGACGACCGTGCCCGGCCGGGTCGCCCGCACCAGCGCGTAGAGCAGGCGGCCCGATTCCGGCGTCACCGGGATGTAAAACTCGCTCATCGCGTCTGCGCGCTCCTGCGCGCTCATCGGCCGGTCGAAATCGCCGACCCTTTCCCGCAACCGCGACATTTGATTTTTCGTTTCGGTGTACATCCGGTCGAGCACGGTCGCGACCTTGGGCGCCTGCAAAGTATTAGCCATGGTTTCGAGGGTAGTCGCGGCGGTCGATGGGCCCGCGGGTTAACAGAAACCAACGTAATGGTTGCGTAAAGTAATTTGACGCCCATTGGGTCGCGGTGCAAGATGGACGGGCAAGCACCTCGGTAGGTGAGGCGTCTGCACGGATACAGGCCACTGACCCCGAACGTCGAGAGACGCCCCGGGTCAGGACAGCTCTTCCCGGACCCAAGGGTTGAGCCCAAGTGGCTTCCGGAACCATCGGATACGCCGTGCAGTGCCGAAGCTCCGACGAGAGGGGTGCGACCGGTGGTTTTCCGCCGGTCATTTCGCCTCTTCCGTTCAGGTGAATGTGACGACACCCGCGTGTGTCCCGGCCGTGAGGAGGTGAGGGCGAGATGAGTCCCGGCGACAGTCCGTATCCCAATTCCGTCTTGTCCCGATCCGGTTCCGGCATTCTTTTCACCGCCTGATTTCCTCGGGCGACCTATACCGCTGCGCAGCAAGCACTTTGCGGGCGCCTAGGGCCATGCCAGGAGCCGATCGGACCTCCCGACAGGAGACGATCATGGCTTTTGTTGTTACACAACGCGTTACCGGTCCGCAGAGGGGACGCGGCCGGTCGATGCTGCGAATCGGCCGACTCCTGGTCGGCAAGCTGCACGCGCGCAGCGCGCTGACCCCGCAGGAGCGGGCCAACCTGTATGTCTCGCGGATGCCGGTCGCGGTCATCTCGGCCTCGCTGGGCGGGCATCCGCCGGACAGCAACAGGCAGTGAGTCGCAGCCCGGGCCCGAACCTGTTGCAGATAGCGAGGATTCGATGACGTCGATCTCCACCGAGCCCAGCGGCGGCCTGCGTACGTCGGAGGCGCCAGGCCAAGCCGTGTTGGATTCGGCGCACGCCGGCGACATCGTCGGCGCGTTCGGCCGCATCCACCGGGACGCCGCACACCCAGGTGCCGGTGGCCGCTGGCGGCGGCTGCGGACACTGATGGTCATCACCGGTCCCGGACTGATCGTGATGGTCGGGGACAACGATGCCGGCGGCGTCGCGACGTACGCGCAGGCGGGGCAGAACTATGGGATGGGGCTGTTGTGGACGCTGGCGATGCTGATCCCGGTGCTGTACGTGAACCAGGAGATGGTGCTGCGGCTGGGCGCGGTCACCCGGGTCGGCCACGCGCGGCTGATCTTCGAGCGCTTCGGCAAGTTCTGGGGCGCCTTCAGCGTCGGTGATCTGCTGATCCTCAACGCGTTGACGATCGTCACCGAATTCATCGGAGTATCACTGGCACTCGGGTTCTTGGGCTGCCCCAAGGCGATCGCGATCCCGGCCGCCGCGGTGTTGCTGTTCGCCGTGGTGGCCGGGGGCTCGTTCCGCCGCTGGGAGGGCCTGATGTTCCTGCTGATCGCGGTGAACGTGCTCATCATTCCGATGGTGGCGATGGCGCACCCCACGCTGAAAGGAACGGCGGGCGGGCTGGTGCCGCAATTCCCGGGCGGGCTCAACTCCACCGTTCTGCTGCTCGTCGTCGCGATAGTGGGCACCACGGTCGCGCCGTGGCAGCTGTTCTTTCAGCAGTCCAACGTGGTGGACAAGCGCATCACGACCCGTTGGATCGCTTATGCCCGAGCCGATCTGATCATCGGAATCGTCGTGGTCATGGTCGGCGCGACGGCCCTGATGGCGGTTACCGCGTTCGGGTTGGCCGGCACCGCCGACGTCGGCGGCTTCACCGACGCGGGCGCGGTGGCCGCTGGCCTGGCCCGGCACCTCGGCGGAACGGTGGGCGCGCTGTTCGCGATCATCCTGCTGGATGCGTCCTTGATCGGCGCCAACGCGATCGGGCTGGCCACCACGTATGCCGTCGGCGACGCGTTGGGCAAGCGGCACTCGCTGCATTGGAAGATCAGCGAGGCTCCGCTGTTCTACGGCGGGTACGCCGTGCTGCCGGCGGTGTCCGCCGCCGTCGCGTTCAGCCCGGACCACGTCCTGGGCCTGGTGACCCAGGGCGTGCAGGCCCTCGCGGGCGTCCTGCTGCCCTCGGCGACGGTATTTCTGGTCCTGCTCTGCAACGACCGGGCGGTGCTCGGGCCGTGGGTAAACACGGTGCGGCAGAACATCATCGCGTGGACCGTCGTGTGGTGTCTGGTGGTCTTGTCGCTTGCGCTGACGGCTACGACCTTCTTCCCGGGCCTGTCCACGGGCGCCATCGAGGCCGGTCTCGCGGTCGGCGCCGCGATCGGGATCGTGGGCGGGGCCGTCGCGATCATCGCCGGGCGGCGGCACCGCGACCGGCGGGACGCGGAAGCCGTCGCGGGGACGCTCGGCGGTGGCCTGGATCCCGAGGAGGTGGACGAACTCGACGACGCGCCGCTCCTCACGCGCGCCGAGCGGCGGGCGGTGCGCCGGCAGGATCGGGCGCACTGGCAGACCCCCAACCTCGCAATGCTGGACCGGCCGGCCATGTCGCCGATTCGGCGGGCCGGGCTGTTGACACTGCGGGGCTACCTGGTCGTGGCCGTCGTGTTCGTGATCGTCAAGATCGTGCAGGCCGGCATAATCGGGCCGGCCACGTCGCTGTGAATTAGCCGTTCGGCAGCAGCACGATTTTGCCGCGGGTGTGCCGCTTTTCGAGTTCCTCGAAGGCGTCGGCGACGCGGTCCAGGGGGTAGGTGCTGGCGACCTCGAAATCGATGGCGCCGGTAGCGACCAGGTCGGCCATCTCGGCGAGCACTTCCGGCGTCGACGCGTCCACACTCCCCTCGGTCTTGGCGCCCACCTCGGCGGCCTTTTGGAACGAGATGATGGTCTCGATTCGATCGGGGGCGACGCCGAGATCCACTGCGAGCTGGACATACTCGGGGCCGAACAGGTCGATGAAGGCGTCGATCCCGCCGGGCGCCGCCTCTCGCAGCCGGCCGGCCAGTCCGTCCCCGTACTCGACCGGGGTGACCCCGTGGGCGCGCAGCCAGTCGGCGTTGCCCGGCCCGGCGATGCCCAGCACCACCGCCTTGCGCAGGACCAACAGCTGCACGACGAGGCCGCCCACTCCGCCCGCGGCCGCCGAAACGGCGACCGTCTCGCCCGGTTTGGGGTCGACGGCGCGGACGGCGGCGTAGGCCGTCGCGCCGACCACGTACAGCGAACCCGCTACCTCCCAACTCAATTCGGGAGGCTTGCGAATCAGTTGATCAACCGGGACGGCGGTATGCGTGGCGTGGCTGGAGCGGCGGAAGCTGAACCCCAGGACTTCGTCACCGACGGAAAACTCCGTCACTCCCGGTCCTACGGCGGTCACCACCCCCGCAAGGTCGCTGCCCTCGCCGGACGGAAAGGTGGCGGGGAACATGTCATGAATCGCACCGCTTCGGATGGCGGCTTCACCGGGATTGATCCCGGCGGCGCGAACCTCGACCACCACCTCGTCCGGGCCGGGCGACGGCATGTCCACGTCCGCCACGTAGAGCACATCGCGGTCCCCATAACGGTCAAACCGTACGGCTCGCGCCGTTCCTGCCGTCATCTTTCCCCCTCACGCCGCGAATAGGCCTCGCCCCCGCCAGCATAGGCGTGGCCTGCTCTTGTTCCTGCCCGCATTTCGCAGTAGCGTCAGGCGCCGCGGACTGGACAGGGAGGGAACCCCATGGAGCTCGCTCGGATCACCGTCGCCGGCTGGGCGGTCGCCGGGGTAGTCGGCGCCGCAACCACCGGCTGTGGTGACTACAACCACAGTTCGCCCTCCACATCGATACCGGGCAGTGGCGCGACCGGTTCGAGCGCGGTGACGAGCCCGTCGCCCGGACAGCAGACCGATTACAGCAACTTGCTGATCAAGGCCGGCGACATCGGCGGCGACTTCACCGCTCCCCAGCCGCCGGTGCTCAATCCGAACAACGCCCCGGGCGTCGCGCAGCTCTTCGCCAACGCCGACAACAGCCGCCGGATCGGTGACACGATTCTGATCGTCGCCGACCCGAAGGTGGCGGCGGCGGGAGTCGAGAACACCAAGGCCAACTACGCGGGCAAGGTCAGCGGAACGTGGCAGCCGATCGATATCGGCTCCAACGGCGCGGTGATCTCCGGCACCGCTCCGGGCAATACCCAGGCCATCACGGTGCTGCTCTTCAACGAGGGCAAGGCACTCGTCAACCTCGAATTCGACAGCGCGCCCAACGATCCCATCGACCCGGGCGTCGCGATCGATGTCGGCCGCAAGCAGGACGCGGCGGTCAAGAGCGGGTTGCACAGCTAGCCTAAGCCAGGCAAAGCAAGCGCAGGCCCGACATGTACTTTTCGATCGGGGCCGCCGAGAGGTGCGGAATGCCTTTGTCCCCACCGATCTTGGCCTCCTGCACCGCCGAAGACGTCCGTCGGCGCTGGCGCACCGCGCGGCGGGGCGCTGCTTGTCCGGCAGGCCCTTGCCAGGGTCCGCGAGGGGTCAGGCCACGACCTCGACGGGATCGCCGACGCTCACCTGGTTGAAATACCACGCCGCATTGTCCGGGCTCAGGTTGATGCATCCGTGACTGACGTTGGCGTGGCCCTGCGAGTCAACCGACCAGGGGGCCGAGTGCACGTACACGCCGCTGTTGGTGATCCGCACCGCGTACGAAGCGATGATGTCGTATCCCTCGGGCGAACTCAGCGGGATGCCGATGGTCCGCGAGTCCATCCGCACGGTGCGGTCCTTCTCCAGGGCGGTGAAGCTGCCGATCGGCGTCGGACGGGTGGGCTTGCCCATCGACGCCGGCATCGTGCGAAGCACCTCTCCGTTTCGGCTGACGGTGAATGTGTGCTCGGAGATGCTCGCAACACCGAGGAGCGCATCACCGGTTTCAAAGCCCGTCGTCAGGGCCTGTACACCCACCGAGACGCGCGTGTGGGCGGGCCAGTAGTGGTTCGGAACCCACTGCACGACGTTATTCTCGACCCACTCGAAATGCCCCGGCGTGCCGCTCGGCGATGTGACACGAATCGAGCGTTCGGCCGCGGCGCGATCGGCGACGGGCGCGGTGAACTTCACCACGACCGGGTGCGCCACGCCCACCACCGCGCCGTCGGCCGGCAAAACCGACGCGACTACGGGCACGGGATCGGGCACCGGGACCGAGGCCACGCTGCGGGCGCCGCTCCCCAACACGCCCAGGGCCGTGCACGCCACCATAACGAATAGATAACGAACCACTCGACGCATGGCGTCCACCCTTTGCGATTGTGCGGTCAACACCACGATATTCTACTGGCTGTCTACCCATTACGGTTTTCAGCAAACAATTCCAGCTTCGCCCACTCGTCACAACAACGATCGGATCACCGGTTGGGTTCGATCCCGTCACGGCGGGGGCGGTGAGGAGCGGGCATGACAGCAAAGGATCGCTATACGCGGCCGTTGGCGCCTTCGGCCGCGCTGGTACTGATCGATGTACAGCACGATTTTTTGGACATGCCGGGCACAGACACGCCGATGCCGGTCGCGGGCACCTATGCGGCGATCCCGGCAATGGCAAAGCTGGCGACCGCCTTCCGCGAAAGGGTGCTGCCAATCGTGCATGCGATCCGCCTCTACCGGCCGGATGGGTCGAACGTCGACCCGGTGCGGCGGCAATCGATCGAGCAGGGCGCGAGAATCGCGGCACCGGGCAGCCACGGCTCGCAGATCGCCGCCGAACTGTTGCCCAATGTCGTTGAGCTGGACCACGAATTGCTGCTGTCCGGTGGCTTCCAACAGATCGGAGCCGCCGAGCACGTGATGTACAAGCCGAGGTGGGGCGCGTTCTACGGCACCGCTCTCGAGCGTCACCTGCGCGAAAGTGACCGCGACACATTGGTTTTCGCGGGATGCAACTTCCCGAACTGTCCTCGCACCTCGATCTACGAGGCGTCCGAACGCGACTTCCGGATCGTCCTGGTGTCCGATGCGATCTCGGGCCTCTACGAGAGGGGTGCAGACGAATGTCGCGCGATCGGGGTGGATGTCGTGGGGTTGTCAGAGGCACTCGCTTGGCTGGCGCGCGGGTGACGCGTTAGCCTCAGCGGAGGTCGGCGCCCGAACACCGAGCGCGAACACCGAGGAGTGCGGGTGCTTTTCCGTCAACTGGAGTACTTCGTTGCGGTCGCCCAGGAGCGACACTTCGCCAGGGCGGCCGAGAAGTGCTACGTGTCGCAACCCGCCCTGTCCGCCGCGATCGGCAAGCTCGAGCGCGAGCTCAACGTCACGCTGATCAACCGTGGGCACAGCTTCGAGGGCCTCACGCCCGAGGGTGAGCGACTGGTCGTGTGGGCCAAACGGATTCTCGCCGAACACGACGCATTCAAGGCCGAGGTGCACGCCGTCCGGTCCGGCATCGCGGGAACGCTCCGGCTGGGCACGGTGCCCACCGCCTCGACGACGGCGTCCCTGGTTCTCTCGGCGTTCTGTTCGGCGCATCCGCTGGCGAAGGTGCAGATCCTGTCCCGGCTGGCCGCCACCGAGCTGTACCGGCGCCTGCGCGAGTTCGACTTGGACGCCGCAATAGTGCACTCCGCCACCGATGACGCCCACGACGTGAACCTGGTGCCGCTCTACGAGGAGCACTACGTCCTGCTCTCGACGGCCAGCATGCTGCCCGCCGGGGCGGCGACGCTGACCTGGCCCGAGGCGGCGCAGCTGCCGCTGGCGCTGCTCTCCGCCGACATGCGGGATCGCCAGATCATCGACGAAGCCTTCGCCGGCCAGGGGATCACCGTCACCCCGCAGGTCGAAACCGACTCCGTCGCTTCGCTATTGGCGCAGGTGGCCACCGGCAACTGGGCCTGCATCGTCCCGCACACCTGGCTGTGGACGTCCCAGCTGGGTACCGAAACCCGAGACATCCGCGCGGTCGAGATGGTCGAGCCGGCGCTCAAGGCCGAGATCGCGCTGGCCACCAACGCTTCCGGGCCGGGCTCGCCCGTCGCGCGTGCGCTCACCGCGTCCGCGCGACAGTTGCAGCTGGGCGAGTTCTTCGACGCGCAACTGTTGGGAATCACGCGCCGGCGCTGACCACCGCCGGCGATGTGGCCGCGCTGCTCGGGTTCAGGCTTGCCAGATGTCCGCTTTCCACGCCGGCCGCCGGGTCGAGTTCGCAGTCGATGACCGACGGCCCCTTGCCGGCGATCGCCTCGGCCAGCGCCGCGCGCAGTTCGGCGGGTGTGGTGACGTGATATCCCTTGCCGCCGAAAGCCTCCGCAATCAGCTCGTGACGCGCCCGCGCGTTCAGCACGGTCGGTGCGGGATCCGGCCCCGTTGCGGCCGAGCCGGCCGGCGCTTCGTCGCCGCGGTAGACGCCGCCATTGTTGAGGATGACGACGGTCACCGGCAGCCGGTAGCGGCAGATCGTCTCGACTTCCATCCCGGAAAACCCGAAGGCGCTGTCGCCCTCGATCGCGACGACGGGGTCGCCGGTCTCCACCGCCGCGGCGATGGCGTATCCCATGCCGATGCCCATCACCCCCCACGTGCCGGTGTCGAGCCGGTGCCGCGGCGCCTCCATGTCGATGACGTTGCGGGCCAGGTCCAGCGCGTTGGCGCCCTCGTTGACCACGTAGACTCCCGGGTTTTCCTGCAGCACAGAGCGAATGGCGCCCAGCGCGTTGTAAAACCGCATGGGGTAGGGGTCTTCGGCGAGTCGCTGAACCATCTTGGCCTCGTTGCGGGCTTTGCGCTCGGCCAGCTCACCGACCCAGTCGGTGGGCGCGACAACGGGATCCACTGCCGTCGCGTCGCACAGGGCCGACATCACCGAGCCGATGTCACCGGCCAGCGGCGCCTCGATCGGCCGGTTGCTGTCGAATTCCGACGCCGCGATGTCGATCTGGACGAATTTGACGTCGCGGGACCATTGCGGCGACTCCCCGTGGCCGAGCAGCCAGTTCAGCCGGGCGCCGACCAGCAGGACGGCGTCGGCGCGCGCGATCGCCAGCGAACGCGCGGCCGCCGCCGACTGCGGGTGCGAGTCGGGCAGCAGCCCTTTGGCCATCGACATCGGCAGGAACGGAATACCGGTGTCCTCCACGAACTTCCGGATCGCGTCGTCGGCCCGGGCGTATGCGGCGCCCTTGCCGAGGACGATCAGCGGTCGGCGCGCCCGCCTCAGCACCTGCAGCGCGCGATCGACCGACTCCGGTGCCGGCAGCTGCCGCGGGGCCGGGTCGACAACCCGCCACACGGTGGCCGCCGCCGCGGACGCCTCCAGGGCCTGACCCAGGACGTCGGCGGGGATGTCGAGGTAGACGCCGCCCGGCCGCCCGGAGATCGCCGTGCGAATCGCGCGCGCCACGCCGCGCCCGATGTCCTCGATCCGGCCGATCCGATAGGCGGCCTTGGTGAAAGGCCTTGCGGCCTCGAGTTGGTCGAGGTCCTGGTAGTCGCCGCGCTGCAGGTCCACCATCGCGCGATTGCTGGAACCCGAGATCTGGATCATCGGGAAACAGTTCGTGGTGGCGTTGGCCAGCGCGGGCAGGGCGTTGAGAAATCCCGGACCCGACGTCGTCAGGCACACGCCCGGGCGGCGGGTAAGGAACCCGGCGGCGGCGGCGGCGTTACCGGCCGAGGCCTCCTGGCGAAAGCCGATGTAGCGGATGCCCGATGCCTGGGCGGTGCGGGCGAGGTCGGTGATCGGGATGCCGACGATCCCATAGACGGTGTCGACGTCGTTCGCCTTGAGGGCGTCGACGACGAGGTGAAAGCCGTCGGTCAAACCTGTCATGTCGGTCAAACCTGTCATTGTGGCGGCCTCCTCGTGAGCTACCTAAGGTCAGTAATCACTGTCGTCCCGGTGCGCGCAGGTGTCCAAGACTAAGCCGCTATGCAGCGATTCACGCCGTCTATCGATAGTCGGCGGTTATCGATAGTGAGCGGATCGGTATTGGACGGACACACGGGTCGCGCGGCATGGTTCGAGCAGGAGCTTTACCCGTTTACCGAAAGGGGCTTGGCGATGAAGACAGGCACTCACAGCGTCGCCGATCTGGTCGAGGTGGCCGCGAGCCGGCGACCGGACGCACCGGCGCTCGTCGTCACCGCCGGGCGCACCCCGGTCAGCTACCGCGACCTGGTTCGCCTGGTCGACGACCTGGCCGGACAGCTGAATCGGGGCGGGCTGTCCGCGGGAGATCGGGTCGCGCTCCGTGCCGGCAGCAACGCCGAGTTCGTCGTCGGGTTGTTGGCGGCGTCGCGAGCCGGGCTGGTCGTGGTTCCGCTGGACCCGGCCTTGCCCGCCGGCGAGCAGCGCACCCGAAGCGAGGCGGTCGGGGCGCGGGCGGTGCTGGTCGACGGCGTCGGCCCCGGCGACGAGGGGGAGCCGGGGCTGCGGCGGTGGCCGATCGCGGTGACCGTCGAGGCCGGCGCGGCGGCGGTGCATCTCGACGCCGCGACGCTGCCGGGGCAAGACGTTTCGGCGCCGCAGGGGCTCTCCGAGGACGACGCGATGATCATGTTCACCGGCGG
The DNA here is from genome assembly GCF_001672815.1 of Mycobacterium sp. E796. Lineage (GTDB taxonomy): Bacteria > Actinomycetota > Actinomycetes > Mycobacteriales > Mycobacteriaceae > Mycobacterium. The sequence continues at coordinate 30,807 of NZ_LZKK01000059.1, read as the reverse complement.
AACCACGGGCGTGCCGAAGATGGTGCCCTGGACGCAGGAGAACATCGCCGCATCGGTGCAGGCGATCATCGCCGGCTACGGGCTGGGCCCGCAGGATGCGACGGTCGCGGTGATGCCGCTCTACCACGGTCACGGGCTGATCGCCGCGTTGCTGTCGACGCTGGCGTCCGGGGGCACGGTGCTGCTGCCGGCGCGGGGGCGGTTCTCCGCGCACACGTTCTGGGACGACATCGACGCCGTCCGGGCCACCTGGTACACGGCTGTCCCGACGATTCACCAGATCCTGTTGGAGCGCAACAAGACCGAACAGGCGAACAACAAGCCGGCCGCGCTGCGTTTCATCCGCAGCTGCAGCGCCCCGCTCACCGCGGAAACGGCCCAGGCGCTGCAGGAGACGTTTTCGGCGCCGGTGGTGTGCGCCTTCGGCATGACCGAGGCCACCCACCAGGTGGCCACGACCGGCGCCGGCCAGAGCGAAAACCCCGCCGCCACACCGGGTCTCGTCGGCCGGTCCACCGGGCCCGAAATCCGGATCAGCGGGCCGGACGGTCGGCCGCTGCCGGCGGGGTCCGTCGGGGAGGTCTGGCTGCGCGGCACCACCGTGGTGCGCGGCTACCTCGGCGATCCGGCGATCACCGCCGCGAACTTCACCGACGGATGGCTGCGCACCGGCGACCTGGGATCATTGTCGGCCGCGGGCGATTTGACGATCCGGGGCCGGATCAAGGAGCTCATCAACCGCGGCGGCGAGAAGATTTCGCCGGAGCGCGTGGAGGGCGTCCTGGCCACCCATCCCAACGTCCTCGAGGTGGCCGTCTTCGGCGTGCCGGACAAGATGTACGGGGAGACGGTGGCCGCGGTGGTCGTGCCCCGGGAATCGCCCGCGCCGACATCCGCCGAGCTGGCGGAGTTCTGCCGCGAGCGGCTGGCGCCCTTCGAGATTCCCGCCACCTTCGCCGAAGCCGCCGCCCTGCCGCACACCGCGAAGGGCTCGCTGGACCGCCGTGCCGTGGCCGACCAATTCGGCCGCGGGGTCTAGCCCTGAGGGGCGCTCAGACCGTGGTCTTCACCCGGGCCGCCGCGGACTCGGGCATGGCTTCGTAGCGGGCGAAAGAACGGGTGAACGATGCGGCCCCGTGCGCGAGCGAACGCAGGTCGATCGCGTACCGCGTCAGCTCGACCTGAGGCACCTCGGCTCTGACCAGCGTGCGTTCGTTGCCCGCGGCCTCGGTGCCGAGCACGCGTCCGCGGCGCCCCGACAGGTCGCCCATCACCGCGCCGACGAAATCGTCGGGCACCAGCACCGAGATCTCGTCGATCGGCTCGAGCAGGGTCACCTTGGTCGCAGCCGCCGCCTCGCGTAACGCCAGCGCGCCGGCCGCCTGAAACGCGAAGTCGGAGGAGTCGACGCTGTGCGCCTTTCCGTCGAACAAGGTGACGCGGATGTCGACGACGGGATAACCCGCGTGGACGCCCTTTTCCATCTGCGCGCGCACCCCCTTCTCCACGCTCGGGATGAAGTTGCGCGGCACCGCCCCGCCGACCACCTTGTCCACGAACTCGAATCCGGAACCCTCGGGCAGCGGTTCCACCTCGATGTCGCACACCGCGTATTGGCCGTGCCCGCCGGACTGCTTGATGTGGCGGCCGTGCCCTTTTGCCTTGCCGCTGAAGGTTTCTCGCAGCGGGACGCGCAGCTCGACCGTGTCCACGGTGACGCCGTACCGGTTGGCCAGCGCGTCGAGGACGACGCCGGCGTGGGCCTCGCCCATGCACCACAGCACGATCTGGTGCGTTTCCTGGTTCTGCTCGATCCGCAGCGTCGGATCTTCGGCTGCGAGGCGCCCCAGCCCCACGGACAGTTTGTCCTCGTCGGTCTTGGCGTGCGCTTGAATGGCCACCGGCAGCAGCGGTTCGGGCATCGTCCACGGCCGCAGGACCAGCGGCTCCGACTTGTCCGAGAGGGTGTCGCCGGTCTCGGCGCGGCTCAGCTTGCCGATGGCACAGATGTCGCCCGCCACCACGGCGGCCGCGGGGCGCTGCTGCTTGCCGAGCGGGAAGGACAGCACCCCGATGCGTTCGTCCTCGTCGTGATCGGGATGCGAATGCCCGTTCCCGTTGGCAGCGCCGAAGAACGACGCAAAATGGCCCGACACATGAACCGTCGTGTCGGGCCTGATGGTCCCGGAGAACACCCGGACCAGGCTCACCCGGCCGACGTAGGGGTCCGACGTCGTCTTCACCACCTCCGCGAGCAGGGGCGCGTCGACATCACAGGCCAGCGTGGCGTGCGTCGCACCGTTCGGCGTGAAGACCTCCGGGAGCGGGTGTTCCATCGGGGACGGGAAGCCGCGGGTGGCGATCTCCAGCAGTTCGAGGGTGCCGACGCCGGTGCCGCTGCAGACGGGGATCACGGGGAAGAACGAGCCCCGGGCGACGGCCTTCTCCAGGTCCTCGATGAGCACCGACTCGTCGATCGATTCGCCGCCGAGATAGCGCTCCATCAGGGACTCGTCCTCGGATTCCTCGATGATGCCCTCGATCAGGCTGCCGCGCGCCTCCTCGATCCGGTCGGCGTCCGCGGGGTCGGGCGGCTGCGTGGTGCGTTTGCCGCCGGAATACAGGTAGCGCGTCTGCGACAGCAGGCCGATCAGGCCTTCGCAGGACGATGAGCCGATCGGCAGATAGAGCGGTAAGACCTTGTCGCCGAACGCGTTTTGCGCCGCGGCCAGCGCCTCGGAATAGTTCGCCCGGGCGTGGTCGAGCTTGGTGATCACCACGGCGCGCGGCATGCCGACCTGGCTGCACTCCTGCCAGAGCGACTTGGTCGGCTCGTCGACGCCCTCGTTCGCGGCGATCACGAACAGCGCGCAGTCCGCGGCGCGCAACCCGGCGCGCAGCTCGCCGACGAAGTCGGCGTACCCGGGCGTGTCGACCAGGTTGATCTTGACGCCGCCGTGCGACAGGGACGCCACGGCGACGCCGACGGAGCGCTGCTGGCGGATCTCGGCGTCGTCGTAGTCGCAGATGGTGCTGCCCTCGGTGACCGACCCCGGCCGGGTCAGCACGCCGGCGGCGACCAGCAGCGCCTCGACCAGGGTGGTCTTGCCGCCGCCTGAGGGTCCGACCAGGACCACGTTGCGAACATCGCCCGGACCGTTCGCCGTGGGAGCGGCCGCCACGCCCAGGGAAGTGTTCGCCTTGTCCGCCATGACATTCCTCCAGTTCCGCAGCGCTGAGGCGTCCTGAAGCGCGGTGTGGCGCAGACCACAGGACGCCTGTAGGCAACTTTTCCCCCAACTGCCGCCCAACACAAGGCCACCGGCCAGCCACAATTCGGGGCGGTGTGTTCCGCCGAATCAATGCCGACGGCTGTCGCGTCAGGCGTGCCAGCCCGACCAGCGCCGCACCGCGACGGCGATCACCGGTCCTTCCAACGAAACCGATTGATACTGGGGGTATTTGGCGCGCAGCAGCCGCAAGCCGGTGTCCATCGCCGCGCCGTCGGTGTGGATGGAGGCGAGGCCGTCGGCGCGGACCCACCACAACCGCGCCCAGTCGTCGGCGTAATGGTCGACGAGCATGCTGACCTGTGGGTTGCTTTCGATGTTGGCCAGGCGCCGCAGCCGTCGCGTCGTCTTGGGTTTCGCGTCGACGGCCGTGTAGATCACGTCCTGGTCGGCGAGCGCGGACTCGTCGACGGCGAAGACCACCGGCACCAGGTGCGGCGCGCCGTCGGGCGCGACGGTGGCCAGGCGGGCTATCGGGGCTTGTGTGAATCGGGCCTTCGGGTCGAATTCACCCACCGCCTCAGATTAGGGCCGGCGCCGCGTTAGGTTAACCGCATGCTGGCCGAGACGCAGATCACCAACCTCCTGTATCGCTACGCCGAATGCATCGACGCCGGTGACCTGGCGGGCGCGGCCACGCTGTTCGAACACGCCCGCATCAGGATCGGCGGCTCGGACGCCGAACCGGACACCGTCGACGCGGCCCGGCTGTTGGGGATCTGGAAATCGTTGATCGTGCTTCATCCGGACGGGACGCCGCGAACCAAGCACGTGACGACCAATCCGATCATCGAGATCGATGAGGGGGCCGGCGCCGCGAGTTGCCGCAGTTATTACACGGTGCTGCAGCAGACCGACGAGCTGCCGCTGCAGACCATCGTCACCGGCCGCTATCACGACCGATTCGAACGCGTCGACGGCCAGTGGCGGTTTTGTTACCGCGATCTCACGCTCATCGACATGGTCGGTGACGTCAGCCGGCACCTGGCCCACCCCATCGCGCCGGCCCAAGGGGCCTGACCACTGTTGTGAATAGCTATCTGCATTACGGTTATACACATCGAGTCGCGTTACCCAGACCGGGAGGCTGGGCCAAATTCTGGTTCTTACTGCGTCGCAGGAGGTGACGGTATGAGCAAATGGCACCACCGCTCCGTCTGGTGGTCATGGCTGGTCAGTGTGCTGGCCGTAGTGGGACTGGGCCTGGCCATGGCCCCGGCGTCCGCGTCGCCGACCCACGACCGGCCCCTCGCGCCGCTGGACCCGTCGGGCATCGTGGGCAGGGTCGGGCCCCAGGTCGTCGACATCAGCACCAAGTTCGGCTACAACAACGCCGTCGGAGCCGGGACCGGCATCGTCATCGATCCCGGCGGCGTCATTCTCACCAACAACCACGTGATCTCGGGGGCCACCGACATCAGCGCGTTCGCCGTCGGCAACGGCCAGACCTACGCCGTCGACGTCATCGGCTACGACCGGACCGCCGACGTCGCGGTCCTGCAGCTCCGTGGCGGGGGCGGCCTGCCCGCCGCCAACATCGGCGGCGGCGTCGCGATCGGCGAGCCGGTCGTCGCGCTGGGCAACGCGGGCGGTCAGGGCGGCACGCCGAGCGCGGTGGCCGGTAAGGTCGTCGGGCTCAACCAGAGCGTGTCCGCGACCGACACCCTCACCGGAGCGGAGGAGAACCTGGGCGGGTTGATCCAGGCCGACGCGGCGATCAGGCCGGGTGACTCCGGCGGTCCGATGGTCAACGAGGCCGGCCAGGTGATCGGGATGAACACCGCCGCCACCGACAGCTACAAGATGTCCGGCGGTCAGGGTTTCGCCATTCCGATCGGCACCGCGATGGCGGTGGCCGGACAGATCCGGTCCGGCGCCGCGTCCAACACCGTGCACATCGGCCCGACGGCCTTCCTGGGCCTGGGCGTGACGGACAACGGCGGCAACGGCGCCCGGGTCGAACGCGTCGTCGGCAGCGGTCCCGCGGCGGCGGCCGGAATCTCGGCCGGGGACGTCATCACCGGGTTCGACAACATCCCGATCACCGGGGCCACCTCGATGACGGATGTGCTCGTCCCGCATCATCCCGGCGACACCGTCACCCTGCACTGGCGCGCCAAGGGCGACGGCGATCGCAGCGGACCGGTGACGCTGGCGGATGGGCCTCCCGCGTGATGCCGTGCGGATAATGACCGCCCCCCGTCGGATTCGCTTGCGGCACATCGGGATTGGTCGCCCGTTAGCGGTCGTGATTCCCGAGTTGCCGTGTCGGGTACACGTGGCATCGTGGAATTGATGAACGACGCAAGAGACGCAGTCGAGCACGATCCCGCGGGGGGCAGTCACGTCGAGGGCGGCGTTGTCGAGCATCCGAACGCCGAAGATTTCGAAAATGCCGCCGCGCTGCCCGCCGATCCGACCTGGTTCAAGCACGCGGTCTTCTACGAGGTGCTGGTCCGGGCGTTCTTCGACGCCAACGCCGACGGGTCGGGTGACCTGCGGGGGCTGATGGAACGCCTGGACTACCTGCAGTGGCTCGGCATCGACTGCATCTGGCTGCCCCCTTTTTACGATTCCCCGCTGCGCGACGGCGGCTACGACATCCGGGACTTCTACAAGGTGCTGCCCGAGTTCGGGACGGTCGACGACTTCGTCGCGTTGCTGGATGCGGCCCACGAGCGGGGCATCCGGGTGATCACCGACCTGGTGATGAATCACACATCGGAATCCCACCCGTGGTTTCAGGAGTCCCGGCACGACCCCGACGGGCCATACGGCGATTACTACGTGTGGAGCGACACCAGTGACAAGTACACCGACGCCCGCATCATCTTCGTCGACACCGAGGAATCGAACTGGACCTTCGACCCGGTCCGCCGCCAGTTCTACTGGCACCGGTTCTTCTCCCACCAGCCCGACCTGAACTACGAGAACCCGGCGGTGCAGGAGGCGATGATCGACGTCATCCGCTTCTGGCTGGGGCTGGGGATCGACGGGTTCCGCCTGGACGCGGTGCCCTACCTGTTCGAACGCGAGGGCACCAACTGCGAGAACCTCCCCGAGACGCACGCGTTCCTCAGGCGGGTCCGCAAGGTCGTCGACGACGAGTTCCCCGGCCGGGTGCTGCTGGCGGAGGCCAACCAGTGGCCGGGCGACGTCGTCGAATACTTCGGGGACGCCAGCACCGGCGGCGACGAGTGCCACATGGCGTTCCACTTCCCGCTGATGCCGCGCATCTTCATGGCGGTCCGGCGGGAATCGCGGTTCCCGATCTCCGAGATCCTGGCGCAGACGCCGGCGATCCCCGACATGGCCCAATGGGGGATCTTCCTGCGCAACCACGACGAGCTGACGCTGGAGATGGTCACCGACGAAGAGCGCGACTACATGTACGCGGAATACGCCAAGGATCCGCGGATGAAGGCCAACGTCGGGATCCGCCGGCGCCTCGCACCGCTGCTGGACAACGACCGCAACCAGATCGAGCTGTTCACCGCGCTGCTGATGTCGCTGCCCGGCTCGCCGGTCCTCTACTACGGTGACGAGATCGGCATGGGCGACGTGATCTGGTTGGGGGACCGCGACGGGGTGCGCACCCCAATGCAATGGACACCGGACCGCAACGCCGGCTTCTCCAAGGCCAACCCGGGGCGGTTGTACCTCCCGCCCAGCCAGGACTCGGTCTACGGGTATCAGGCGGTCAACGTGGAGGCGCAGCGCGACACCTCGACGTCGCTGCTCAACTTCACCCGGGTGATGCTGGCGGTGCGAGGGCGGCACAAGGCTTTTGCGATCGGAAGATTCGAGGAACTGGGCGGGTCGAACCCGTCGGTCCTGGCGTTCGTGCGCCACGCGGCGGACGACGGGGACACCGTGCTGTGCGTGAACAACCTGTCCCGGTTCCCCCAGCCGATCGAACTGAACCTCCAGCAATGGAGCGGCTGCACACCAGTGGAGCTGACGGGGCATGTGGAGTTTCCGCGCATCGGTCACCTGCCCTACCTGCTGACACTGCCGGGACACGGGTTCTACTGGTTCCAGTTGACCGGATGTGAGGAGAACGCATGACGACTCAGCCAGTCAAGCTGCCCTGGTCTGAGTGGCTTCCGCAGCAACGGTGGTACGCCGGACGCAACCGCGAGCTGTCGAGCGCCGAGCCCGGCGTCGTCGTGCCGCTGCGCGAGGACCTCGACCTGGTCCTCGTCGATGCCCGCTACACCGACGGCTCCTCGGAGCGCTACCAGGTGATCGTTCGTTGGGACTCCGCGCCGGTGTCCGAATACAGCACCGTCGCCACCATCGGCGCCGCCGACGACCGCACCGGTTTCGACGCGCTGTACGACGACGACGCGCCGCGGTATCTGCTGTCGCTCATCGACGCCGGCGCCGTGCGCGGCTCGTCCGGCGAGCAGGTGACGTTCACCAAAGAGCCCGACGTCGAGCTGCCGTTGGACGCGCTGCCGCACGTCTCCGACGCCGAGCAGAGCAACACCAGCGTGATCTTCGATCGAGACGCCATGTTCAAGGTCTTTCGGCGGGTCAGCAGCGGCATCAACCCCGACATCGAGCTGAACCGGGTGCTCGCCCGCGCCGGCAACCCGCACGTGGCGCGGTTGCTCGGCACCTACGAGATGGCCCCACCGGACGGCGACCCCTGGCCCCTGGGCATGGTGACCGAATTCGCGTCGAACGCCGCCGAGGGCTGGGCCATGGCCACCGCCAGCGTGCGCGACCTGTTCGCGGAGGGCGACCTGTACGCCTACGAGGTCGGCGGTGACTTCGCCGCCGAATCCAACCGGCTGGGTGAAGCCGTGGCCTCGGTGCACGCCACCCTGGCGGAGTGCCTCGGCACGGCCGATGCCACGTTCCCGGTCGACACCGTGCTGGCGCGGCTGTCGTCAACCGTCGCAAAGGTACCCGAACTCGAGGAATACGCGGCGACGATCGAGGAGCGATTCCAAAAGCTCGCGGGCGAGACGATCACCGTCCAGCGGGTGCACGGCGACCTGCACCTGGGGCAGGTGCTGCGCACACCGGAGAGTTGGCTGCTGATCGACTTCGAAGGCGAACCGGGACAGCCGCTCGACGAGCGGCGCGCGCCGGATTCGCCGTTGCGCGACGTGGCCGGCGTGTTGCGGTCGTTCGAGTACGCCGCCTACGGGCCGCTGATCGACCAGGGTGCGGACAAGCAACTGGCCGCGCGCGCCCGCGAATGGGTCGAGCGCAACTGCGCCGCGTTCTGCGACGGCTACGCGGCGGTGTCCGGCACCGACCCGCGCGATTCGGCGCAGCTGCTGGCCGCCTACGAACTCGACAAGGCGGTGTACGAGGCCGGCTACGAGGCCCGACACCGCCCGGGCTGGCTGCCGATCCCGCTGCGATCCATCGCCCGGCTGACCGCGGCGTAGCGCAAACATAGGTATTACCTATGTGCCGCCTGCGATTTGGGTGTGCGTCTGACAGCATGTTTGTGTGGCGAGTGAGACATTCAACAGTGAAGCCCGGCTGTCGTGGGTGCTGGCCGTCCTGGCCGGTCTGCTGGGGGCAATTTCATTCACCCATTCCCAGGGATACTTCGTGGTGTTCATGACCGGCAACGCCCAACGGGCAGTGCTGTCCTATTTCACGAAACAACCGTGGCTTGCCGTGAGTGCTGCGGTACTGATGGTGTCCTTCGTGGGCGGCGTGGTGATCGCATCGGTGTGCCGGCGACACTTCTGGGTTAACCATCCGCACGGCCCGACCGTACTGACCACCATCGCTCTGGCGGCCGCGACCGTACTTGACGTTGTCGACGAAGGCTGGGAGGAGAACTTCCTCGACTTCGCGCCAATTGTGGTGTTGGCCTTCGCAAACGGCACTTTGAACACGTCGTTCGTCAAAAACGGCGAGGTGTCGATCCCGTTAAGCTATGTGACCGGCACGATGGTGAAGATGGGGCAGGGCATCGAGCGTCATATCGCCGGTGGGAAAGCGGCCGACTGGCTCGGCTACTTTCTGCTGTTGGCCAGCTTCATGATTGGCGCCGCGGCGGGGGGCTTCGTCGGCGTGGTCGTCAACGGGACCTGGATGCTGGTGATGGCCACGGCCGCTTGCGCATTGACCACCCTGTACACCTACTTCCACCAGGACCGCCGGGCTTTGTTGGAAGCAGAGTCCGAAAAACAGCATCGGCAGCAGCGCTGACCGGTGCGCTACTGCCGATGCCGGCTTTGGGGGTGTCAGGTGGCTGGTTGTGCCGGTTGTGCCGGTTGTGCCGGTTGCGCGGTCGTGTTGACGGCGTTGAGCACCTGGATGATGTCCGGCTTCATGGCAACCAACTGCTGGTTCCAGTAGGGCCACGAGTGCGTCCCGTTGGCCGGGAAGTTGAACACCCCGTTGCGTCCGCCCGCGGCCACGTAGTTGTTCTGGAAGGTTTCGTTGGTGCGCAGCGTGAGGCCTTCCAGGAACTTCGCCGGCATGTTGTCGCCGCCGAGGTCGCTGGGGGTGCCGTTACCGCAGTACACCCAGACCCTCGTGTTGTTTGCGACCAGCCGCGGAATCTGGACCATCGGGTCGTTCCGCTTCCACGCCGGGTCGCTGGACGGACCCCACATGCTGTTGGCGTTGTAGCCACCGGAGTCGTTCATCGCCAAACCGATCAGGGTCGGCCACCAGCCCTCGGACGGGTTGAGGAAGCCCGATAGCGAAGCGGCATAGGGGAATTGCTGCGGGTAGTAGGCGGCCATGATCAAGGCCGAACCGCCCGACATCGACAGACCCACCGCGGCGTTGCCGAACGGCGACACCTGCTTGTTGGCCTGCAGCCACCCGGGCATCTCCTGGGTCAGGAACGTCTCCCACTTGTAGGTGTAGTTCTGTCCGTTGCCCGACGACGGCTGGTACCAGTTGCTGTAGAAGCTGGACTGCCCGCCGACGGGCATGATCACCGACAACCCGGACTGGTAGAACTCCTCGAAGGCCGGGGTGTTGATGTCCCAGCCGTTGTAATCGTCCTGTGCCCGAAGGCCGTCGAGCAAGTACACCGCGTGCTGTCCACCGGGCTGGAACTGCACCTTGATGTTGCGGCCCATCGACGGCGATGGCACCTGCAGGTATTCCACCGGAAGTCCCGGCTTGGAGAACGCCCCCGCGGTAGCGGATCCGCCGACGGCGCCGACCAGACCCGACAACAGGGCGGCCCCCACGGCCGCGACGGCCAGTCGGCGCGGCATCCTCGCCGCTGCGCCACGCACCTTCCGCACCTCTTCGATGAACGACATAGCTCCTACCCATCCCAACTTTCATCGTTTGTTCGATGCCGCACGACTACGGTCGAATCTGTTCGCCTGCGCAGTGAAACACAGGGGGAGGGCGTAATTCGTCTGTCACGGCCGCGATCGGAGATCGCGGTTGGCTAACGATTGGGAGTCGGCCGGGAATCGTCACATCCGGGTCACGAATGGCTCACGAAACCGTGCCGGTGGCGCCCCTACGCGACGAGCCGACGCAAAAGCGTTGAAGCCGTGGCGATTCCGATCAGTGCCGCCACCACCAGCACGATGAAGTCGGCCGGGTTGAACGGGGTGCCGATCAACAGCGCCCGCAGCGCGTCCACCTCGTAGCTGAGCGGGTTGACCTTGCTCAGCGCGTGCAACCAAGCGGGCATCACGTCGACGGGGTAGAGCGCATTCGACGCGAAGAACAACGGCATCGTGATGGCCTGACCGATTCCCATCAGCCGGTCGCGGGACAGGACCAGCCCGGCCAGCGTCATCGACAGGCAGGCGAAGAACGCCGCGCCGAGCATCACGACGGCCATCGCCGCCAGGATCCGCAGCGGATTGATGGTCAGGCCGATGTTCATCAGGTACGCCAGCGCCATCACCCCGACCACCTGGGCGACCGAGCGCACTCCGGCCGCGAACGCCTTGCCGGTGATCAGCGCGGACGCGGGCGCGGGCGTCACCATCAGCTTGGCCAGCACGCCGGCGTCGCGGTCCCAAATGATCTGTATGCCATAGAAGATCGAGATGAACAGCGCCGACTGCGCGATTATCCCCGGCGCCAGGAAGGCGAGGTAGGACACCGACCCGGTGTGGATGACGTGCAACTTGGAAAACGTCGTGCCGAAGATCAGCAGCCACAGCGCGGGCTGCACCATCCGGGTGACGAGTTCGGTCCGGTCGTGCTGCAGCTTCTGCAGTTCCACGATCGCGAACGCCCCGACCCGCGCCAGCGTCGCCTGGACCCGTTGCCAGCCGCGCGGGGCGCGAACCAGGGTGGCCGCCGGGACTTTGGGTGCGATGTCAACTGGCACGGCTGGCAACCTTTCTGCTGGAACGGATCTCACGGAAGGAGCCGGACGATTCCGTCTGGCCGGACAGGTCTTCGGCCGCGTAGTGGCGGAACACGTCCTCGAGCGTGGCGCCGGGCGACACGGTGGCCTTCAGCTTCGCGGGCGTGCCCACGGCGCGCAGCCGGCCGCGGTGCATCAGCGCGACCCGATCGCACAGCGCGTCGGCCTCCTCCATGTAGTGGGTGGTGAGCAGCACCGTCATGCCGAACTGGGCCTGCATGCTCCGCACCTGCTGCCAGACACCGTCGCGGGCGATCGGGTCCAGCCCCACCGTCGGCTCGTCGAGCACAAGCAGCGACGGGCGGTTGACCAGCGCCTGCGCCACCTCCAGGCGGCGCACCATGCCGCCGGAGTACGCCCCGGCCCGCCGGTCGGCCACGTCGAGCAGTTCCATGGCGGCTAGCGCCTGTTCCACCCGTTCGGACCGGCAGGCGCGCGGCACCCCGTAGAGGCGCGCGAACCACTGCACGTTCTGCCGCCCGGTCAACGCGGGTTCGACCGAAAGTTGTTGGGGCACATAGCCGATGTTGCTGCGGATGTCGATGGTCTGGCGGCGGGCGTCCATGCCGAAGATGCGCAATTCGCCGCGCTGCACCGGCGTCAACGTGGTGAGCATGCGGACTAGCGTCGTCTTTCCGGCACCGTTGGGTCCCAGCAGGCCCATCGTCTCGCCCGGGCGCACCTGCAACGTCACGTCATCGACCGCGGTGAACTGGCCGTACCGGTAGGTCAGGTTCCGGCCGTCGATGGCCATCGGCAGTCGTTCGCTCATGAGCGCCGTTCCTGGAGTAGTCGGGTCATGGTGTCAAGAACCTCCAATCCCTTTGTCAGGGACTCGATTTGATCGTCATCGAGCTCGCCGAGTACCTCGGCGACCAGTGCCCGGCGCGCGGCCCGAGATGCGTCGACGAGCTGCTGGGTGGGTTCGGCGAGCCGCAGCTGGCCGACGCGGCGGTCCGATTCGCCGACGGTCCGGATCAGCAGTCCGTTGCCGGCCAGCTTGGAGACCAAGGTCGACGCGGTGTTGGGCACCAGGCCGAGCTCCGCCGCGGCGGCGCTGACCGAGATCCCCGGTCGCCGTCCGACCAGCCACAGCAGCTCCGCCTGGGCCTCGGACAGCCGCGCGGAGTCGAGCCCACGGCCGGCCGACCGGCGAAGTTGCCGGCGGAACCTGCCGACGACGCCGAACAGCTCGGCGACCACATCGGACTTCACTGCCCCCATATACCTCTGTTTACGAGCTAAATATGGGTACGAGCTGTGTGGGGGCTAGCTCCCAGCTACTTTTCGAGCGAATGCAGGACCACGTCGGTCAACGTCCCATTGTCGACGCCGGCGGTCATGTAGCTGCAGAACGGTTGCCGGCGACGATCTGTGGGTGAACCCGGATTGAGCAGGCGCAGTCCGGTGTGCGTCGTGGTATCCCACGGGACGTGGCTGTGGCCGAACACCAGCACGTCGCGGTCGGGGTAGAGCCGCGACATCCGCGCGTCCCTGCCGCTCGCGGCACCTGTCTCGTGGACCACGGTCAGGCGCAGCCCGTCGAGCGTGGCGTCGGCACGCTCCGGCAGCCGGGCCCGCAACGCCGGCCCGTCGTTGTTGCCCCAGCACGCGACCAGCCGCGCGGCCTGGGTTTCCAGCGCGTCGAGCAGGTCGGTCGATACCCAGTCGCCGGCATGCACCACCACATCGGCCGCGGCGACCTCGTCCCATACCCGCGCGGGCAGGTCGCGGGCGCGCCGCGGGACGTGGGTGTCGGCAATAAGCAGCAGCCTCACGCCGCCATCTTGCGCTACCGCTAGCGGTCCTGGCTGCGCGCCTCGGCGCCCGTCTCGCCCGCGTCGAACGTGTCGTCGGAACCGGCCGCGCCCACGTACGACCCGTCGTCGCCTTCGGCGGCCCGTGATCGAGCCTCGTGCACTTCGGGCTCGACGTCTTCCTCGGCCCTGTGGCCCTTGTTTTCCGGCATGGGATCCAGGTTTCCCGCGCAGCGGCGCGCGAAACGGCCGCGATCGGCTCCGATAGGGTGCTTGCGGGCATCGACAGCATCCCGAGGAGGACCAATGCGCACCTTCGAATCAGTAGCGGACCTCGCCGCGGCGGCGGGCGAGACGATCGGGCAGAGCGACTGGGTGACCATCACCCAGGAAGACGTCAACCTGTTCGCCGACGCGACCGGCGATCACCAGTGGATCCACGTCGACCCGGAACGGGCGGCGGCCGGTCCGTTCGGCAAGACCATCGCCCACGGTTTCATGACCCTTTCGCTGCTGCCGCGGCTGCAGCACGAGATGTACACCGTGAAAGGGATCAAGCTCGCAATCAACTACGGCCTCAACAAGGTTCGCTTCCCCGCCCCGGTGCCGGTCGGCTCGCGCGTTCGCGCGCAGAGCTCGCTGGTCAGCGTCGACGACCTGGGTGACGGCGCCGTTCAGGCGACGGTGTCGACGACGATCGAGATCGAGGGTGCGCCCAAGCCGGCGTGCGTGGCCGAAAGCATCGTCCGCTACATCTCCTAGTACGGCGAGCAGACGCAAAAGCCCCCATTTCGCGCTGGAATTGGGGGCTTTTGCGTCTGCTCGCGGTTAGAACTCGGCGATCGAGTGTTCCAGACGCTCGGCCAGCCTGGCCTCCGCCTCGGCGCGCCGGGTCGGTATGTGCGCAGACGGGAACGGCGTTGTCACGGGCTGGTATTCGCGCAGCGTCCGCCGGGCGACCGTCATCTTGTGCAGCTCGGTGGCGCCGTCGGCGATGCCCAGCGACTCGGCCGCGACCATCATCTTGACGAACGGCATCTCGTCGGAGACGCCGAGCGCGCCGTGCAGGTGCATGGCCCGTTGCGCGACGTCGTGCAGCACCTGCGGCATGGCGACCTTCACCGCCGCGATGTCGCGGCGCACCTTCTGGTAGTCGTGGTGCTTGTCGATCAACCACGCGGTGCGCAGCACCAGCAGCCGGAACTGCTCGATCTGGATCCAGCTGTCGGCGATCTTCTCCTGGGTCATCTGGAAGTCGGACAGGTGGCCGTGCCGGGTCTTACGTGACACCGCCCGCTCGCACATCATGTCGAATGCCTTGCGCGCCAAGGCGATCGTGCGCATCGCGTGGTGGATGCGGCCACCGCCGAGTCGCGTCTGCGCGATCATGAATGCCTGGCCCTCGCCGCCCAGCACGTGATCGGCCGGCACCCGGACGTCGTTGTAGCGGACGTAGCCGTGCGAGCCGTGTCTTCCCGACTCGCCGCCCACGCCCACGTTACGGATGATCTCGATGCCCGGCGTCTCGCCCGGAACGATGAACAGCGACATCTTGTCGTACGTCCGCGCGTCGGGTTTGGTCACCGCCATCACGATGAAGAACGACGCGTGTTTGGCGTTGCTGGAGAACCACTTCTCGCCGTTGATGACCCAGTCGTCCCCGTCCTGGGTCGCCGTTGTCACGAACATCCCCGGATCCGAACCGCCCTGCGGCTCGGTCATCGAGTAGCACGAGGTGATCTCGCCGTCGAGCAGCGGCTGCAGGTAGCGGGCCTTCTGTTCGTCGGTGCCGAAAAGGGCGAGAATCTCGGCGTTGCCCGAATCGGGTGCCTGGCAGCCGAAGACCGAAGGTGCCCACCGGGAGCGTCCGAGGATCTCGTTGAGCAGCGCCAGCTTGACCTGACCGAAGCCCTGACCGCCCAGCTCGGGCCGCAGATGCGCGGCCCACAGGCCTTGGTCCTTGACCTGCTGCTGCAGCGGCCTCATGATCGCCATCATCTCGGCGTTCTTCTTGTCATACGGGTCGAGCGCGACCAGATCGAGCGGTTCCAGCTCGTCGACCATGAACTTTTCGACCCAGTCCAGCTTCGCCTGGTATTCCGGGTCAGTTTCGAAGTCCCACACCGTGGCCAACCGTTCCCCGGTGCAGCGCCGCACCGGACTCGTTGATAAGCCACCCCATCGTAGATCGCGGCGGAAAGCGATCAGACGTCGCCGCGGCTCTCGATGACGCGCTGCGCAATGGCAACGGGCTTCTGCTGGTTCTAACCCGGGCCGGTTCAGCGCAGCTTGGGCAAGACGTTGCCGCCGTAAAAGTTGATCGCGGCGACGGGGTCCTCCTGGGGGAAGTGCAGAAAGGGGATCACCCCGGCGTCGAGAACCCTTTGTACCGCGCCAATGTGGGCCGCGGCATCGGTGCCGACCGCCCAGTTCGCCAGTACCTTGTCGATGGGATTGGCCTCGGCGGCGCGTTGGATCTCGACGGGGTTCGGTTGGTCGACGGCGCCGGCGGTGAAGCGCCACAGCGTCGCGGCGCGGGCGGCCACGTCGTTGTTGCCGACGACCGCGAAAAGTTCGGCACGCTTACCCAAATTGGCGGCGTCCCGCCCGGAGGCCTGCGCACCCGCGCCGAATGCGGCGAGCAAGGTCGAGTTCGTCACGTCGTGGGCCTGCGTGATCCAGCCGTCGCCGTACTGACCGGCCAGCTTCGCGCTCTTGGGCCCGCCGGCGGCGACGAAGATCGGTGGCGGCGTCGGTGGTGTGTCGTAGAGCTTCAAAGCGTTCGTCTGAAAGTAGCGGCCGGCAAAGGAGATTCGCGAACCGCTCCACAGCTGGCGGATCAGTCCGATCGCCTCGATGAGTCGGTCATGACGCTCGGCGTAATTGCCGAACGCATTTGTGGTGGCCTGTTCGTTGAGCCGTTCGCCGGTGCCCAATCCCAGGAACACTCGTCCCGGGTTGAGGATCGCCAGCGAGGCGAACGCCTGGGCCACCGTGGCGGGGTGATAGCGATAGGTCGGGCAGGTCACCCCGGTGCCGAACGAGATTCGGCTGGTGGCGCTGCCGACCAGGGCCAGGGTCAACCAGGGAAACATCGAGTGGCCCTCGTCGTCCTGCCACGGCTGGATGTGATCGCTGGCCCACACGTACTGAAAGCCGGCTTGCTCGGCGGCCCGGGCCTGCGCGACGAGTTGGTCGGTGCGGAACTGCTCGTGCGAGAGCACCACGCCCACGCCCTTGCCCGCGGCCGGCGGCGGCGCGGTCGGTTTGCCGCGGTCGGACCCGGGCTTCCCGCAGGCCTGCGGCAGTCCGACAGCGCCGAGCGCGCCCACGCCGGCGGCCATCCGCCAGAGCCTTCGCCGCGAGATGCCGGTCACCGGACCGGCATACCCCGCATGCTGCTCGCCACACCCACTAACGTGGCGTTGGTGGCCCCGCACGCGCGCCCGGCGCGCAAAGCCGACATCCGCGAACTGTCACGCACCCTGGCCCGCGCGTTCTACGACGACCCCGTCACCACCTGGATGCTGCCCGACGACGACGCGCGGCCCGCGCAGCTGATCCGGCTGTTCGGGACGCTGACGCGCCGCCATCATCTGGCCGGAGGCGGTGTGGAGGTCGCCTGCGACGGGCCGGGCGTCGGCGCCGCGTCGTTGTGGGATCCGCCGGGTCGGTGGAGGCAGTCGCGCTGGGAAGAGCTGGCGATGCTGCCGAGCTTTATCCGGGTCTTCGGGTCGGATTCGGCGAGGGCGCGCACCGTGCAGGAACTCATGAAGCGGGAACATCCCGAGGAACCGCACTGGTACCTCGCCGTGATCGGGAGCGACCCGGCGGTCCGGGGGCAGGGTTTCGGCCAGGCCCTGATGCGGTCCCGGCTCGACCGCTGCGATGCCGAATATTGCCCGGCGTATCTCGAGTCGAGCAAGCCCGAAAACGTCCCGTACTACGAACGTTTCGGGTTCACCGTTACCCGCGAGATCGAATTGCCCGACGGCGGCCCGACCTTGTGGGCGATGTGGCGGAACCCGCGGTAGAACGGTGCCTAGGAAATCGGCACGTTTGTCGGCCCACTGGCCATGTATTGGTACTGCGGGCAGTAGGCGGTGATGGCCGACGCGGTGAAGGAGGCGCTGTCGGCGTTGGACCAGTTGGTATAACCGGCCACGCCGGCTACGACATCGTTCATCGGTTCACCCGGGTTGGCGGCGAGCTGGTCGCACACGTAAGCCCTGGCCACGAACATCGCGTTGTCGACGCTGCCGTACTGGATGCCGTTGCCATCGAGGGCCTGGAGGAAGGAATCGTCTGCGGCGTCGGCCAGGGCCGGCGCGGCAAGCCCGATTCCGCCGATCACCGCCCCAGCCCCCAAAAAGGCCGCTGCGACCGGAGTTGGACCAAAGAACATGTGCCGCGACTTTCTCGCTCAATGAAGTTGCCCGGAAGATGCAGCGTATTCGCCTGCGGGGTCGGTCACATCGGGAATTGCGAAAGTTTTAATCGCCGGGGCCAGGGGCAACCGACCCATATGGCTATCGACAACGGCGACTTTCCCGAGGAGGGCGGTCCCGGCGACACCCTCAACCCGAGCGAAGGCACCGACTCCGACGAGCTGCGCAACGACGACGGCGACATCGTCGTCGATCCGCCCGAAGGCTGGAGCGAAGCCGACCGGTTCGGGATGACCGCCCGTGAGGAGCGGGAGGGCGAATCCCTCGACCAGCGGCTGGCCGAAGAGGAGCCGGACGTGTTAACCGGCGCGCCCGCGGCGGTCGACGCGGCCGATGACGGCGGCCCCGGGCGCGCACACCGTTCCCAAATCGACGGCACCCCCGAGGACGGCGAATCGCTGTTCGAGGTCGTCGACGAACAGACCGAAATTTAGTGCTCGGTTGTTCACTCCGTTTGACGAAGTGACCGCCGCTAGGGAGCGCTTCGCCAGTCGGCTATGCCGATGGTGATCATCCGCAGCTGCTTGACGGCGAGCCGCCGGATGTCTTCCAGTGCCTCGGTGGTCTGAGCGTCCTCGATCGCCTCGGCGATGACGATCATCGAGTTCACGAACAAGGTCGCCAGGACGTTGAGGTCCTCGGTGCTCCACTCGTTGAGCCTGTTGAAGCGGGCCAGGTCGGTGGCCAGTTCGGAGGTGATCAGCCGCAGCTCGGTGCGGATGGCGTAGCGCAGCACGGTGACCCCGCCCGAGCGTTCCCGGTAGATGAACCGCCAGTGCTCGCGGCGGTCGGTGATGCTGGCGATGACGGTATCGACCGACGACTCGATCACCCGGTTCGGATCCAGTCGGCCGGTCCGCGCACCGCGCAAGGTGTCGCGCAGGGTGCGAAACGACTCGTCGATCAGCACCAGCCCGAGGGCCTCCATCGACTCGAAGTGACGGTAGAAGGCCGCGGGCACGATCCCGACCTCACGGGTCACCTCGCGCAGGCTCAGGCTGGAAAAGCTGCGGTCCTGCAGCAGCTTGAGGGCCGCGGCGATGATGGCGCGGCGCGTGGCCTCCTTGCGCTCCTCGCGCGACGGGTTCTCGCGTGAGCGTTCTCGGCCCGACCGATGCGAACGTGAGCTAGGAGTACGGCTGTTCACTATGTGAACCCTACCACAAACGTGCACAAAACCCTTGACTACCTGCGGTGGGCGGACGCACGGTGTACATATGTTCACTCAGACTTCGACCCGGAACCTCGCGCAAACCCTGCGCAAGCGCGTCCTGGGCTCAGACCTGTTAGACCTCCTCACCGGTCCGCACGGTGTGGACCGCTACACCGAGCTGGTGGCGCCGACCTGGACGCTGGGCGAGGCCCGCGCCAAGGTCGTCGACGTGCGCCGCACCACGCCGCGCAGCGTCACCCTCACGCTCGCTCCCAACGAGGCCTTCGCGTCGACCCACACACTCAAGGCGGGTCAGTACGTCAACCTCGCGGTCGACATCGACGGTCGCCGCCACACCCGCTGCTACTCGCCGGCCAACGCTGAAGGCAGCGCCAACCTCGAGCTGACGATCGGCCACCACGACGGCGGGGTGATGTCGAGCTACCTGTACGAACGGGCCCGCCGCGGCATGGTGGTCGGCCTGGCCGGGACCGGCGGTGACTTTGTCCTGCCCGAGGCGCGCCCGCAGCGGATCCTGTTCGTCTCCGGCGGAAGCGGCATCACGCCGGTGATGGCAATGCTGCGCACGCTGATCGCCGAGCATCATCGGGGCGAGGTCGCGTTCGTGCACTACGCCCGCACCCCCGCGGAGGCGTGCTACCGCGAGGAACTCGCCGCCCACGACGATCGGCCCGGTGTGCGCGTGCTGCACGGCTACACCCGCGCCGGCGCCGGCGACCTCACCGGGCGTTTCGGACCGGAGCACCTGGCCGCCGCGATGCCCGACCCCGATGTGGTGTTCGTCTGCGGGCCAACGGCTTTGGTCGAGGCGGTGCGGGAGCACTGCGACAACGTCTACACCGAGAGCTTCGTGCCGCCCGTCTTCGACGCACCGGCGAACCCGTCGGGCGGGCGAATCACGTTCGCGGACAGCGGGATCGACGTCGTTGACGACGGTCGCTCGCTCCTGGAGCAGGCCGAATCCGCCGGCCTGACGCCGCAGAACGGGTGCCGGATGGGCATCTGCCACACCTGCACGCGGCGCAAGACCGCCGGAACGGTGCGCAACCTGATCACCGGCGCGGTGTCGACCCAACCCGACGAGGACGTGCAGATCTGCGTGTCCGTCCCGGTCGGCGACGTCGACCTATCCCTCTAGCTTCCCAACTTTCACGAGTTGAAAGGAAATGCCATGACACAGAACACGATCACCCTGACACCCGAGCAGGCCGAGGAATTCGGCCGCGAACTCGACGCCATCAAGGAGCGCGTGATGGCGGAACTGGGCGAAGCGGACGCCGACTACATCCGCCGCGTCATCAAGACCCAGCGCGCGCTGGAGGTCGGCGGACGCGCGCTGCTGTTCCTGCCGCCGGCGTGGCCGCTGGGCACCGTGCTGCTGGGCGTGTCGAAAATCCTCGACAACATGGAGATCGGGCACAACATCATGCACGGTCAGTACGACTGGATGCGTGACCCCACGATCTCGGGCCGCACGTTCGAGTGGGACACCGCCTGCCCCGCCGATCAATGGCGGCACTCGCACAACTACATGCACCACACCCACACCAACATCGTGGGGATGGACCGCGACATCGGCTACGGCATCCTGCGGATGAGCGAAGACCAGCGATGGCACCCCTACTACCTCGGCAACCCGGTCTACGCGTTCCTGCTGATGGTGCTGTTCCAGTACGGCGTCGCGCTGCACGAGCTGGAAACCGAGCGCATCCGCTCCGGTGAGATCCGGCTGCGCGACAAACGCGAGGTGCTGCAGGAGATCTGGAAGAAGACCCGGCGCCAGACGCTCAAGGACTACGTCGCGTTCCCGCTGCTCGCCGGGCCCTTCGCGCCGTTCGTCTTCGCGGGCAACCTCTCGGCCAACCTGATGCGCAACGTCTGGTCGTACATGATCATCTTCTGCGGCCACTTCCCGGACGGCACCCAGGAATTCACCGTCGAGGAGACCAAGGACGAATCCCGCGGCATGTGGTACTTCCGTCAGGTCCTGGGATCGGCAAACCTGACCGGGGGCAAGCTCTTTCACCTGCTGTCCGGCAACCTGTCGCACCAGATCGAGCACCACCTGTTCCCGGACATGCCGGCTCGACGGTACGCCGAGATCGCACCCGAGGTGCAGGAAATCTGCCGGCGCTACGGCATCCCCTATAACCGCGGCCCGCTGGTGCGCCAATTCGGCACCGTCGTCCGCAAGATCGTCAAGCTGACCTTTCCGGACTCTTGGGTGCGGAAACCCGGTGGCGACCGCCCCGCCGATCGGCTTCCGGTCGCCGCATAACGTATGAGTCCCGCTTCGGTCCCGGGGCATTGCCTCGGGACCTTTCGGGGGGACAATGAGGTCCGTGGAATGGACCGGCGCACGCTACGCGGACACCCCCACGGTGGAGGCGTCGACGTGGATCGATGCCGACCCGGAGCGGGTCTGGGATCTGGTCTCCGACATCGAGCTGATGCCGACGTTCAGCAACGAGCTGAAGGCCGTGCAGTGGGCCGACGGCTCGGACCGGCCCCGCGTCGGCGCCCGCTTCGTCGGACACAACGAGCACGACGCGTTCGGCCAGTGGAGCACCACCTCGCAGATCGTCGCGTGCGATGCCCCGCGCGTATTCGCCTGGGCCGTCGGCCAACCCGATAATCCGTCCGCGACCTGGCGGTTCCGGTTGACGCCCCGCGACGGCGGCACCCTGCTGAGCTTTTGGATGCAGATGGGGCCCGGGCGGTCCGGACTGTCGGTGGCCATCGATTCGATGCCGGACAAAGAGGAAAAGATCGTCTTCGTGCGCATGCGGGAGTTCGAGGGCGCGATCGGCAAGACGCTCGCCGCGCTCAAGAGGCTCGCCGAGCACGGGGTGCGTTGATGCGCACCGCGACGACGGTCGAATTGTCCCGCGCCGCAGCCGAAGTCGTCGAGTTTGCCGTCGAGGCGGAAAGGCTGGGCCTCGACGTGTGCTGGGTGGCCGAGGCCTGGGGCGCCGACGCGGCCTCGGCGCTGGGCTACCTCGCGGCGCGGACCGAGAGGATGCTGCTCGGTTCGGGCGTCCTGCAGCTCGGCGTCCGGTCGCCCGTCATGGTGGCACAAACCGCGATCACGCTGTCGAACCTGTCGAGCGGGCGGTTCCTGCTCGGGCTGGGGGCCTCGGGTCCCCAGGTGATCGAGGGTCTGCACGGGGTGTCGTTCGGCCGACCACTGGCGCGGATGGCCGAAACTGTCGACGTCGTGCGGCAGGTGTTTGCGGGAGGCAAGATCTCGCACTCCGGCAAGGAGTTTCAGATTCCCCGGCCCGGCGGCGAGGGGGTGCCGATGCGACTGTCAACCCGGGCCGAGCACAACATTCCGATCTACCTGGCGGCGCTGTCACCGGCGATGCTGCGGCTGACCGGGCGCATCGCCGACGGATGGCTGGGCACCAGCTTCGTTCCGGAGGGCGCTGACGACGCGTACTTCTCCCACCTCGACGAGGGGCTGGCGGCCGCGGGCCGCACTCGCGCCGACATCGACATCTGCCAGGGGGCCGAGGTCGCCTTCGCCGCCGACGAGGACGAGCTGCGCGAGATGGTCGCGGGCCGCAAGAAGGATCTCGCCTTCAGCCTCGGCGGCATGGGGTCGTCGAGCACGAATTTCTACAACCAGGCCTACAGCCGGCAAGGCTGGGCCGACGTCGCGGACGAGGTTCGGGAGCGGTGGCAGCGGGGCGACCGCGACGGCGCCGCCGGGTTGGTGACCGATGAGATGGTGCTGGCCACCACGCTGATCGGAACCGAGGAGATGGTCCGGGCGCGTCTCGCGGTCTGGCGCGACGCCGGCGTCGACACCGTGCGGTTGTATCCCGCCGGGGAAACGCTAGAGGCGAAGCTCGGCACTCTGGGACGGGCTATCGAGCTGGTCCGCGAGGTCGGCTGATATCTCGACCGTGGCGGGTATGGACGAATTCGAGGCGGTTTTCGTACTTAGCCACACACTCGGCGGCCGGCAACCTAGTACGGCTGCGTCGGCGCCTCGGCTGCTTTCACGAGTTTCACCTCGGGCCGCGCCGGCACCCCGTCGGCCAGGAACCACCGGAACGCGAGGTTGCCGCGCGGATAGTCCAGCGTGGTCAGCGAATTCGGGTGGGTGGTCATGCCGCGGGACAACACGATCGTCACCGAGCCATCGCCGTTGAGCGCGGCGCTACTGCCGTTGATGGAACACCTCGCATCGTCCGCGCCATAGGTGGCCATGAACTGGTTCCACACCACCATGTTCCAGAACCGGCACGCCGGCGGTCGGTGGGTGATGATCAGCGCCTCGTCGTCGTCGAGCACGAAACTCCCGTAGGAATAGCACGCGTCACGCGCCGACCAACCGAAGTTGGCGTCGGGCACCTGATAGGGCTCGGCGAATTCGTTTGCCGCATGCGCGGTCTCGTGCCCGAGCGCGTGCTCTTTGTCCGCTCGAGTGCCGACGGCCAGCGGCACGATGGCGAACATGGTGCGCAGCCAGGTGGCCGCGGCTCGCAGGCTCGTCGCGGTCTCGGCGTCGCCGTGCCGGATCGGGTCCGGCTCGTCGAGCGCCTCGATGTTCCACACGACCGGGCGCCCGGTCAGTGGGTCGGCCTGGTAGTCGCGGGTCATCAGCACGGCCGCGTCCGGCGTCGGGGGGAATTCGAAGCTGAAGTTGCCGTCGGCGTCGACATCGAGGTCGCTGTCGCGGACGATCGCGACGACCCGGTCCGACCACGCACCGGGCGTGGGTTCGTTGTAGGCCGTCACCGAAAAGTACACGCTGTCACCGCGATTGCCGCTGATGCGGTAGCGCCGCTTCGGGTCGACCGGGCAGAAAAAGTAGTAGGCGTCGGTGTTGTCGCCGCCCCACCGGCGATCGCGCCGAAACGGCGTGTTCACCGCGACGAACTGAGGGCGCCCGGGCTCGGGGAACAGGTAGGCGTCGAAGGCCACCCCGAGTGTGGCGGCAAGCATGCGGTAGCCGTCGGCGACGTGGCGATCGTCGGTGACGGCGCGGTCGCCCTCGAGGAAGGAGCGGTCGAGGGCGCCCAGGGTGGCGAGCAGTTCCTGCCACGCGGCCGTCGAGTCGTGCGTCATGTGCTGATTCCCTTCAGTAGCAGCGTGGTGGTGCGGTCGACCCACGCGTCGTCGAGTTCTTTGGCGCGCGTGAGCAGGGCGACCAGGGTCAGGCCCGCGACAGCCTCGGCGAGTTCGGCGGCGCTGACGTCGGCCCGCACCTCGCCGCGCGCGGCCGCGGCCTGCAACCACTCGGCCAGGCCACCGGCGATGACGTCGGCGAACCGCTCCAGCAGCGCCGAATGCAGGGTCGGGTCGGCGGCCATCTCGCCGACCAGCCCCGGCAGTGCCGCGCGGGCTGCCGGCGTCGTCAGGAAAGCCATTGCGCGGCGAACCATTTCGCGCAGGTCGTCGGGCGGCGATCCGGTGTCGGGAACCGCGGTCGCGGCGCCGATCGGGAACACCGCCTCGTGCACGAGGTGCGCCTTGCTCGGCCAGCGCCGGTAGATCGCGGGCTTGCTGGTGCCGGCCCGCTTGGCGATGGCCGAGACCAACAGGCCCGAGTAACCGGTTTCCGCGAGAAGTTCGACGGTCGCGCGCAGTACCGCGGCGTCGATACGCGGGTCACGGGGTCGGCCAAAGTCTATCGTCATTACGAAACTCAGAGTAACATAAGTCGCCGTGACCGAAGCCGTTCGCTCAGTTCCCCTCGACGACCTGGCCCTGCCCCGATTCGGTGCCGAAGGCCAGCAGATTCTCGACATGATGGCCACGATGGCCCCGGACTGTCCGCTTGATGCCGATGCCCTGCACTTGCACGCCAGCGCCGACACCGGCCTGGACGATTTCGGCGCGGACGACTACCGAGAACGACTCGACGTCTACCTCGCCGACCTGCGGGCCATCGACGGGCTGCATGCGGCCGGGGTGGTCAACTTTTTCGCGCAGTTGGTGCAGCTGCTGAAGAACCGGCTGTTGTTCACCGACCTGCTGCGCCGGCATCCCGAGATCGACGACATCGAACTGCAACCGCCGGTCGTGATCGCCGGCCTGCCCCGCACCGGCACCACCCACCTGCACAACCTGCTCGCCGCGGCGCCCACCTTTCGCACCATGCCGTATTGGGAGAGCGTCGAGCCGTTTCCTTTGCCGTCTGAGGCGGGAATCGAGCCCGATCCACGGCGCACCCGCATGGACGTCGGGGTCTCGGTCATCAACACGGTGATGCCTTATTTCCCGCTGATGCACGAGATGACCACAGACCACGTGCACGAGGAAATCCAATTGCTGGCCAACGACTTCTCGACGATGCTCTTCGAGACCCTCGCCGAGGCGCCGCGCTGGCGCGCCTACTACCAGGCGCACGATCAGACACCCCACTACGAGTATTTGGCCAGGCAGCTCAAGGCCATGCAGTTCCTGCGCGGCGGGCGGCGCTGGCTGCTCAAGTCGCCGCAGCATCTCGAGCAGGTGCCGGTGCTGGACCGGGTTTTTCCGGGCAGCATCGTGGTGTTCACCCATCGCGATCCGGTCCCGGTGGCGTTGTCGATGATCGCGATGATCACCTACTCCGCGCGCATGCACCGCTCGCCCGTGCCGGTGGGGCAGATCGCCGAGCAGTGGGTCGACCGCCTGGATCACATGCTTAGCGCGCTGGTCCACGACCGCGACACGATCGGCCCCGAACGCTCGGTCGACATCCGCTTCGACGACTTCATGGCCGACGAGCTCGGTGTGGCGGAGCGGGTCTACGGGCTGGCCGGCGAACCGTTCACCGACCAGGCGCGCGCGGCGGTCGCCGGCTACCTGGCGGGGCATCAGCGCGGCCGGTTGGGCAACGTCGAGACGTCGTACGAGATGTTCGGGTTAACGGAGGACGCCCTGCGGGAGCGCTTCGCGCCATACGTCGACCGGTTCCTCTGCTGAGGCGGCGGTCGGCTACGTTTTCAATTCATGGTCGCTATGCCCGCGCTGAACGGTGTCGAACACAGGTACGTGGAACTCGGCGACGGGGTGACGATCCACGTCGCCGACGCGGGCCCCGCAACCGGGCCGGCAGTGATGCTGGTGCACGGCTTCCCCCAAAACTGGTGGGAATGGCATGAATTGATTCCTCCGCTCGCCGCCGACGGCTACCGGGTGTTGTGTCCCGACCTGCGCGGCGCGGGCTGGAGCTCGGCGCCCCGCTCGGACTACCGCAAGAACGACATGGCCGACGACCTCGCAGCGGTGCTGGACCGCCTGGGGGTCGCCACGGTCACGCTCGCCGCCCACGACTGGGGTGGCCCGATCGCGTTCATCATGATGCTGCGCCATCCGGAGAAGGTCACCGGGTACCTCGGCATGAACACCGCTGCGCCGTACCTGAAGCGCGACCTTACGATGCTCCGCAACATCTGGCGGTTCTGGTACCAGGTCCCGATCATGCTGCCGGTAATCGGTCCGCGTTTGATCGGCGATCCCAAGGCGAGGTTCTACCGGCTGCTGGCGTCCTGGGTCGGCGGAGGCTACCTCGTGCCCGAGGAAGACGTCCGCTTCTACATCGAGTGCATGCGCCAACCGGGGCACGCGGTGGCCGGTTCGAAGTGGTATCGCACTTTTCAGACGAAGGAGCTGCTGGGCTGGATGCGCGGCGAATACGACGACGCCCGCGTCGACGTGCCGGTCCGCTGGCTGTGTGGAACGAAAGACCCGGTGCTCACACCGGACCTGGTGGACGGATACGGCGACCGGATAAGCGATTTCAAGGTCGAACTGGTCGACGGCGTCGGCCACTGGATCGTCGAGCAGCGACCCGAGCTGGTGCTTGACCGGCTGCGCGCGTTCCTTCGCGGCGAAAGTTAAACTGCTGCGGCGCTATTCGACGCCGATGGTGACTTCGGTGGACTTGATGAACACGGTCGCGGGCTGACCGACCGTCAGGCCGAGGTCGACCGCCGCGTCCTTGGTGACCGAGGACGTGACGATCTGATCGCCGCCGTCGAGCTTGACCTTCACGATTGCCATCACGGCGCCGAGATCGACCTCGGTGATGGTTCCTTTGAGTTGGTTCCGGGTCGATAGCCGCATCGCATCCTCCGTCTGTGGGTTCTGCGAAGAGCCTAGGCACGCGGCCCGAGCAGGGCTATCGACGCGTCCACTGCCGGTTCGACGATCCCGCGCACCGGTTTGCCGTCCTCGACGGCCAGCGCGGTGAGCTCGCGCAGGCCGCCCAACAGGATCACGGCCAGCGGCGCGGTCAGCGGCGGCAGCTCCGCGCGCCGGAATCCCGGGCTGGCGCTGAGGTCGATCAGCAGGTTGGACAGCAATTGCACCCCGCGGCGCTGGACCGGGCGGGCGACGGCGCCCAGCGACGGGAGCTCACGAATCAAGCTCAAGGTGATGGCCGGGCGGGCCTCCATGTGCTCGACATAGGCCTCGACGGCCTGGCGAATCTGCAGGTGCCAGTCGGCCTCCGGGTCGACGGCCTCGGCGATGTTCTCGCCGAGCGTTTCGATGTCGGCCCGCAGCAGCTCCAGGAAGCACTCTTCCTTGCTCGCGAACTGGTCGTAAAAGGTGCGCTTGGACGTGCGGGCGTGGCGGACGATGTCGGCGACGGTGCTGGCGCGGTAGCCGCGCTCGCCGATCGAGGCGGCGAGGCCGTCGAGCAGCCGGCGCCGAAACGGATCCGATTCCGGGTCGGCCAGGACCGCGTCGTCAACCGCCGATGTCACGGACGCCCCCTTCGGCGAGTTCGCCACCTTGTCAGGCTTGGTACCACAGAGTACCGTATCCGGAAAGGCTTTGGTACACCGCGGTACCGCCCCCGGATCTCGGGGCAGATATGGGGAGCAGCAAGGCAATGAGCGACGTCGTCATCGCCCCGTCGGGGGCTCCCGCCGTCAGAATGCCGCCGACGGCCCGAATCCCAAAGCCGCTGTCCGGCATCGGCTTCGCGATCTCGCGGCGCGGGATGATCAAGCGGTTGGCGCGCCGCTACGGCAACGTCTTCACCCTTACCATCCCGATTTTCGGTCGCGCCGTGATCGTGTGTGACCCGCAGTTGGCGAAGCAGGTGTTCACCACCAGTCCCGAGGAGCTCGGCAACATTCAGCCCAACCTGAGCCGGATGTTCGGCTCGGGTTCGGTTTTCGCGTTGGACCGCGATGAGCACCGGCAGCGGCGACGGCTGTTGGCACCGCCGTTCCACGGCAAGAGCATGAAGAATTACGAGGCCATCATCGAAGAGGAGACCCTGCGCGAGACGGCCAATTGGCCGGAGGGCCAGCCCTTCCCGACGCTCCCCTCGATGATGCGCATCACGCTCAACGCCATCCTGCGGGCGGTCTTCGGGGCCGACGGCGCCGAGCTGGACGAGCTGCGCCGTCTCATCCCGCCGTGGGTCACCCTGGGCTCGCGTCTGGCCGTATTGCCGAAACCCGAACGGACATATGGCCGGTTCAGCCCGTGGGGCCGGCTGGACTGGTGGCGGCGCCAATACGACGTCATCATCGACAAGCTCATCGCCGACGAGCGGGCCGATCCGAACTTCGCCGAACGCACCGACGTGCTCGCGCTCATGCTGCGCAGCACCTACGACGACGGCTCCCCCATGTCGCACAAGGACATTGGTGACGAATTGCTCGCGCTCCTGGCCGCCGGGCACGAAACCACAGCGGCCACGCTGGCGTGGGCGTTCGAGCGGGTGACCCGCCACCCCGACGTGCTGGCCGCCCTAGTGGAGGAAGCCGACAACGGCGGAGACGAGCTTCGTCAGGCGACGATCCTGGAGGTCCAGCGGGCCCGGACGGTCATCCTTTTCTGCGCCCGCCGCGTGTTTCCGCCAACCTTCCAGCTCGGCGAATGGGTTCTTCCCCAAGGGGATTCGATAATCGTGAGCATCTCGCAGATCCACGAAGATCCCGATGTCTATCCCGAGCCGGAGCGCTTCGACCCGCAGCGCTACATCGGGGGCAAGCCGTCCACGTTCGCGTGGATCCCGTTCGGTGGGGGCACCCGCCGCTGCGTGGGGGCGGCGTTCGCCAACATGGAGATGGACGTAGTGTTACGAACGGTGCTGCGCGACTTCACGATCGAGACCACAACGGCTCCGGGGGAGCGTTGGCACTCCCGCGGTGTCGCCTATACCCCCAAGAACGGCGGGCGCATCGTGGTCCACCGGCGGCGAACCGCAGCGGACTGAATCAGCTGCCGGCGGCGGCGCGGCGTGGCAGCTTCCAGCCGGGACGCACGAAGTGGCAGGTGTACCCGTTGGGGTAGTGCTCCAGGTAGTCCTGATGCTCGGGCTCAGCTTCCCAGAAATCGCCCGCGGGGCTGACCTCGGTCACGACCTTGCCCGGCCACAGGCCCGACGCCTCGACGTCTGCGATGGTGTCCAGCGCGATCCGCTTTTGCTCGTCGTCGAGGTAGAAGATGGCCGAGCGGTAGCTGGTCCCTACGTCGTTGCCCTGGCGGTTCTTCGTCGTCGGATCGTGGATCTGGAAGAAGAACTCCAGCAGCGCGCGGTAATCGGTGACCGCCGGGTCGTAGACGATTTCGATGGCCTCGGCATGCGTGCCGTGATTGCGATAAGTCGCGTTGCGGACGTCGCCGCCGGTGTAGCCGACCCGGGTCGAGATCACGCCGGGTTGCTTGCGGATCAGGTCCTGCATGCCCCAGAAGCAGCCGCCGGCGAGAATCGCCTTTTGAGGATCTGTCATCGCTTGCCCCTTCTTGTCGTCTCGCTACCCGAACCCGAAGCGATCTTCCAATTATTCCGCATAACCGCCGCCGCCGGTGGCCCGTGCTGCCCCGCCGCGCGTGAAACTGCTGCCGAAAACTAAGGGCAAGAAATTCGCAACCACTTCACGCTCGGCAAGGCTCTCGATCGCCGCGGGCGCACGCTGCTCGACAACGTCAATAGAACGTGTTCTAGTTTTGGCATGACTACCGCCACGTTCTCGCACAGCGAACTCGCCGCCGCCTTCGAGAAATTCGAGGAAACGGTCGCCCGGGCCGCCGAAACCCGGGACTGGGACGCCTGGGTAGAGCAGTACACGCCGGACGTCGAGTACATCGAGCACGCGGCGGGAACCATGCACGGTCGCGACGAGGTGCGCGAGTGGATCAAGCAAACGATGACCACCTTCCCCGGCAGCCACATGGTCGCGTTCCCCACGCTGTGGTCGGTCATCGACGCGCCCACCGGGCGGGTCATCCTCGAACTGGACAACCCGATGCGCGACCCCGGCGACGGCAGCGTCATCAGCGCCACCAACATCACGATCATCACGTATGCCGGCGACGGCCTGTGGAGTCGTGAAGAAGACATCTACAACCCGCTGCGTTTCCTGCGGGCGGGGCTGAAGTGGTGCCGCAAGGCGCAGCAGCTGGGCACCCTCGACGACGACGCCGCGCGTTGGATGGAACAGAACGGTGGGCAACAGTGAGCGCGAAACCCAAGCTCGTCATCGGCGCCAACGGCTTTCTGGGTTCGCATGTGACCCGCCAACTCGTCGCCGCCGGCGCCGACGTGCGGGTCATGGTGCGCCCGAAAGCCAACACCCGCAGCATCGACGACCTGCAGGTCACCCGGTTTCAGGGCGACGTCGAGAACGTTGCGCAGGCCGTCCACGTTGGTGCGGAACAACGGCGACGGGTCACGCAGCCAGGCGCGCGTGTCGACGACGCAGTAGTAGACGTCGTCGACGCCGTCCATCGCCTCGCGCACCGTGTCGGTGTCGAACACGTCGCCCTGAAACCGGGTGACCTGCAGGTCGTCGATGCTGCGGGTGTTGGCTTTCGGGCGCACCATGACCCGCAC
>NZ_LZKK01000058.1 GCF_001672815.1 Mycobacterium sp. E796 | reverse complement strand
TGCGGTTGCGTGCGGAAAGCACCGCCAAAAACCTGGCGATGCGATCAGGCAGTCAGCGCGCGGCGGCCTTTGCGCCGGCGCCCGGCGCCGCGCCCGCGCCGGCGCGGTCGGGACCGGAGGCGCTGTTGCGGGCCCCGGACGGCTCATCGACCGTGGGCGGCCAGCACCTTCCCGCGCAGCTGCCCGTCGCGCCGCTGCCAGGGATGCCCGGCGGCCCGGCCACCGGGCACTTCCAGGGTGTGGTGCCCGTGCTGCCGACGCCGGGACTGCCGTCCCCGGTGGGCCCGGCGCAGCCTCCGGTGCCCGCCGAGGTCTCGATTCCCATGGGCGGACTGCCGATCCCGGCCCCCGCGCCGGTGCCCGCCCCGCTGCCCGCGGAGGTGCCGGTCCCGGTGCGGCCGGTGATGCCCGGCCCGGCCGCGCAAGCCCCCCAGGCCCCGCAACCGGGCGCGCCGGCTAACGGCCAGCAGCTCGGGCCGCTGGCCGGCGCGACGCCGGGTGCCCCCCGATGAGCCGCGGCGAGGACAGGCGGGCACGCCGGTCGCCGTCGGCGCGGCCGACGCGCCGACCCCGTAAACCGCAGGAGCCCAAGGACATCCGGCAGCCGAAGCAGGCCCGTAAAGCCAAGCAGGCCAAGCAAACCCGCCCCACGGAGGCGGCGGCAGTCGGCCACTCGGCGCGCGAGCGGCGCACCCGCCAGATCGTGGAGGCGGGGACGCGCGGCGCGTCGTTCGTCTTTCGGCATCGGGCCGGCAACGTGGTGATCGTGGTGCTGATGGCGGTCGCGGCGGCGCAGCTGTTCGTCTTGCAGGTCACCGACGCCCCGAAGCTGCGCGCCCAGGCGGCCGGACAGCTGAAGGTCACCGACGTCGAGAAGGCGGTCCGCGGCAGCATCGTGGACCGCAACAACCAACAGCTGGCGTTCACCATCGAATCCCGCGCATTGACGTTCCAGCCCAAGCGGATTCACCAGCAACTGGAGGAGGCGAAGAAGAAGAACCCCGCCGCCCCCGACCCGCAGGAGCGGCTGCGCGACATGGCCAAAGAGGTCTCGACCCGGCTGAACAACAAGCCGGACTACGCGACCGTGCTGAAGAAGCTGCAAAGCAACGAAAACTTCGTGTATCTGGCGCGCGCCGTCGACCCCGCCGTCGCCAGCGCGATCTCCGACAAGTTTCCGGAGGTTGGCTCCGAACGCCAGGATCTGCGCCAGTATCCGGGCGGATCGCTGGCGGCCAACATCGTCGGCGGCATCGACTGGGACGGCCACGGGCTGCTCGGGCTGGAGGACTCGCTGGATTCCGTCCTTTCGGGAACCGACGGCTCGGTCACCTATGACCGCGGATCCGACGGCGTCGTCATCCCGGGCAGTTACCGCAACCGGCACCGGGCCGTCAACGGTTCGACCGTCCAGCTGACCCTCGATGACGACATCCAGTTCTACGTCCAGCAGCAGGTCCAGCAGGCAAAGAATTTGTCTGGGGCGCACAACGTTTCGGCGGTCGTGCTGGACTCGAAGACGGGCGAGGTGCTGGCGATGGCCAACGACAACACCTTCGACCCGTCCCAGGACATCGGAAAGCAGGGCGACCGGCAGCTGGGCAACCTGGCGGTGTCCTCGCCCTTCGAACCGGGATCGGTGAACAAGGTGATCACCGCGTCGTCGGTCATCGAGTACGGCCTGTCCAACCCCGACGAGGTGTTGCACGTGCCCGGCTCCATCCAGATGGGCGGGGTCAGCATCCACGACGCCTGGGACCACGGCGTGATGCCCTACACCACCACCGGCGTGTTCGGAAAGTCGTCGAACGTCGGCACTTTGATGCTGGCGCAGCGCGTCGGCCCCGAACGCTTCTACGACATGGTTCGCAAGTTCGGTCTGGGCCAGCGCACCAATGTCGGGCTGCCCGGTGAGAGCGCAGGCCTGGTGCCGCCGATCGACCAATGGTCGGGCAGCACCTTCTCGAACCTTCCTATCGGCCAAGGGCTTTCGATGACCCTGCTGCAGATGACCGACATGTACCAGACGATCGCCAACGACGGGCTGCGGGTTCCGCCGCGGATCATCAAGGCCACCATCGCACCCGACGGCACCCGGACCGAAGAACCGCACCCGGACGGTGTCCGGGTGGTGTCGCCGCAGACCGCGCAGACCGTTCGCGGCATGCTCCGCGCCGTCGTGCAAAGCGACCCGATGGGCTACCAGCAGGGCACCGGGCCGTCGGCCGCCGTGTCCGGCTATCAGATGGCCGGCAAAACCGGGACCGCCCAGCAGATCAACCCGGGCTGCGGCTGCTATTTCGACGACGTCTACTGGATCACCTTCGCCGGCATGGCCACCGTCGACAATCCCCGCTACGTCATCGGCATCATGATGGACAACCCGCAGCGCAACGCGGACGGCACGCCCGGGCACTCGGCGGCCCCGCTTTTCCACAACATCGCGGGCTGGCTGATGCAGCGCGAGAACGTGCCGCTGTCGCCGGATCCGGGCCCGCCGCTGACCCTGCAGGCCACCTGAAACTCGGGTGAGGCAGCCATGATTCGTGAGCGTGCTAGCGTGGGGCCCGATAGCGTCTAGGGTTCCGGCGTGCGAGCGTGACTGGTCCGAGCGACGCCACCGCATCTTTGGGACAGATGCGGTCATCTGAACGGACAAAAGCCTGGAGGATCTCCGGCGGCGCGCCCCGCGTCGTCGAGAAGGTCCGCGCATGTTCGCTCTCGTTGTTCTGTTTCTCGTTGCTTTGGGCGCTGGCGCTCTCGGCGGCCTCGTCGGCACCGGATCGTCCTTGCTGCTGTTGCCGATCCTGGTGACGATGTACGGCCCACGAATCGCTGTGCCCGTCATGGGTATTGCCGCGGTGATGGCCAACGTGGGCCGGGTCGCGGCGTGGTGGCGACAGATTCGCTGGCGGCCGGTACTCGCCTACGCGCTGCCGGGCACACCCGCGGCGGTGGTCGGCGCGCACACGCTACTGACGATCTCGCCAGCGATTGTCGACGGCGTGCTGGGCGTGTTCTTTCTCGCAATGGTGCCGGTGCGCCGGCTCGTAGCGGCACGGCAGTGGCGGGTGCGCCTGTGGCAGCTCACGATCGCGGGTGTCGTCGTCGGATTCCTCACCGGCCTGATCCTGTCGACCGGACCGCTCAGCGTTCCCGTGTTCACCGGTTATGGCCTGAGCGGTGGTGCCTTTCTCGGCTCCGAGGCGGCCAGCTCGCTGGTGCTTTACACGGGCAAGATGGCCACCTTCGGTGAGTTCGGCGCACTCAGCAACACCGTGGTGATTCGCGGGCTCGCGATCGGGGCGGCCCTGATGATCGGGCCCTTTCTTGCGCGCGGCGTCGTGCGCCGCGTTCGCCCGCGCACCTATGCGCTGCTGATCGACGTGGTGTTGCTGGCCGCGGGGGCGGGAATGTTCGCGGCCGTCTGTGCGCAGTAGCCCGTCACGGCGACAGCCCAGCTGGCGCGGGTAAACGTCACGGCCGGGTGCGTCTCGGTAGGGTGTCATGGCTGATCATGGGGATCATCCAGCAGGAGGTGTGAGCAGAGTGCCGGTGCCCGCCGAGTTGCGTCCGACCGCGGACGCGGGGCTGCGGTTGCCCGCGCTGGCGGCGCAGGTCGGCGCGGTCATGGCCGACGGGGTGGCGGTGCCGGACGTCCCGGTCACCGGCGTGACGCTGCGCGCGCAGGACGTGCGGCCCGGTGACCTGTTCGCCGCGCTGCCCGGCTCGGCCACGCACGGCGCCCGGTATGCCGCCGATGCGATCGGCGGCGGCGCCGTCGCGGTGCTCACCGACGCCGCCGGCGTCGCCGAGATGGGCGACACGGTCGCGACCGTGCCTACCCTGGTGCACCCCACGCCCCGCGGCGTGCTGGGCGGCCTGGCGGCCGCCGTGTACGGCAACCCGTCGGAAAAGGTCACGGTCATCGGGATCACCGGAACGTCCGGCAAGACCACCACCACCTACCTGGTCGAGTCGGGCCTGCGCGCCGGCGGGCGGACGGCCGGGCTAATCGGCACCATCGGCATCCGCGTAGACGGGGCCGACATCCCCAGCGCGCTGACGACGCCCGAGGCCCCCGCGCTGCAGGCGATGCTCGCGGCCATGGCCGAACAGGGAGTGGACACGGTGGTCATGGAGGTGTCCAGCCACGCGCTGGCCCTGGGCCGGGTGGACGGCACCGGGTTCGCGGTGGGCGCGTTCACCAACCTGTCGCGCGACCACCTCGACTTCCACCCCACCATGGCCGACTACTTCGAGGCCAAGGCCGCGCTGTTCGATCCCGAGTCGCCGCTACGCGCCCGCCGGGCCGTCGTGTGCGTCGACGACGACGCCGGTCGCGCGATGGCCGCCCGTGCTGAGGAACCGACGACCGTCAGCGCCGCCGGTGAACCCGCGGACTGGCGCGCCGTGGACGTGGCGCCGATGGGCCCGGGGGGACAGGAGTTCACCGCGGTGGATCCCGCCGGCGTGCACCACCGCATCGGCATCCGGCTGCCCGGCCACTACAACGTCGCCAATGCCCTTGTGGCACTGGCGATCCTGGACGCGGTGGGCGTCTCCCCGGAGCAGGCGGCCCCGGGGTTGCTGCAAACCCGCGTCCCCGGGCGGCTGGAAGAGATCGACCGCGGCCAGGATTTCCTCGCGCTGGTCGACTACGCCCACAAGCCCGAGGCGCTGCGCGCGGTGCTGACCGCCCTGGCGGGCCCGGGGCGCCGGCTGGCGGTGGTGTTCGGCGCCGGCGGCGACCGCGACCCGGGCAAGCGGGCGCCGATGGGCGAAATCGCCGCGGAACTGGCCGATTTGGTCGTCGTCACCGACGACAACCCGCGCCGGGAGGATCCGGCGGCCATCCGCCGGGAGATCCTGTCCGGGACCCCGGGCGGCTCGGCGCAGGTCGTCGAGATCGGCGACCGCCGGGCCGCGATCGAACACGCGGTGGCCTGGGCCGGCCCCGGCGACGTGGTGCTGGTCGCGGGCAAGGGCCACGAAACCGGTCAGCAGGGGGCCACCGAGACCCGCCCGTTCGACGATCGGGTCGAGCTGGCCCGCGCGCTGGAGGCCCGCCGGTGATCGACCTGACCGTCGCCCAAATCGCCGAAATCGTCGGCGGCACACTGGCCGACATCACACCGGAGGACGCCGCCGAACGGCGCGTCACCGGGACCGTCGAGTTCGACTCGCGCGCCGTCGGCCCGGGCGGGCTGTTCCTGGCGCTGCCGGGGGCCCGCTCTGACGGCCACGATCACGCACCATCGGCCGTCGCGGCCGGGGCGGTGGCGGTGCTGGCCGCGCGTCCGGTCGGGGTTCCCGCCATCGTCGTGACCCCGACCGGGGCGGACGACAGCCGGGCCGGGGTGCTCGAGCACGACGCCGACGGATCGGGCGCCGCGGTCCTGGCCGCGCTGGCCAAGCTGGCCCGCGCCGTCGCGGCCGAACTGGTCGCCGGCGGGCTGACCATCATCGGGATCACCGGCTCGTCGGGCAAGACCTCGACCAAGGACTTGGTGGCCGCCGTGCTGGCGCCCCTCGGCGAGGTGGTGGCCCCGCCCGGCTCGTTCAACAATGAGCTGGGCCACCCCTGGACGGTGCTGCGTGCAACGCGGCGCACCGACTACCTCGTTCTCGAGATGTCGGCGCGGCACCCCGGCAACATCGCCGCGCTGGCCGAGATCGCCACCCCGGCGATCGGTGTGGTCCTCAACGTCGGCACCGCCCATCTGGGCGAATTCGGCTCGCGGGAGGCCATCGCGCGAACCAAATCCGAACTGCCACAAGCAGTTCCGTCGTCCGGCGTCGTCATCCTCAACGTCGACGACCCGGCCGTGGCGGCGATGGCCGACGTCACCACCGCCCGGGTGGTCCGGGTCAGCCGCGCCGGCCAGACGGACGCCGAGCCGAGCGACGTGTGGGCCGATGGAGTGTCGCTGGACGAACTGGCCCGGCCGCGCTTTACCCTGCACGCGATGGACAGCGCCGCCCCGGTACAACTCAGCGTGTTCGGCGACCACCAGGTCACCAACGCGCTGTGCGCCGGCGCGGTCGCCTTGCAATGCGGCGCCGGCGTCGAGCAGGTCGCCGACGCGCTGGCCGGGGCCGGGCCGGTGTCGCGCCATCGCATGCAGGTGACCACCCGCGCCGACGGCGTCACGGTGATCGACGACGCCTACAACGCCAACCCCGACTCGATGCGGGCCGGGCTGCAGGCGCTGGCCTGGGTCGCCCACGGGGCGGGCGAAAAGCGCAGGAGCTGGGCCGTGCTGGGCGAGATGGCCGAGCTCGGCGACGATGCGATCACCGAGCACGACCGCATCGGCCGGCTCGCGGTGCGCTTAGATGTGTCTCGACTCGTTGTCGTCGGAACCGGGAGGTCGATGAGCGCCATGCACGGCGGCGCGGTCTTGGAAGGGGCAGGGGGGGCCGAGACGGTCAACGTGCCCGATGCCGACGCCGCGCTGGCCCTGTTGCGCGCCGAGCTGCGGCCCGGCGACGTCGTCCTGGTCAAGGCGTCCAACGCCGCCGGCCTGGGCGCGCTCGCGGAGGCGCTGGCGGCCGACACCGGGGCGCGCCCGTGAGACAGATCCTCATCGCGGTCGCGATCGCGCTGACCGTGTCCATCCTGCTGACCCCGGCGCTGATCCGGCTGTTCACCCGCCAGGGCTTCGGCCACCAGATCCGCGAGGACGGCCCGCCGACCCACCACACCAAGCGCGGCACCCCGTCGATGGGCGGCGTGGCGATCCTGGCCGGCATCTGGGCCGGGTACCTGGGCACCCACTTGGCGGGCCTGGCGTTCGACGGCGAGGGCATCTCCGCGTCGGGCCTGCTGGTGCTGGGCCTGGCCACCGTGCTCGGCTTCGTCGGCTTCCTCGACGACCTGATCAAGATCCGCCGGTCGCGCAACCTGGGGCTGAACAAGACGGCCAAGACGGTGGGGCAGGTCGTCGCCGCCGTACTCTTCGGCGTGCTGGTGTTGCAGTTCCGCAACCCCAACGGCCTCACACCGGCCAGCGCGAACCTGTCCTACGTGCGCGAAATCGCCACCGTCACACTGGCTCCCGGCCTGTTCGTGCTGTTCTGCGTCATCGTCGTCAGCGCCTGGTCCAACGCGGTCAACTTCACCGACGGCCTGGACGGGCTGGCCGCCGGGTGCATGGCCATGGTCACCGCCGCCTACGTGCTGATCACCTTCTGGCAATACCGCAACGCGTGCGTCACCGCGCCCGGCCTCGGCTGCTACAACGTGCGCGACCCCCTGGACCTGGCGATCGTCGCGGCCGCCACCGCCGGCGCCTGCATCGGCTTCCTGTGGTGGAACGCCGCGCCGGCCAAGATCTTCATGGGCGACACCGGCTCGCTGGCGCTGGGCGGCATCATCGCGGGCCTCTCGGTCACCAGCCGCACCGAGATCCTGGCCGTCGTGCTGGGCTCGCTGTTCGTCGCCGAGGTCACCTCCGTCGTCCTGCAGATCCTGGCGTTTCGCACCACCGGGCGCCGGGTGTTCCGGATGGCGCCGTTCCACCACCATTTCGAACTGGTCGGCTGGGCCGAGACCACGGTGATCATCCGCTTCTGGCTGCTCACCGCGATCACCTGCGGGCTGGGCGTGGCCCTGTTCTACGGTGAGTGGCTGGCCACGATCGGAGCCTGAGGTGCTGGACCCGCTCGCGCCGGGCGCGCCCGTGCTGGTGGCCGGCGGCGGCGTCACCGGCAAGGCCGTGCTCGCGGCCCTGACCCGGTTCGGTGCCGTCCCCACCCTCTGCGACGACGACCCCGAAACGCTGCGCCGGTTCGCCGACGGCGGGGTCGCGACCGCGACGACGTCGACGGCCGCCGAAGGGGTCGCCGACTACGCCCTGGTGGTGACCAGTCCCGGCTTCTCGCCGGCCACGCCGCTGCTGGCCGCCGCGGCGACGGCCGGGACTCCCATCTGGGGCGACGTCGAGCTGGCCTGGCGGCTCGACGCCGCCGGCCACTACGGCCCGCCGCGCCGCTGGCTGGTGGTCACCGGGACCAACGGCAAGACGACGACGACGTCGATGCTGCACGCGATGCTGGTCGCCGGTGGGAAGAGCAGCGTGCTGTGCGGCAACATCGGCGACCCGGTGCTCGACGTGCTGGACCGGCCCGCCGACCTGCTGGCCGTCGAGGCGTCCAGCTTCCAGTTGCACTGGGCGCCCTCGCTGCGGCCCGAGGCCGGCGTCGTGCTCAACATCGCCGAGGACCACCTGGACTGGCACGCCACCATGGCCGAATACACCGCGGCCAAGGCCCGGGTGCTGGACGGCCGGGTGGCGGTGGTCGGGCTGGACGACGCCCGCGCCGCCGCGCTGCTGGACACCGCGGCCGCGCCGGTGCGGGCCGGTTTCCGGCTCGGCGAACCGGCCGCGGGCGAACTCGGGGTGCGCGACGGAATGCTGGTCGACCGCGCCTTCGCCGACGACCTGGCGCTGCTGCCGGCCGAATCGATCCCGGTGCCCGGCCCGGTCGGGGTGCTCGACGCCCTGGCCGCGGCGGCCCTGGCCCGCAGCGTCGGCGTGCCGCCCGAGGCGATCGCGAGCGCCGTCGCGTCCTTCCGGCTCGGCCGGCACCGCGCCGAGGTCGTGGCCGTCGCCGACGGGATCACCTACGTCGACGACTCCAAGGCCACCAACCCGCACGCCGCGCAGGCGTCGGTGCTGGCCTACCCGCGGGTGGTGTGGCTGGCCGGCGGTTTGCTGAAGGGCGCATCGGTGGACGCCGAGGTCGCCAGGGTGGCATCGCGGCTGGTCGGCGCGGTGCTGATCGGCCGAGATCGCGCGGAGGTTGCACAGGCGTTATCGCGACACGCGCCGGATGTCCCCGTCGTCCACGTCGTGACAGGCGAGGATGCTGATATGGATGCGACTGCTGTGGTTCCTGATGCTTCTGTGACAGAAGTGAAACCGTCCGACGGCGACCTCGGCGCTCGCGTCATGACCGCGGCCGTGGCCGCGGCGCGGGACCTCGCCAAGCCGGGCGACACGGTGCTGCTGGCGCCCGCCGGCGCGTCGTTCGACCAGTTCGCCGGTTACGCCGCCCGCGGCGACGCGTTCGCCGCCGCCGTCCGCGCGGCGATCCGGTAGCTGCTGTGGGAAACGCGCTGACCCGGCGGCTGCGCCGGGGCAAGGGCAGTAAACAGGCCGCCACCTCCCAGCGGGACGAGGCGGCCGTCCCGGATGAGGTCGCCGACGACGCTGACGACGCCTCGATCGACGAGGACGCGACGGACGCCTTCGAAACCGCCGATCCGCCGGACGCCAGGGCCGGGGGCGGCGCAGGAGGCGTTAAGGCCCGGGTCGCCGCGCTGCCGGCCGGCGTGCGCGGCCGGTTCGGCGCCTGGCTGGGCCGGCCGATGACGTCGTTTCACCTGATCATCGCCGTCACCGGGCTGCTGACCACGCTCGGACTGATCATGGTGCTGTCCGCGTCGGGGGTGCGCTCGTACGGCGCCGACGGGTCGGCGTGGGTGATTTTCGGCAAGCAGGTGCTGTGGACCATCATCGGGCTGGTCGCGGCCTACGTCGCGATGCGCGTGTCGGTGCGCTTTATCCGGCGCGTGGCCTTCACCGGCTATCTCGTCACGATCATCTTGCTGGTGCTCGTGCTGGTTCCCGGGATCGGCAACCTGGCCAACGGCTCGCGTAAGTGGTTCGTGATCGCGGGCTTCTCGATGCAGCCCTCCGAGCTGGCCAAGATCGCGTTCGCCATCTGGGGCGCCCACCTGCTCGCGGCCCGGCGGATGGAGCGGGCCTCGCTGCGCGAGATGCTGATCCCGCTGGTCCCGGCCGCGGTCATCGCCCTGGCGCTCATCGTCGCCCAGCCCGACCTGGGGCAGACGGTGTCGCTGGGCATCATCCTGCTGGCCCTGCTGTGGTACGCGGGGCTGCCGCTGCGGGTCTTCG
The DNA here is from genome assembly GCF_001672815.1 of Mycobacterium sp. E796. GTDB lineage: Bacteria > Actinomycetota > Actinomycetes > Mycobacteriales > Mycobacteriaceae > Mycobacterium. The sequence goes on along the minus strand of NZ_LZKK01000058.1, from coordinate 3,749 downwards.
TCACCTCGCTGCTGGCCGTCTTCATGGCCGGCGCGGTCCTGGCGATGTCCGCGGGTTACCGCTCTGACCGGGTGCGGTCCTGGATCAACCCCGAAAACGACCCGCAGGACACCGGCTATCAGGCCCGCCAGGCCAAGTTCGCGCTGGCCCACGGCGGCATCTTCGGCGACGGCCTCGGCCAGGGCGTCGCCAAGTGGAATTACCTGCCCAACGCCCATAACGACTTCATCTTCGCGATCATCGGCGAGGAGCTCGGCTTCATCGGTGCGTTCGGGTTGCTGGCCCTCTTCGGGGTCTTCGCCTACACCGGGATGCGGATCGCGCGCCGCTCGGCCGACCCGTTCCTGCGGTTGCTGACCGCCACCACGACCATGTGGATCCTCGGGCAGGCATTCATCAACATCGGCTACGTGATCGGGGTGCTGCCGGTCACCGGCCTGCAGCTCCCGCTCATCTCCGCGGGCGGAACATCCACGGCCGCAACGCTTTTCATGATCGGGATCATGACCAACGCGGCCCGGCACGAACCGGAGGCGGTGGCCGCGCTGCGGGCCGGTCGTGACGACAAGATGACCCGGCTGTTGCGGCTGCCGCTGCCCCAGCCGTACGCGCCCAGCCGCATCGAGGCGTTCCGCGACCGCAAGAAGGTGGGACCGCAAGCCGCCGGCAAGGGGCCCAAGGCGCCCGCGCGCAAGGCGCCCCGCGCCGCCGACGCCCCAGTGCGGGGAGCCGCGGGGCGAAGGACCGCCCGCCCGGCGCGCCAGTCTGGGGGCGGCGCCCGGGGGCGGGGAGGGCATCATGGATCTGGCCAGCGCTACGCCGGTCAGGGCGCCGGCCAGCTTAAGGCACGGCGAACTCGCGCATTGGAAGGTCAGCGTTACGGGTGAACGGCACGATCAAACAGCCGGCCGGCGGGCTGGGGGCAAGCCCCTCGCCCGCCGGTGCTGCATCATCGGCCCTTGATTCCCTATCGGTCGTGCTGGCCGGCGGCGGGACGGCCGGCCACGTGGAGCCCGCCATGGCCGTCGCCGACGCCCTGCGCGCACTCGACCCGCGCGTCCGGATCACCGCGCTGGGCACCCGCCGTGGGCTGGAGACGAGGCTGGTTCCCGAGCGCGGCTATCACCTGGAGCTGATCACCCCGGTCCCGCTGCCGCGAAAGCCCAGCGGTGACCTGGCCCGGCTGCCGCCGCGGGTATGGCGCGCCGTCCGCGAGACCCGCGCGGTGCTCGACGCCGTCGACGCCGACGTGGTGATCGGCTTCGGTGGGTATGTGGCGGTGCCGGCGTACCTGGCGGCCCGCGGCATCCCCGGCCTTCGCCGCCGGGTGCCGGTGGTGATCCACGAGGCCAACGCCAGGGCGGGGATCGCCAACCGCGTCGGCGCGCGCACGGCCGACCGGATCCTGTCGGCGGTGCCGGATTCCGGGCTGCGCGGCGCCGAGGTGGTCGGGGTGCCGGTCCGGGCGACCATCACCGCGCTGGACCGCGCCGCGCTGCGCGCCGAGGCGCGCAAGCACTTCGGCTTCACCGACGACGCGCGGGTGCTGCTGGTGTTCGGCGGCTCGCAGGGCGCCGTCTCGCTCAACCGGGCGGTATCGGCGGCCGCCGCCGACCTGGCCGCCGTCGGCGTCTCCGTGCTGCACGCCCACGGCCCCAAGAACACCCTCGAGCTGCGCACGCCCGAGCCGGGCGATCCGCCCTACGTGGCGGTGCCCTACCTGGACCGGATGGACCTGGCCTACGCCGCGGCCGACCTGGCCATCTGCCGATCCGGGGCGATGACGGTCGCCGAGGTGTCGGCTGTCGGCCTCCCCGCCATCTACGTGCCCCTGCCGATCGGCAACGGCGAGCAGCGGCTCAACGCGCTGCCGGTGGTCAACGCCGGCGGCGGCATGATCGTCGCCGACGCCGACCTGACCCCGGCCCTGGTGGCCCGCGAGGCGGGCGGGTTGCTCAGCGACCCGGCGCGGCTGGCGGCGATGACGACGGCCGCTGCGCGGGTGGGACACCCGGACGCGGCGCGACGGGTGGCCCAGGCGGCGCTGGACATCGCGGCGCGGAGGCGAGGATGACGGGCGACCAGCTGCCCCGTGAGTTACAAAGGGTGCACATGGTCGGCATCGGGGGAGCCGGCATGTCGGGCATCGCCCGCATCCTGCTGGACCGGGGCGGGCTGGTTTCCGGGTCGGACGCCAAGGAGTCGCGCGGCCTGCACGCCCTGCGGGCCCGAGGCGCGCTGATCCGCGTCGGCCACGACGCGTCGTCGCTGGATCAGTTGCCGGGCGGCGTCACGGCGGTCATCACCACCCACGCTGCCATCCCCAAGACCAACCCCGAGCTCGTCGAGGCCCGCCGACGCGGCATCCCGGTGGTCCTGCGGCCCGTTGTGCTGGCGAAGCTGATGGCCGGGCGCACCACGCTGATGGTCACCGGCACCCACGGCAAGACGACGACGACGTCGATGCTGATCGTCGCCCTGCAGCATTGCGGGCGCGACCCGTCGTTCGCGGTCGGCGGCGAGCTCGGCGAGGCCGGCACCAACGCCCATCACGGCAGCGGCGACTGCTTCGTCGCCGAGGCCGACGAGAGCGACGGCTCGCTGCTCGAGTACACGCCCAACGTCGCCGTCGTCACCAACATCGAGACCGATCACCTGGACTTCTACGGCAGCGCCGACGCGTACGTCGAGGTGTTCGACGCGTTCGTGGAACGGCTCGCGCCTGGGGGAGCGCTGGTCGTGTGCACCGACGACCCCGGGGCGGCGGCACTGGCCGAGCGCACCGCCGAGCTGGGCATCCGGGTGCTGCGCTACGGCTCCGCGGGCGACAGCCTGGCCGCCAGGCTCTTGTCGTGGGAGCAGCAGGGCACCGAGGCGGTCGCGCACATCCAACTGGCCGGTGAGGAGCACCCACGCGTGATGCGGCTGTCGGTGCCCGGGCGGCACATGGCGCTCAACGCGCTGGGCGCGCTGCTGGCGGCGCTCGAGATCGGGGCGTCGGCCGACGAGGTGCTCGACGGGCTGGCCGGATTCGAGGGCGTGCGGCGCCGCTTCGAACTGGTCGGGACCTCGGGAACCGGCCCGGAGGCGGTGCGGGTGTTCGACGACTACGCCCACCACCCCACCGAGATCGCCGCCACGCTGGCCGCGGTCCGCACCGTCCTCGAGCAGAGCGGGGACGGCCGCTCCATCGTGGTGTTCCAGCCCCATTTATATTCGCGCACAAAGGCTTTCGCCGCCGAGTTCGGTCGGGCGCTGGACGCCGCCGACGAGGTGTTCGTGCTCGACGTCTACGGCGCGCGCGAACAACCGCTCACCGGCGTCAGCGGGGCCAGCGTCGCCGAGCACGTCAGCGTGCCGGTGCGCTACCTGCCGGATTTCTCCGCGGTCGCCGGGGAGGTCGCCGCGGCCGCGGGCCCCGGCGACGTCGTCGTCACGATGGGTGCAGGCGACGTGACGCTGCTGGGTCCGGAGATCGTGACCGCGCTGCGGCTGCGGGCCAACCGCAGCGCGCCGGGCCGGCCGGGGATACCGCGATGACCGAGCCGAATGAGGCTAACCTGCCCAGGCCGCCCGAGCCCGGCGCCGACACCGCCGACGGCGTGATCACCGAACCGCTCGCGGCGGGGCAGCAAGGCGAGGCCGAAGCCGAGGATCAGGCCGAGTTCGAGGGGCCACGCCGGCGGGCCCGCCGCGAGCGGGCCGAGCGCCGCGCGGCGCAGGCCCGCGCCCCCGGCGCGTATTCACAT
>NZ_LZKK01000057.1 GCF_001672815.1 Mycobacterium sp. E796 | reverse complement strand
CCAGCGCGTCGATGTCGGCCGACCGGGGCTTGGCGTACTGGCCGGCGATGCGGGCCACCTTGACCACCGGCATGCTCGCGCCGTAGGTCAGCACGACGGCCATCTGCAGCAGGGTGCGGATGTTGCCGCGGATGTGGGGTTCGGTGTTGTCGACGAACGTCTCGGCGCAGTCGCCGCCCTGCAGCAGGAACGCCTCGCCCCGGGCGACCTGGGCCAGTTGGTCCTGCAGCCGCACGATCTCGGACGGCACCGTCACCGGCGGCACGCTCTCGAGGACCGTGCGCATCGCGGCGGCCTGTTCCGCGTCCCAACTGGGCTGCTGGGCGGCCGGCTTGGCCAGCGCGGCGTCCAGCCGCGTACGCAGCTCGGTCGAGAGCGGCGGCAGCGGCGGCAGCTGGTCGATCGGTATGTCGACGGTCCAGTTCATCGGTCCATGGTAACCGGGTCCGAACAGTGCCTGATCACGACTGATCAGCGCGAACGTCGTCGCCGGAGGTGATCAGTCGGAATCGGCGGAGCTGATCGCGGGCATCGACCAGGGCGTCGTGGGCGTCCCGCGGCCGCGGCGGCATCCGAGGGGATCCCCGCTCCTCCCACAGCTGCCGCACTTCCCTGGTGAAGCGCGGTATCGCCTGGGGCAGCGCCGGCATCGCGCCCCAAAGCTGGCACAACGCCACGTGGTCGTAGGCGCCCACCCAGGCCCACAGTTCGATCGGCTCGGTCCCGCCGACGCCGAAGAACTCCTCCAGGTCCTGGCGGATCTGCTTGCGCGAGCGCCACAGCTGCGACGACGGGGGCGGCAGCTTGGGCAGCACGTTGGCGCGCACCCAGCTGCCGGCGCGCTCGGGGTCGAATTCGGTGGAGACGGCGTAGTACTCGCGGCCGTCCTCGGCGACCACGCCGATCGAGATCAGTTCGATGGTGCGGCCGTCCTCGATGAATTCGGTGTCGTAGAAGTACCGCACCCGCGAAAGCCTAGGACAAGCCCCGGCGGAAACTATCGGCTGATCAGGATGGGCCCCGTCGGCGGCGGTGCGGCGTGCAC
>NZ_LZKK01000056.1 GCF_001672815.1 Mycobacterium sp. E796 | reverse complement strand
CCTCGGCGAACCGCAAGACGTCGCAAACCTCGTCGTCTTCCTCGCCTCGGAGGCGTCCCGCTACATCACCGGGCAGATGTTCTCGATCGACGGCGGGATGTCGGCGCACGCCGGCCTGGACACCGGCGCTTAGCGTTTCGCTGCGCGGCTTTCTCGTGCCAGCGAAACCGCAACAGCAACAGCCTGCGGTGCAGCCCAAACGACATAGTGAGCGGATCACGCCACGGCGGGGTGCCGCGAAATGTGGACAACTCATCGAATGCCATAGCGCCACTGTCGCACAGGTTTGCTCCGCGCAACGGCGAAGCCAGGCCATGCCGCCGGTGTTGTTCACGTCCATGTCGACTCCTCTTCGCCCCGCCGTTGTCGCGACGGGTGCTCAGCCGCTCGTCGGACCGAGCGCGTACGCGCCGGTTTGCGGATGGTGATACCAGCCGCTGGCGGCGTGGGTGCCGCCGTCGACGTGGATCGTCTGCCCGGTGATGTAGCGGGACGCCTCCGAGGCGAGGAAGACTGCCGCGCCCGCCATTTCGTCGACATGGCCGGCCCGCCCCATCGGGACGGTGAGGCCGAATCGCTCCTCGGATCCGGGCGGGGCGATCGCTCTGATGCCTTCGGTCAGGGTGATGTCGGGGGCCAGCGCGTTGACCCGAATGCCGTGCGGCGCGAGCTCCAACGCGGCGGTCTTGGTGTAGTTGATCACACCGGCCTTCGCCGCCGCATAAGTCGCGTAACCCGGTGCGGCGCGCACACCTTCGATCGAGGTGACGCTGATGACGCTGCCCGGCAGCTTCTGCTCCACCAGGACGCGCGCCACCCGCTGGGTGCACAGGTAGACATGGCGCAGGTTGGCCTTGTACAGCGCGTCCCAACCGTTCTCGCTGGTGTCGAGGACCCCCGACCAGAACACCCCGCCGGCGTTGTTGACCAGGATGGTCACCGTCCCCAGTTCCGCGGAGGTCTGCGCCAGCGCGGCATCCACCGCGGCGCTGTCGCGGACGTCGACGGTGAGGCCCAGCGCCCCCATCTCCTCGGCGGCCGACGCGCACGATTCGGGGTTGCGTTCCCAGATCGCGACGCGGGCGCCGAAGGCCGTCAGGCCCCGTGCGATGCCGCGACCGATGCCCGCGCCGCCGCCGGTGACGACCGCGACGCGGTCGGTCAGGAGGACGCTGGAGGGGTCGAGTGTCATGCAGCTGAATATAGAACAAACCGACGTCAAGGTTTACAGTCATTACCGTATCTGTCCGATATGTAACTAACCCCGGAGGGCCGCCATGGCCAGCACGATCTTCGTCACCGGCGCAACCGGGCAGACCGGCGGCAACGTGTGCCAGCAGCTGATCGAGCGGGGCGACCACGTCCGCGCGCTGGTGCGCGAACCCGACGACGCCGCGGCGCTGGCCGGGATCGGCGTGGAACTGGTCAAGGGCGACATCACCGACGCCGACGACGTGCTGGCCGCGTCGAAGGGCGCCGAGGCGGCCATTCACTGCGCCGCGCTGCTGGGCGGCGCGAGCCAGGACCTCGAGGACTTCAAGGCCGTCAACACGGTCGGCACCACGCATGTCCTGGACGCGGCCAAGGCCCACGGCATGCGCCGGGTGGTGGCCCTGAGCACCGCCACCTTCCTCGACCTGAGCACCGGCGTCGACTTCGAGGAGGCGCCCGTCCTGAAGAAGCCCCCGCGCGACCCGTACACCGTCACCAAGCTCGCCGCCTTCCTCGAAGCGCACCGGCGCGCTGCCGCCGGCGACGACGTGCTGACGTGCCACCCGGGCGCGATCTTCGGCCCCGGCCTGGTCGTGGCGCGGGCCCTGCACCGCACCAGCTTCAACCGGGTGCTGCTGGCCGGCATGCGCGGAAAGATCAAGCGCTATCTGGCTTTTCCCGTGACGTGGGTGGCGGGGGCTGACGTCGCGAGGGGCTCGATCGCCGCGCTGGACAAGGGGGTGGCCGGGGAGCGCTACCTGTTGGTCGGCCGTCCCGAGGACACCTTCAGCACCGCCGGCGGCATCAACCGCGCCTGCGAGATCGCCGGAATCGACCACCGCGTCGAGGATCTCGACTACCGCAGCGACCCCGAGGCGCTGACCGCCGAGTTCGGGCCCACCCTGATGGCGATCGCGGAGGCCGCGGCCAAGACCGAACGCAAGCCCAGGGCGACCGACAACCTCACGACCCGGCGCCTCGGCTACGCGCCCATGTCCTTCGATGACGGCCTAAGGCTGCTGATCTCATGGCTGCGCGAGCTCGGCAAGCTGTAGGGGTCGCCGCGGCGGACCTGTCCGATCGGATCCTCGACGCCGCGCAGCGACTGGTATTTCGGACGGGCGCCCGCAGGATGTCGCTCTCGGATGTGGCGACCCTGGCCGGAGTTTCGCGGCCCACCATTTACCGCTACTTCACGTCCAAGGAAGAACTCATCGACGCGCTGGGTAAGCGCGAGCGCCGCCGCTTCAACGACGCGATGGACGCCGCGATGTCCGGGGTCGTCGGACTCGCGCGCCTGGAGGCCGCGGTCGACGTCGTTGCGACCTTCGTCGAGGCGCAACCGCCCGGACGGCTGCTCGACCTCGAGCCGACGTTCGCCCACGACCAGATGGCCCAGGCGTTGCCGATGCTGGCCGACGGGTTGACGGCGGTCTTTCGGCGCTGCGCCCGCGAGGGGGCCTTCGCCACAACGGTGGATGCCCGCGACCTTGCGGGTGCGGTCGCGCGAACCGCGTTGAGCCACTACATATTTCCCGATACCGACCGGGCCGCGGCGCGCCGGGAGATCCGGGCCGCGGCCGGCCTTTCCGGCCGCGCATGATCGCCGCTGCGCGGCTTCATCACCTGAATCGGTCTCGCCGAATGTAGCTCGGTAGCGCGCAGCCCCAGATGCGAAGCTCGGCTGAGCCCCTGAAACCCTGTCCGCACCATGGTTGGATGGAGTCCGCGGGGAGGCACGGTTAGTTTCGCGCACGCCCAACGGGCTGAGATGGCGGCGGGTCGGCCGTCGCGATATTGCCCCTGCCACCCGACACTGAGCAACATGTTCAGAGGGGAACCCATGACCGTCCGCATCGTGCCGCTGCCGCTGTCGATCAGCAACGCCTACCTCCTACTCGGTGACCGGCCTGTCCTGGTCGATGCCGGCAAGCCGGGTGAAGAGGAAAAGCTGCTCAACTCGCTACGCCAGCACGGCATCGCGCCGTCTGATCTGTCCTTGGTGGTGCTGACGCACGGGCATACCGATCACGCCGGCAGTGTAAATGCCGTCGCGCACGCCGGGGTGCCGATCGCCATCGGCGCCGACGACGCGGGTTTGCTTGAACGTGGCGTCAACGAACAGTTACCGGTTACCGGTTTTCCCGGACGGATCTTGCGGCCCGTCATTACCCGCATGACGTTCGCCGGGGCGTGCCCGCAGGTTTTGGTTCGAGAGTCGTTGCGGCTGGACGCGTACGGAATCGGTGCCGTGATGGTGCCGGTTCCGGGTCACACCGGCGGATCCTGCGTCGTGCTGCTCGACGACGGCGACGCCATAGTCGGTGACCTGGTCCGCGGAGGCTTCGCCTTCGCCCGTATTCGACCACACCACCCTGTACGGCACTTTTTCGCCGAGGACGTCGCCGGCGTCCGTCGGGGACTTGATCAGGTGCTAGAACACGACCCGCGGGAACTGTTCGTCGGCCACGGTGGGCCGAACGTGCACGCGGCGGACGTCCGCCGTCGCCTCGATTCGATCGCCCCGCCCAACTAAGCCTCAAGCGCATCGAAAGCGGCGCCTACCAAGCACGGCTCCCGCAGGCTTCGACGAGATGGCCGACCTGATAAATGCGAACTTGGGTATCAGAGGACCCTAAGTCACTTCTTCCGGCACGGTCGGCGTTCGGCACGCACCCTACCGATTACAGTTCAGGCCCGATGTTCATCCCGGGCCACCGGAAAAGCAACGGCACCAATGTATTTGGAGAGCAGTCCGAGCGCCGTTCAGCTTGGCTTGGGTTGGCTCAGTCCAGCTGAAACTTGGTGGCGCCGAACGGTTCCGTCGTGCCGAGGGCGAACACCGTCGACGCCCTGACGCGATAGACGTGCCAGGGCGCCGGTCCCGCCGACTGGGCGCTGAACTCCGCCGTGAGCGCGTCGCCCGCCACCTTGCACGGCCATCCGCCGTCAACGAAAGCGGCTGCGACCGAGGCCAACTCACTCGTGTCGGTGACCAGCTCGGCGGTGCCCTCGACGACGAGGTCGAACGGCTCGGTGGCGACGCTGAGCGCACACCTGGGATCGCGGGCGAGGTTCCGGGACTTCCGGGTCGCGAGCCCGGAGCTGAAATACCAGCTGCCGCCGCACCGAACAATCCCGACGGCCATGACGTGCGGGCTGGCGTCCGGATTGATCGTGGTCAGCCACACCGTGTGGCGCGCCGGACCGCCGGTGCCCGGCGCCTGCGGCAGCTCACCGTCCAACACGGCCGTGACGCGGTCCCATTCAATGGTCGGTGCGCCGTATCCGTCGAGATTGCGTTCGGTGATCGTCATATCGGTATTGACCGATGCCCGAGCCGGAAGTCATCGCTCCCGCAGCAGAAACAGCCCATAGGCGGCGATCGACTGCGCGTCGACGATCACCCCGGTGCGCATCATCTCCTCGACGTCCGCGCGCGAGAACCACTCGCTGTGCATGTCCTGTTCCTCGTGCTCGCGGTCCGCCTCGCCCTCGACGATGCCGGTGGCCAGGAACGCCCAGCCGCGCTGGCTCGTCATCCCGGGGGCGACGTCGAGCAAGCCCAGCGCCTCGATCGACGTCGCGCGCAGCCCGGTTTCTTCACGCAACTCACGCTCGGCCAGCTCGTGCGGGTCGGACTCGGCGTGATCGGGGGCGCTGCCCTGCGGGAACTCCCAGCGCCGCGCGCCGAGGGGATAGCGAAACTGCTCGACCAGCCGGAATCGCTTCCCGTCGTAGGGCAGCACCAGCGCGTAAGTCGGCTTGTCGATCACTGAGTAGATGCCGGCGCTGCCGTCGGGGCGGCGGATCTGGTCCTCCCGCACCGCCAGCCATCGGTTCCGATAGATCTCGCGGGACGCGACGCATTCGATGAAGGACACGTCGCCCAGTATCACCGGTGCGGTAGCGTCCGAAGCCATGCCATCCCCCGAAGCCATCACCGAGACCGTCAAGAGCTACCTCGCGCTCGTCGCCGACGGCAAGACCGACGACATCGTCGCGCTCTACGCCGCCGACGCCACGGTCGAGGATCCGATCGGCACCGACCTTCGCCGCGGCCACGAAGCCATCCGCGAGTTCTATGCCGGATTTCAAGACGCCAAGAAGGACACGGAACTCCTCGAGATACGGGTCGGTGGCAGCGAAGCCGCATTCTTGTGGCACCTCACCCTCGACGGCGCCGACAGCCGCAGCCGGCTCTCACCGATCTCGACGATGACCTTCGACGACGACGCGAAGATCACGTCGATGCGGGCGTTCTGGTCACCGTCCGACTTCAAAGTCCTGTAGCGCCCGCGCGGTGGACTCGTGTGATGCCACCGCGACCGCGATAATGCACCGATGGCCCCTGAAGATAGGGAGATCCGCCGCTCCGGCATGCGTAGCCACATCATCGTCAGCGGTGAGGACGCGCTGGCGACCACGATCGTCGAGGAACTCAACAACGCCGGCGTCCACATCGTCAAGCTCACCAGCCCCACCGAGCTTGCCACCGCCGGCATCGCCCGTGCCCGCGCCGTGATCTGCGCCGGCGACGACGACGCGATCAACCTCGAAATCGCCCTGCTGGCAAGGAAAGCCAACCCCGATATCCGGGTGGTGGCGCGGCTGGCGAACGACGTGCTGCGCACGGCGATGGCCGCCGACAAGCGTCCCGGCGCGATTCTGGACGTCGCGGACCTCGCGGCGCCGTCCGTCGTCGAGGCCTGCCTGGCCCACACCGTGCACCCGTTCGAGGCGGCGGGCATCAAGTTCGTCGTCTCGGGCTCCGAGGCGCCGTACGACGCGACGCTGCGCGAGATCTACGGCGACCTGGCGCCCGTCGCGGTCATTCACGGCGAGAACTGCGCGACCCCGGGCCAGGTGGAGCCGTGCCCGGGCCGGGACCTGCAGGTCCACGCCGGCGACTGGACCGCGATGATCGGCACCGCCGACGAACTGGCCGCCCGCGGCATCAAGGTCCCGAAACCGACCGCCAGGCGGTCGCGCCGGGCCTGGCTGCGTCGGTTGGTCGACGCCGCCCGCGGCCTGCGTGACGACGTCAACCCGATGTTGCCGCGCGCGCTGGTGGCCGTGGCGCTGCTGCTCATCGGGTCGACGGTCGTACTGCGCTTCAGCTACCAGCCGCACCAGAAGATGACCTGGCTCGACGCGTTGTATTTCAGCACCGAGACGATCGCGACCGTCGGTTACGGCGACTTCAGCTTCCTGCAGCAGCCCACCTGGCTGCGCCTGTTCAGCATCATGCTGATGCTGGCCGGCGTGACGACCACGGCGCTGCTGGTCGCGTTCATGGCGGACCTGCTGTTGTCGCGGCGTTTTGCCCATTCGGCCGGGCGCCGGCGGGCCCGCCACCTGCACAATCACGTCATCGTCGTCGGGCTGGGGTCGTTCGGTAGCCGCGTTATCGCCGACCTGGCCGGCGCCGGCTACGAGGTGGCGGTCATCGAGCGCGACGACAACAACCGCTTCCTGTCGGCCGCCGACGACCTGGACGTGCCGGTTATCTTCGGGGATGCGACGCTGCGCCAGACGCTCGCGTCGGCCCGCGTCGACCGGGCCCGTGCGGTGGCGGTGTTGACCCAGGACGACATGACCAACATCGAGACGGGGATCGTGCTGCGCGAGATGCTCGGGCCGCGGGTGATGCCGGAGGTGGTCCGGCCCGACGTACCGATCGTGCTGCGCATCTACGACCGCGCGCTGGGGGCGGCGGTGGCGCAACGATTCGGCTTCGAGAACGTGCGCTCGACGGTCGATCTTGCCGCGCCGTGGTTCATCGGCGCCGCGATGGGGCTGCAGGTGCTGGGGACGTTCTGGGTGGGACAGCGCTCCTTCATGGTCGGCGCCATGCACGTGGCGGCCGGCAGCGAACTCGACGGGCTCAAGATGTTCGAGCTGTCCACCCAGACCCGGGTCATCGCGATCACCCGTCACGACACGCCGGTGGAACTGCACCCGCGCCGCGACGCTTGGTTGCGCGGCGGCGACACCGTCTACCTCGTCGGCCCGTATCGCGAGCTGCTGGCGACGCTGCGCAAGGGCCAGCCGCCGCAAGAGCCCGCGGCGGACGACGAGCGGGCGTCGGCTTAGTGGCGATCGCAAGCGCGGCGTAGCCGGGCGCAGCGGGTCGCCACCAATCGGACTAAACCATTGCTGCAACGTCGGCGGCGCGACGGAGCTGGTCGAGGTCCGAACTCGTCGGGATGAGCTGCACTTCGTCGGTGCCGATTCCCTCGAACTTCCGCAGCACGGCCAGCAGCTCGTCCTCGCTGCCGGCCCAGCCGGTCACGGGCGCCATGGCGTCGACGTATTCGGCCGGGATCCAGTTCATGTAGTGCAGCAGGTGGCGATGCACCTGGGCGCGGGCCTGCTCGGGCGCGCCGAACGCGAACCAGAACGACGTCACCAGGTGCGGTTTGGGCCGGCCGGCCTGGGTCCACGCCTCCCGCGCCACGTCGAACAGCTCGTCCTGCTTGGCGACGTCGAGATCCAAGGTGGTGCCGGCCAGCCCGTCGGCCCAATCCGCGGCGCTGCGGACGGTCTTGGGCCCCATGGTGCCGACGAGCAGCGGCGGGCCACCGGGCTGAACCGGGGCCGGACCGACCGGCAGCACCGACTCGGTGATCTTCTCGCCGGCCCACACCCGCTTCATCACCGCCACGCGTTCGGCCATGCCGCGCATGGTCTGCGTCGCCGGGTCGGCGCCCACTGCGTGATAGTCCTCGTGCCTGCCGCCCACGCCGATGCCCACCGTCAGCCGGCCGCCACTCAACATGTCTCCGGTGGCCAGGCCCTTCGCCAACATGACCGGATCGTGCAGCTGCGGCACGATCACCGTCGTCATCAGCCGCACCCGGGTGGTCCACGCGGCCAGCGCGCCGAGGAGCGTCAGGTTGTCCGGGTTTTCGAACGCGATGCGCTCGCCCCAGCACAGCGACGAGAACGGGCCCTCGTCGATGGCCCGCGCCCACGCCTCCAGTACCGTCGCATCCAGGTCCGGCTCCATCACCGGCATGGTCATCGCTATCTGCACAGACGCGATTCTGGCACCATGAAGCAGATGGGTTTCACGAGTACCTCCATCGCGCACGTCCGGCTGACCGTCACCGACATCGAGCGGTCACGGCGGTTCTACGAGGCCGTGTTCGGTTGGCCGGTGTTGCTCGAGGTCCCCGAGAACGCCGACGAAGCCACCCGCAACCAGTTCGGCTTCCTGTTCGGCGGCGTCATCTACGACCTGGGCGGCACGCTGCTCGGCCTGCGGCCGGTCGCCAGGGACCGCTTCCACGAGGATCGCTGCGGTCTCGACCACATCGCGTTCCGGCTCGCCAGCAGGGCCGAATTGGACTCCGCGGCCGCACATCTCGACGAGGTCGGCGTGCCGCACGAGCCCGTCAAAGACATTGGGCCGTCCTACATTCTGGAGTTCCGCGACCCGGACAACATCGCGCTGGAGCTCACGGCGCCCAAGTAGCGCTTGGCCCGTTCGCGAGGGTGCGCAAAATGTCAGCCCGCACGGCGTGTCGTTGTGCAGACACGCACGCTCGCGAGAAGCGGATGATTGAACTATGCCCATCAGTTTCAACCACACCATCGTCGCCGCGCGGGACAAGCAGGAGTCCGCGGAATTCCTCGCCGAGCTATTCGGCCTGCCGGAGCCGAAGCCGTTCGGCCACTTCATGGTTGTCGCGCTAGAGCACGGCGCCAGCCTCGACTACTCCGACGTCGCCGAGGGCGAGGAGATCCGGCGCCAGCACTACGCATTCCTGGTGTCCGAGGACGACTTCGACGCAATCTACGGCAAGATCACATCGCGCGGCCTACAACACTGGGCCGACCCGGGGGCCAACCGGCCCGGCGAGATCAACACCCGGGACGGCGGCCGCGGCGTCTACTTCCTGGATCCCTCCGGGCACGCCATGGAGATCCTGACCCGCCCCTACGGCTCGGGCGGCTAATCGCCGCGTCGCGGTGAGCCGTGCCGCGCGTGTTCCTGGCTCCGGTAGTCATCGGCCATCTGCGCGACGTGCTTGGGCAGGGCGCCGGCCGCGACGTCGGCCACCGTCGTCTCCTCCAGCACCGAACGCATGCTGGCCCGCAGCGCCCGCCACACGTCGGCCAGCGGCGCAGTGGGCCCCGAATACGGCAAATCGCCGAGCCCGATGTCGCGGACGCTGGCCAGCGGGCCATCGATGCAGCGCAGCACGTCGGCGATGCTGATCTCGTTTCCGGGCCGCGCCAATTCGTAGCCGCCCTCGCGGCCGCGATGGCTACGCACCAGGCGATCGGTGCGCAGGTTGGTGAGGATGTCGACGAGAAACTGCGGCGGTATGCCCTGGGCTTGGGCCAATTCGTCGGTCGTCACCAACGTGCCGCCGTCGACCGTGGCGAGCTGGACCATCGCGCGCACCGCGTACTCCGCCTTGGCCGACATCCGCATGGTGAGGATTGTGCCACCCCGGCAACGGCTCCTTAGGGGCGCAACTCCAGCAGGTCGATGACCCGCTGCGCGTGCTCCTCGACACCGCGATCCGGCATCAGCCGAAGATCCGGATTCTCGGGCTGCTGATACGGGCTGTCGATGCCGGTGAAGTTCTGGATTTCACCGGCGCGCACTTTCGCGTACAGCCCCTTGGGATCACGCTTCTCGCATTCATCGAGTGGCGTGTCGCAGAACACCTCGAAAAAGTCGAGGCCGGCGTCGGCATGGACCCTGCGGGCCAATTCGCGATGCTCGGCCAGCGGGCTGATCGCCGGCACCAGCACCACCTGACCGCTGTCGGCCAGCAAGGCCGCCACGTGCGCCAGCCGCCGCAGGTTCTCGGCACGGTCGGCCATGGAGAAGCCCAGGTCCGCATTCAGGCCGTGGCGCAGGTTGTCGCCGTCGAGAACGTAAGCGGCAATGCCGCTTTCGAGCAGCGTCCGCTCGACCAGCATCGCCACCGACGACTTCCCGGAGCCCGACAAGCCGGTGAACCACACGGTCTTGCCTTTCGGCCGGGCTCCTACACCGACGAGCGACTTGTGCCGCACGGTGTTCGGGCTCGCCGTCTGCGCCGCGACTTCGCGCAACACCATGCCCGCCGCCACCGTGCCGTTGGTGTTCGGGTCGATGAGGATGAACGAGCCGGTGCTGGAGTTGCGGGTGTACTCGTCGAGCAGCAGCGGCACCTGGGTGCGCAGCGAAATACGGCCAAGTTCGTTGAGCTGCAACGCCCTTGCGTCTTTGTCACGGTGCAGGGTGTTGACGTCGAGCCGGTACTCCAGCCCCGTCACACGCGCGCGGGTGGTTCGGGTGGTGTGCTTGATCAGGTAGTCGCGGCCCGGCTCCAGCGCGGAGTTGTCGGCCATCCAGCACACGGTCGCGTCGAAATCCTGCGTGACCCTGGGCTGGTTGTGGGTGCGCGCGATCATGTCGCCGCGCGAGATGTCGATGTCGTCGGCGAGGCTCACCGAGACGGCCATCGGCGGAAATGCTTCTTCCACAGGGCCATTGGGGCCCTCGATCGCGGTGATCCGGGTGGTCTTGCCGACGGGCAGCACGACCACCTCGTCGCCGGGGCGCATCACCCCGCTGGCCACGGTGCCGGCGTAGCTGCGGTGGTCGCGGTGCTCGTGGGTCTGCGGCCGGATGACGTATTGCACCGGGAAGCGCACGTCGACCAGGTTGCGGTCACCGGCGATGTAGACCTCTTCGAGGTGCGACAGCAGCGCCGGGCCTTCGTACCACGGCGAGTTGTCCGACTTGGTCACCACGTTGTCGCCGTTGAGCGCCGAGATCGGGATGGTGGCCACGTCCTGCACGTCGAGCCGGGCCGCGAAGGCGTGGAACTCGTCGCGGATCCACTCGAATCTTTCTTTGTCCCAGTCGATCAGGTCCATCTTGTTGACCGCCAGCACGATGTGCTGGATGCCGAGCAAGGAGGCCAGGAAGGCGTGCCGGCGGGACTGCTCCAGCAGACCGTGGCGGGCGTCGACGAGCACGATCACCAGCTGAGCCGTCGACGCGCCGGTCACCATGTTGCGGGTGTACTGGATGTGGCCCGGGGTGTCGGCGATGATGAATTTCCGCTTGGGAGTTGCGAAGTAGCGGTAGGCGACGTCGATGGTGATGCCCTGCTCCCGCTCGGCCCGCAGGCCGTCGGTCACCAGCGCCAGGTCGGTGTAGTCGTGGCCGCGCTCCTCCGACGCCCGCTCCACCGACGCCCACTGGTCTTCCATCACGGCCTTGGAGTCATAGAGCAGGCGGCCGATCAGGGTGGACTTGCCGTCGTCGACGGAGCCGGCGGTCGCGAGCCTCAGTAACGTTGTCATCAGAAGTAGCCCTGCCGTTTGCGGTCTTCCATTCCAGCCTCCGAGATCCGGTCGTCGGCGCGGGTCGCGCCGCGCTCGGTCAACCGCGCCACCGCCGTCTCGGCGATGACCTCGCTTACGGTCGCGGCCTCGGATTCCACGCACCCGGTGCAGGTGACGTCGCCGACGGTGCGGAACCGCACCGTTGCCTCGAACACCGGCTCGTCGGCGCGCGGCTGCATGTGCCGGTCCACCGCCAGGAGCATGCCGTCGCGCTGAAACACCTTGCGCCGGTGCGCGAAATAGATCGACGGCAGCTTGATCTTTTCGGCGCCGATGTAGGACCAGATGTCGAACTCGGTCCAGTTGGACAGCGGGAAGACGCGGATGTGCTCGCCCTTGTGGTGCCGTCCGTTGTACAGGTTCCACAGCTCGGGCCGCTGGGCCTTGGGGTCCCACTGCCCGAACTCGTCGCGGAAGCTGAACACCCGCTCCTTGGCGCGCGCCTTCTCCTCGTCGCGGCGCGCCCCGCCGAATGCGGCGTCGAACTTGTTCTCGCGGATGGCGCGCAGCAGCGTCACGGTCTGGATCGGGTTGCGCGACGGGATCGTCTCGACCACCCGTCCGGCGTCGATGTCCTCCTGCACCGACGCCACCACCAGGCGGACCCCGGCCTCCGCGACCAGCTCGTCGCGGGCGGCGATCACCTCGTCGAAGTTGTGGCCGGTGTCGACATGCATCACCGGGAACGGCAGCCGCCCTGGGTTAAACGCCTTGAGTGCCAGGTGCAGCATCACGATCGAGTCCTTGCCGCCGGAGAACAGCAGGACGGGACGCTCGAACTCCGCGGCCACCTCCCGAATGATGTGGATCGCCTCGGCCTCGAGCGAGCGCAGATGGCTCAACTCGTACTGACCGGCCGCCGGGGCCGTGTTCACAGCGCTGGTCATGGGCACCTCGTTGGATTCTTGATAAAGGTGGTCGAATTGACCATCTTTATGGTCATTGTCGTATATAGAACCAGCCGTCCCCGCCGATGTCAACGGTTTGGCGCAGGTGACAAGCACGCGACGCATTACGCCACGAGGGGTCAATTGTCTTTTGCGCCGGCGGGTGCGTGCGCGAGCATGAGCGCATGACGACTGAAACGCAGAGCGGCCGCGAAGTCATCTCGCAATTCCTCCCCCAATCGCCGTTCGTGGCGAAGCTGGGAATCGTCGCCGATCAGCTGGCCGACGACGAGGTCAGGCTGCGGCTGCCCTGGGATCCGACCAACGTCACCGTCGGCGACATGGTGCACGGCGGCGCGATCGCCACCCTGGCCGACCTGACCGTGATGGCGGCGGCGTGGTGCGGCGCGGACGCTCCCCCGTCACTGCGGGGTGTGACGGTCTCGATGGCGCTGGATTTCATGGCGCCGGCCCGGGCGTGCGACCTGATCGGGGTGGGCCGGGTGCTGCGGCGCGGCCGGTCGTTGGTCAATTGCGAGGCCGAGATCGTCGATCCGTCGGGCACCCTGGTCGCCAAGGCGTTGGCGACGTACAAGGTGGGCTAGGTTCTGCGGCGAGCAGACGCAAAGGCCCCCAAATTTGGCCCCAATTAGGGGCTTTTGCGTCTGCTCGCGCTAGAGGGTCACTTCCTCGAGCTTGCCGGTGGCGACGTCGAAGACGAAGCCACGCAGCGACACGTGCTTGGTCACGAACGGGCTGTTCTCGATGCGGCGCAGCGACTGCCGGACATCCTCGGCGGCATCTGGGAACGCCTCGGCCGCCCAGGGCGGCTTGACCCCGGTCTCGTCCTGGATGCCGCGCTTGAAGTCGTCGTCCGTGAACGTGAGCATGCCGCAGTCGCTGTGGTGGATCAGGATGATCTCGCGGGTCCCCAGCAGCCGCTGGCTGATGGCCAGCGAGCGGATGACGTCGTCGGTGACGACGCCGCCCGCGTTACGGATGACGTGGGCCTCCCCCTCATTGAGACCAAGCAGGCGATAGACGTCGAGCCGCGCATCCATGCACGCGACGACCGCGACGTGTTTGCTCGGCGGCATCGGCAGCGGGCCCGTGAAGGTGCTCGCGTATTGGGCGTTATTGGCCAGGTAGTCATCAGTAACCGTCACGAAGCCTCCTCGGGGTGTAGCGGCCTGAAAGTAGCAGCGAGCCACCCGTAATTCACGCATGAAAATCAGCCGGATCACAACGCTCCGGCCGGCTCGATAACCTGTCCCAATGCGGCACGGGCGGCTCGGTCGGGCATGATTCGTTTCCTGGCGCGCCGGTTGCTCAACTACATCGTGCTGCTGGCACTGGCGTCGTTTCTGACCTATTGCCTGACCTCGGTGGCGTTCTCGCCGCTGGACAGCCTGTTGCAGCGCAACCCGCGCCCGCCGCAGGCTGTCATCGACGCCAAGGCCCACGCGCTCGGCTTGGACAAGCCGATACCGCTCCGCTACGCGAACTGGGCCTCGCACGTCGTCCGCGGTGACTTCGGCACGACCATCACCGGACAACCCGTCGCCACCACGCTGTGGCGCCGCGTCGGGGTCAGCCTGCGGCTGCTGGTCGTCGGCTCCCTGGTCGGCACGGTGCTGGGCATCGTCGCGGGGGCGTGGGGCGCGATCCGCCAGTACCGGCTGAGCGACCGCGTCGTCACGCTGCTGGCGCTGCTGTTGCTGAGCACTCCGTCGTTCGTCATCGCCAACCTGCTGATCCTCGGCGCGCTGCGAGTCAACTGGGCCCTCGACATGCACCTCTTCGACTACACCGGGGAGACGTCACCGGGCGTGACCGGCGGGTTCTGGCCGGAGTTGGTCGACCGGTTGCGGCACCTGATCCTGCCCACGCTGACGCTGGCGCTGATGGGCGCGGCGGGATACAGCCGATATCAGCGCAACGCGATGCTCGACGTCCTCGGGCAGGACTTCATTCGCACCGCCCGCGCCAAGGGGCTGACCCGTCGCCGCGCGCTGTTCAAGCACGGGCTGCGCACCGCCCTGATACCGCTGGCCACGCTGTTCGCGTATGGGGTGGCCGGGCTGGTCGTCGGGGCCGTATTCGTCGAAAAGATCTTCGGCTGGCACGGCATGGGCGAATGGCTGGTGCAGGGCATTACGGCCCAGGACACCAACATCATCGCGGCCATCACGCTGTTCACCGGCACGGTGGTGCTGCTCGCCGGCCTGTTGTCGGACGTCTTCTACGCTGCGCTCGATCCGAGGGTGCGGGTCTCATGACGTCTCGAGTGGCTGCGGCGCAAGGGGTCTCGACGCCGGAAGGGTTCACGTCGCGCCGAACGCTGGTGCTGCGCCGGTTCGGGCGCAACCGGCTCGCGGTGGCGTCGCTGACGCTGCTGGTGCTGCTGTTCGTCGGCTGCTACGCGCTGCCGTCGCTGCTGCCCTACTCCTACGACGACCTCGATTTCAATGCGCTGCTGCAGCCGCCGAACGCCCGGCACTGGCTGGGCACCAACGCGCTGGGCCAAGACCTGTTGGCGCAGATCCTGCGGGGCATGCAGAAGTCGATGCTGATCGGCGTCTGCGTGGCGTTCATCTCCACCGGCATCGCCGCCACGGTCGGGTCGATCGCCGGCTACTTCGGCGGATGGCGCGACCGGGTGCTGATGTGGGTGGTCGACCTGCTTTTGGTGGTGCCCAGCTTCATCCTGATCGCGATTCTCACGCCGCGGGTCAAGAAGTCGTCCAGCGTCCTGCTGCTGGTGCTGCTGCTGGCCGCCTTCGGGTGGATGATCAGCTCGCGCATGGTCCGGGGCATGACGATGAGCCTGCGCGAGCGCGAATTCATCCGCGCCGCACGGTATATGGGGGTATCCAGCCGGCGGATCATCATCGGCCACGTGGTGCCCAACGTGGCGTCGATATTGATCATCGACGCGGCCCTCAACGTGGCCTCGGCCATCCTGGCCGAAACCGGCCTGAGCTTCCTCGGTTTCGGGATCCAGCCGCCCGACGTGTCGCTGGGCACGCTGATCGCCAACGGCACCCAGTCGGCGACCACCTTCCCGTGGGTGTTCCTGTTCCCGGCCGGTGTCCTGGTGCTGATCCTGGTGTGCGCCAACGTGACCGGCGACGGGCTGCGCGACGCGCTCGACCCGGGCAGCGGGCTGGGGCGCCGATGAGCCCGCTGCTGGAGGTGAGCGACCTGGCCGTCACGTTCCCGAGTGACGGCCCGCCGGTGACCGCGGTGCGCGGCATCAGCTATCACATCGAACCTGGCGAAGTCGTGGCCATGGTCGGCGAATCGGGCTCGGGCAAGTCCGTGTCGGCGATGGCGGTGGTCGGGCTGCTGCCGGAGTACGCGCGCGTGCGCGGCTCGGTCCGGTTGCAGGGCACCGAATTGCTGGGACTCGGCGACGATGCGATGTCAGGATTCCGCGGCAAGACCGTCGGCATGGTCTTCCAGGATCCGATGTCGGCGCTGACGCCGGTGTACACCGTCGGCGACCAAATCGCCGAGGCGATCGAGGTCCACCAGCCGCGCGTCGGGCGCAAGGCGGCTCGTCTGCGCGCGGTCGAACTGCTTGAACTAGTTGGCATTTCGCAGCCCGAGCGGCGCGCCCGGGCGTTTCCGCACGAGCTGTCCGGCGGCGAACGGCAGCGCGTGGTCATCGCGATCGCGATCGCCAACGACCCGGACCTGTTGATCTGCGACGAACCCACCACCGCGCTGGACGTCACGGTGCAGGCGCAGATCCTGGAGGTGCTCAAGACGGCCCGCGACGTCACCGGCGCCGGGGTGCTCATCATCACGCACGACCTCGGCGTGGTCGCCGAGTTCGCCGACCGGGCGCTGGTGATGTATGCCGGGCGGGTGGTGGAGTCGGCCGCTGTGAGCGACCTGTACCGAGCGCGCCAGATGCCTTACACCGTCGGCCTGTTGGGGTCGGTGCCCCGGCTGGACGCACCGCAGGGCACCCGGCTGGTGCCCATCCCCGGCGCGCCGCCGTCGCTCGCGGGGCTGGATCCGGGCTGCCCCTTCGCGCCGCGCTGCCCGCTGGCCATCGACGAATGCCGCTCCGCCGAACCGGAATTGATCGAGGTCGGCGTCGATCATCGGGCCGCCTGCATCCGCACCGATCAGGTCGGCGACCGCAGCGCCGCGGATATCTACGGCGTCAACACCTCCGCGCGCGTCGAGCCGACTCCTCGTGACTCTTCGGTCGTGGTCCGGGTGCGCGACCTGGTCAAGACCTACCGGCTGACTAAGGGCGTCGTGTTCCGCCGCGCCGTCGGCGAGGTCCGAGCCGTCGACGGCATCAGCTTCGAGCTACGGCAGGGCCGCACCTTGGGCATCGTCGGCGAGTCCGGTTCGGGCAAGTCGACCACGCTGCACGAGATCCTGGAACTGGTTGCGCCGCAATCCGGTTCGATCGAGGTGCTGGGCAACGACGTCGCCTCGTTGAGCCCGACGCGCCGGCGGGAGCTGCGCCGCGACATCCAGGTCGTGTTCCAAGACCCGGTGGCGTCGCTGGATCCGCGGCTGCCCGTATTCGAGCTGTTGGCCGAACCGTTGCGGGCCAACGGCTTCGACAAGAACGCGACGTTCGCCCGGGTGGCCGAGTTGCTGGAGATCGTGGGCCTGCGCCGTGCGGACGCGACCCGCTATCCCGCCGAGTTTTCCGGTGGGCAGAAGCAGCGCATCGGCATCGCGCGGGCGCTGGCGCTGCAGCCCAAGATCCTGGCGCTCGACGAGCCGGTGTCCGCCCTCGACGTCTCCATCCAGGCTGGGATCATCAACCTGCTGCTCGACCTGCAGGAGCAATTCGGCCTGTCGTACCTCTTTGTTTCCCACGACCTTTCGGTGGTCAAGCACCTCGCGCACGACGTGGTGGTGATGTATGCCGGCGCCATCGTGGAGCAGGGCGACAGCGAGCAGCTGTTCGCCAATCCGCAGCACGATTACACGCGGCGGCTGCTGGGCGCGGTGCCCCAACCGGATCCGGGGAAGTATGTCTAGGGCCCTGGCCGTGTTGGTGGTCGCCGCGTTGGTGCTCACCGGATGCTCGCCGGCCATCGACCTGACGCCCACCACGGGCAACAAGGCCTCGATCGGCACCACCAGCGACGTCAACCCGCGCGATCCCGCAACGCTGCGGGACGGCGGCAACCTGCGGCTCTCGCTCAGCGACTTTCCGCCCAACTTCAACATTCTCAGCATCGACGGCAACTCGGCCGAGGTCGCCTCGATGATGAAGGCGACCTTGCCGCGGGCGTTCGTCATCGGTCCGGACGGCTCGACCACCGTCGACACCGACTACTTCACCAGCGTCGAGCTCACCGGGACCAACCCGCAGGTGGTCACCTACACGATCAACCCCAAGGCCGTGTGGTCCGACGGCGCGCCGGTCACCTGGCAGGACATCGCCAGCCAAATCCACGCCCTCAGCGGCGTCGACAAGGCCTTCGAGATCGCCGGATTCAGCGGCGCCGACCGCGTCGCGTCGGTCACCCGGGGGGTCGATGACCGGCAGGCCATCATGACGTTCGCCAAGCCGTACGCCGAGTGGCGCGGCATGTTCGCGGGCAACGGCATGCTGCTGCCGGCCAGCATGACCTCCACGCCGGAGGTGTTCAACAAGGGCCAGCTCGACGGACCGGGCCCGACGGCCGGGCCGTTCATCGTGTCGTCGCTGGACCGGACGACGCAGCGAATCGTGTTGACCCGCAACCCGAAATGGTGGGGCGCACGCCCGCGGCTGGACAGCATCACCTACCTGGTGCTCGACGACGCCGCCCGGCTACCGGCGCTGCAGAACAACACGATCGATGCGACCGGGATCGGCTCCGTGGACCAGCTGACGATTGCCCAACGGACCAAGGGCATTTCGATACGGCGGGCCCCCGCGCCGAGCTGGTCGCACTTCACCTTCAACGGCGCCCCCGGGGCGATCTTGGAAGACAAGGCATTACGGGTCGCCGTGGCCAAGGGCATCGACCGCCAGACCATCGCCAAGGTCGTCCAGTACGGCCTCACCAGCAACCCGGTGGCGCTGGGCAACCACATCTACGTCGCGGGCCAACAGGGCTACCAGGACAACAGCTCCGTCGTGCCCTACGACCCGGCCGCGGCGAGCCGGGAACTCGACGCACTGGGGTGGAAGCGGGGCGGACAGTTCCGCGAGCGCGACGGTCGCCAGCTGGTCATCCGCGACCTGTTCTACGACGCGCAGGGCAGCAAGGTGTTTGCGCAGATCGCCCAGCACAGCCTCGCCCAGATCGGCGTCAAGCTCGAACTCGTCGCGCGGTCGGGCAGCGGCTTCTTCACCAACTATGTCAACGTCGGGGCCTTCGACATCGCTCAGTTCGGCTGGCTCGGTGACGCGTTCCCGCTCTCGTCGCTGACGCAGATCTACCAGTCCGACGGGGCAAGCAACTTCGGCAAGATCGGCAGCCCGGAGATCGACGCCGCGATCGAGCGGACGCTCGAAGAACTCGATCCCGGGAAGGCGCAGGCGTTGGCCAACGACCTCGACAAACTCATCTGGGCGGAGGGATTCAGCCTGCCGCTGACCCAATCCCCCGGTGACGTCGCGGTGCGCAGCACGCTGGCCAACTTCGGCGCGGCCGGCCTGGGCGACCTGAACTACACCGCGATCGGGTTCATGCGGACCTGACCCGCCGCCGCAACGGCGCGGGGACCCGCAGGGCCGGCAGCGCGCCCTCGGCGATGGCGGCAAGCTCGATCGCCTTCCACAGCAAGCGGACCGACGGCCGCGGCGGCAGCTCGTCCAGCGCCGGCGCCTGGGCGGCCAGGCCCTCGAATTCGCCGCGGCACACCGCGCCGGCGATGGCCAGGACCGCGGGCTCGCGAAAGTCCAGCGCGCTGTGGGCCATGGTGGGGAGCTTGAGCAGCTGCGCGTTGGGAATCAGGGACGCCACCCGCTGGGCGACCGGCGGCGGCGTGATGAGATCGCGGCCACCGGAGATCACCGCGGTGGGCCAGCCGAATTTCGGCATCTCGGCCGGCAGGTCGTATGGCTCATCCTCGAACGTTGCCGTCTGGGTGCGGCTTTCGCGTTCGGCCACGGCCGGGTCCAGCGGCAGGCCGTCGGGCTCGGCGGCATAGTCGAGTTCGCGGAATGCGATGCGGCTCACCAGGTCTTCCTCGTAGCGGTACGGCAGGTTAGAGAGGGTCGCGAATCGGGACAGCGCCCACCACAACACCTTTCGGTCGTCGAGCAGCAGGTCGAGTTGCCGGTCGAGCAGCGTCGCCCCGCCATGGCCGTAGATCGTCGCGACGACCTGGGTGGCCGCCGCCGTCATAACGCCGGCATCGACGAGCTTGCGGACTTTCGGTGCGAGCGGGGCGGTTTCGGGACTGTCACCCCTGAGCAGCAGCCGGCGGATCGCGCGGCGCACGATCACGATGTCGTGGCGCGACAGCAGCGGCGAATCGAGGACCATCGCATGCACCCGGCCCGGGTGGCGCACGCCAACTCCGGCGGCGATGTAAGTGCCGTACGACGCTCCGTAGATGACGGCCGAGTCCACGCGCGCGTCGTCGAGCACAGCGGCCACGTCGTCGACGACCTGATTGACCGTGAGGGCATCGGGCGGCAGGTCTGCACCGGAGTCGTCGTGACGCGACATCCCCACGCCGCGATGCTCGATCATGATGACGTCGAGGCCCGCGGCGGCGGCCCGGCGCCGCAGCCCCTTGTACATCTGGACCGACGCGACTCCCGGGCCGCCCGGGATGATCACCAGCGGGTGGGCGGACTTGCGGCCGCCGCGCACGTAGTAGAGATCGAACTCTTCGGTGCTACCCGGCGCGACCGGCCGACGCACCGCCCGCACGCCGGGCAGCGCGGCCAGCTTCTCTTGCTGCCGACGCCGTTTCGAGTTCATGGTCATAGCGCTCCACCGAGACAAATACCGTCGAGCGCTTCATGCTAAACGTTGAGGTCGATTCGGTGCGCGTCGTGCACGCCGTCGTAGCGGTCGGGGCTGCATGTCAGCACGATCACCTGGCCGTGCGCGCCGACGGTGTCGAACACCTGCCCCATCTTGGCCAGGCGGTCGGGATCGGTGAAACCCAGCGCGTCGTCGACCACCACCGGGACGCTGTCCTCCTTGGCGACCAGGGCCGCGCCGGCCAGCCTGGCCAGGATGCCGAGCTGCTCCTTGGCGCCGCCGGACAGCGATTCGTAGGGCACTGTGACGCCGTTCAGGGTGCGGCTGCGGATGCACAGGTCGCTGTCGATGTCGACCTCGAAGTCGGGGCCGAACACCGGGCGACCGAGCCGCTGCAGTTCCGTGCGATAGGGCTCGACGTAGCGCTGCCGGGTGGTGTCGCGGTGCCGTGTCATCACCGAGCGCAACAACTGGGCTGCCCGTGCCCGGCTGCCGATCCGCTCGTGCTGGCCGGCGGCGTGCTCGCGTTCGGTCTGCGCGGCGTCCAGCTTGCCCTGGCGGCCCTCGCTGCCGAAAACCGAGAGTTCGATGGCGATTTCGCGCAACGCGCGGTTCGCGTCTTCGTATTGGTCGCGCAGCGCGTCGGCCGCCTCGCTGGCGGCGGTCAATTCGGCGGCGACCTCGTCCGGCGCGGCGGCCGCGAGCGCGTCCGCGAGTTCGGCGACGCGGCGCTCGGCGTCCTCTTTGCCTTTAAGCCCCGCCTGCGCCGCCGACGCGAGGTCCTCGTCGCTCACCTCGGCGCGCTCTCGGGCCAGCCGATCGGTCGCGACGTCCAGCTCGGCGCGTTGGGCCTGCAGCGTGTTCTGGGAAACCGTTGCGCGCGTTGACGCCTCGGCCAGTGCGGCGTCGGCGGCCGTCGCGGCTTTGCGGCGTTGTTCACATTCCGTGGCCGCGGCGGTGTGGGCGGCCTCAGCGGCGTCCAGTTCGGTGCGGGCGGCGTCGGCGTCTTTAGGGACGAGGTCCGGGTGGGCCGGGTGATCGGCGCGCAACTGCGCCAGCCGCTCCCGCAGTTGGTCGACGGTTTCGTCGCCGCACAGCCCGGACACGGTGGCGTCCAATTGGTCGCGGCAGCCCTGCAATTCGCGGCGGCGCTGGTCGGCGGACCGTGCCGACGCGAGGTCCGTCACGTCGGCGGCTTGCAGCGCTTTGGCGAGTTCGTCTTGTGCTGCAGCGAATTTGGCTTGGACGTCCAGCGTGGTCGCGCCGGGGGTGACCCGCGCGGTCAGCACGCCGGGAACCTCGACGGTGGTGGGGCCGGTCGCGGTGATCGACCAGATCTGGCCGGCCGGCAGCGACGCGCGTTGCTCGCCGGTGACGAGCTCGATGTCGGCAATCGCGGTGAATTCCACCGCGGCGGACGTCAACGCCAGCTGCCCGCCGATGCGATCGACGGCGGCGGCGGCGTTTTCGATCCGCCGAAGCGACTCGTCGGTGATTTTGACCGCCGCCAGCTCTGCGCAGACGCGGTGGCGGTCGCTTTGGATGGCGGCGATCTTGGCCAGCCGCGCGCTCAGGCGGTCGGCCTCCTCGCGGGCGGCGAGCTGATCGACCGCGCGCCGCGCGGATTCGGCGCGGCGTTTCAGGTCGGCCAGTCGCTGGGCGGCCGCTTCGACGGCTTCGTGGGTGGCCTGCGCGTCGGCCGCCGCTGCCTTCTGCGCGTCTGCGGCCTGCTGCTCCTCGGCCGTGGCCGCTGCGACGCTGGCGGTACGGGTCTGGATTTCGGTGAGCAGCCGCACCCGCCCGGTGTGGGCGGCGCCGGCCGCGGTGCAGGTGGCGGTCGCGGCGTCGGCGAGCAGCTTGGCCTCGCGCGCCTGGTTGGTCAGTTCGGTGATGCGGTCAGCGGCTTGCCGGGCGGCCTCGAGCCGTGGGCCGGCTGCGGCCCGCTGCTGCGACAGCTCGGCCACCCGCTCCGTCAGCTCGGCGTGGCGTCGCACCCGGTCGTCGACCTCGGCCACCGCCGCCGTCCATTCGGCTACCGCGGCCTCGGCGTCTTTCAGGCGGCCGATCGCGCCGGCCCATTCCCCCGTGGGCCGTCCGGTCGGGGTGAAGTAGCGGCCGTATTCGGCGTCGATCCGCTCGATCAGCAGCGGCTCGGTGCCCGACAGCGCCCCGGCGTCACCCGCGGCCACGTCGAGGGCTCGCGACAGCGCGTCGCACCCGGACAGATCGACCGCGGCCGTCGACGTGGCCTGCAAAACCCGTTGGGCGTGCCAGAGGTCGTTGTCGACCGTCTCGGCCAGCATTGCCCGGACCCGTTCGTGGGCCTCGTCGCCGGTAAGCTGTTCGCGGCGCGGGGTCAGCACCGTCAGCTCTGTCTCGCATTTCTTGTGGAACCGCTTGCGGTAGACGAATCGATAAGGGCCGCAGCTGATTTCGGCACTCACCTCGGAGCCGACGTCGCTGTGGGTCGGCTTGACCTGCTTGACTTCTTTTCTCGTGGAGCGGTCCCGGGATTCCAGCAGCAGGTCGAGCGCCTCGATCATCGAGGACTTGCCGATCTCGTTGGCGCCGCACACCACCACCACGCCGTGGTCGGGGAACTCGATCTCGCGGTGCGCGATGCCGCGATAGTTGGTCAAGACGAGCCGGTGCAGCTTCACGCGGCGCCCCGATCGGCAAGGCGCAGCAGCAGGGCCAACGCGGCTTGGGCGTCAGCGGATTCGGCGTTGCCCTCCCGCGCCGCCGCCACCAGTTCGTCGACGGCCGCGGCCGCGAACCCGCCGATGCCGAGGTCGCTGAACTCGCCGTCGGCGGGAACCACCGCCAGGTCGGTGTGGCTGTCCCAGGTGCGCAGGTGGGCGAACAGTCGCGCGTACCGGTCGAGGCACGCGTCCAGCGCGGCGCGGTCGGTGACCGTCAACGATCCGGTCAGCGCCAACCGCACCACCGTGCGGTCCTTGTCTTTCATCAGGTCGAGGTTCATGTCGAGGTCGGCGATGTCGCGGCTGGTGTCGACCTGACGGTGCAGGGTGACGAACCGCCAACGGCCGACGTGCCGGGGTTCAACGGCGACGCGACCGTCGTCGACGTCGACGACCAGCACGTGACCGGGGTCCGATTCGACGTCATCGAAGTTGGTGACTTCCGGCGAGCCCGAATACCAGACGCGGCCGCTATCGCCGACCTTGGTGAGCGAATGCTTGTCCCCCAGCGCCACATAGTGGATCACGCCGCGGGCCAGCGCGTCGTCGAGTTTCGTTAGGCGGATCAGCGAGGGTTTGTCGCGGTCGGGATCCAGGATGTCGACGCCGCCGTGCGCCACGAGGATGCGGGTCGCTGAGGTGGGCGTGAGGCCGTCGAGGACGTCGGCGACGAGGTCGGTGGTCGGGGCCTTGGAGCGCCATGGCGCGGCGACGATTTCGAGCCCTGGCCTGATTTCGTGAATGCCGGCCCGGTCGAGGACGGTGACGTTGTCGGGGCGTTCGGCGGTGAACAGCGCGCCGGTGTACACCGACGACGCGTCGAGTGGATCATGGTTGCCGGGGAGCAGGTAGACGGGAATCCCTATGGCGCGCATGGCTTCCAGTGATTGCCCGATCACCTGCGGGGCCAGTTGATTGTGTTCGAAGACATCGCCGGCGACGACGACGAATTCGGCGCCGACCTCGTCCGCCAGCGCGCCCAGCCCGGCCACCGCGTCGCGGCGCGCGGCCGAATACCGCGGCTGCGCGTCGCCGGCGAGGAAGTGCCGCGTCATGCCCAGTTGCCAGTCGGCGGTGTGCAGGAATCGCATCCGGCGGCCCCCTTTCGAGTCGTGGCTATCAGGGCACCGCGAAGTCTAGGTCTGCGCGCCGACAAGTCGGGGGACCTCGCTCGGCAGGTCTCCGGGGCGCCGGTTATATCGCCGCGCCCCCGCGGGCACGGAAGAAGTCCTTGCTCGAGTGCGTCAGGACAAGAACGATGATTCCCGCCGGCAGGGCCGCACACAGCGCTAAGAGCAGCACCCAATACGGGGAGCCGCCGAGGGCGTAAATCACGCTTGCGATCGCGACATAGCAAACGGCTGCGGCTAACGAAGCCCAGAACAGGATCTTGTTAGTGCGGCCCTTCAAAGTCGCGACCGCGCCCCATATCAGTGACACGGCGATCGCCAGGATCATCAGCCCGGCAACGATGCTCGAGAACGCACCAACCGCGCGCGCCGGGAGGTAGAAGATAGCCAGGAGCATTCCCCGCGCCAGCACAACGAGGCCGTTGATCACGTTTATCGGGGCAAACAGGAATGCGACGACCCCCGCGGCTATGACCGTCCCCGGGCGCGCGACGCTGCGGCCTTGGCCCAGTGCGCCTTGGGTCGGATATGACATGGCTTCCTCACGTTGGGCGATCGAGTACATCACACCACGTCTGGCACGTGCTCGATAGCGTTCACGAAATCCCTTGTTTCACACTCAATTTCTGTCCGAGGTTTTTGTCGGTGGGCTTGGCTAGTTTGGGAGCATGAGTTCGGACGGTGTCGTTGACCGGGAGGCGTTGTCGGCTGCCCTGGATCGCTGGGACGCCGACTTCGACGCCTTGGCCGCGTTTGACTGCGAGGCGTTGACCACCCGCGAGCACCTCGCGTTGCTCGAGCGTTTCGAGAAGATGCGCCGGCGGATACCGTCTCTGGAGCATCCGATCATCAATTCCGTTGCCCGGCAGGCGACCGCCGAGGAGTTGGGCGGCAAGCTGTCCCATGCGATCGCCGAGGCCACGCTGATCACCCGCGCCGAGGCCTCGCGGCGCATCAGCGAGGCGGCCGAGCTCGGTCCGCGCCACGGCCTGACCGGGGAGCAGTTGGCGCCGGTGCTGCCCGCCACCGCCGCCGCCCAACGCGAAGGCAGCCTGGGCACCGGACAGGTCGCGGTCATCCGCAAGTTCTGGCATCAGCTGCCCGGCTGGATCGACCAGGCCACCCGCGAACAAGCCGAAGCAAAGCTGGCCAGCGAGGGCACCCGGTTTCGTCCCGAACAACTGGGCGCGCTGGCCGACACGTTGGCCGACTGCCTCAACCCCGACGGCACATACACCGACGACGACCGCGCCCGCCGGCGCGGGCTGACGTTGGGTCCCCAAGGCCCCGACGGGATGTCAGAACTGCGCGGCTGCCTGACCCCGGAAGCCCGCGCGACGTGGGAAGCGGTGTTGGCCAAGCTGGCCGCCCCCGGCATGTGCAACCCGAGCGATGACACGCCGACCGTGGACGGTCCCCCGTCTCAGGACGCCATCGACAAAGACGCCCGCTCGACCGCACAACGCAACCACGACGCGCTGACCGCCGCGCTACGTGCGCTGCTCTGCTCGGGCACGCTGGGCCAGCACAACGGGCTGCCCGCCTCGATCATCGTCACCACCACCCTGGCCGAACTAGAAGCCGCCGCCGGCCGGGGGTTGACCGGCGGGGGCAGCATCCTGCCGATGAGCGACGTCATCCGCCTGGCCCGCCACGCCCGGCACTACCTGGCCATCTTCGACGACAACGGCAAAGCCCTGGCGCTGTATCACACCAAACGCCTGGCCTCCCCCGCGCAACGAATCGTGTTGTACGGCAAGGACCGCGGCTGCACCGCCCCCGGCTGCACCGTGCCCGGCTACTACAGCGAAGTCCACCACGTCACCGACTACGCCCAATGCCACACCACCGACGTCAACGACCTCACCTTCGCCTGCGGCTGCCAACACCGCATGCTCCACCCCAACGGCTGGACCACCCGCAAAAACACCAAGGGCGAAACCGAATGGATCCCCCCACCCCACCTCAACCGCGACCAACCCCGCACCAACACCTACTGGCACCCCGAAAAACTCCTCCACACCGAAGACGGAGAAGACGACGACGACGACGATGACGACGCAGCGTAGCGTGAGCCCGTGACTGAACGGCGCACACTGCTGTTGATGCGGCATGCGAAATCCGACTACCCGGAGGGAGTCCCCGACCATGACCGGCCGTTGGCGCCGCGCGGCATCCGGGAGGCCGGGCTGGCCGGGGACTGGTTGCGCGCCAACGTTCCCGCGATCGACGCCGTGTTGTGCTCCACCGCGACGCGGGCGCGGCAGACGTTGGACCGGACGGGAATCGACGCACCGGTGCGCTACAGCGAGCGGCTCTACGGCGCCACCCCGGGGACGATGATCGCGGAGATCAACGAGACGGTCGACGACGTCGGCACGCTGCTGGTCGTCGGTCACGAGCCGACGATGTCGGGGCTCGCGATCATCCTGGCCGACGACCCAGCTGACCAAGGCACGGACCTCGCTGTGCTGGAACGCATTTCGACGAAATTCCCGACGTCGGCCATCGCCGTGCTGGCGGTGCCGGGCGCGTGGAAGGGACTCGAAGCGGGCGGGGCCGCGCTGACCGGTTTCGAAGTTCCGCGCTAGCTGTTGGTGGACAGCGTCAGCTCCATCAGCTTGAGCGCCTGCCCACAGGCATCAATCCCGGGTACCTGGGGGTTGACCCACCAGCCGACCACCCCGGCCGCGTTGCTCGCCACGCCGCAGGCGCCGTTCGGGTCGTCCGGGCGCATCACGATCGACTCGATGCCCGCGATCGAGCGGTTCTCGATCTTGTACTTCAAAAACTCGGCCACCTTGCGCTCTTCGCCCAGGCTGCCCTGCTCGAACCAGAACCGGGTGATGTCGATCAGCCCGGCCGGGTTGGCAGCCTGCCACCGGCAGATCGCCCCGACGAACGTGCTCTGAATGTCCAGCGGATCGGCGCCGACGGTCTTGGCCAGGATGTCGCTGGTCAACACCTCGCACTCCTTGAGCAGGTTCGGGTACTGCTGCTGAGAGTTGTTGTTGCGCGGGGGGTTGCCGCCCGCCTTGATGGCGTTACCCCCGACGGACCTCGAACATCCGGTCAACACCAGCAGCGCGGCGAACACCAGGGCCACGCAGGCGCGAACGGTTCGCCGGCTCATTTGGAGTTCGCAATCGACTGACGGGCCAGTTCCTTGGCTATGTCGCACGGTGGCGGGAACGGCTTCTGGCTGAAGCTGACCGACCATTCGATGAAGTCGTCCTGGAACTGGATGCCCACCTCGCAGAGCGAGTCGCCCAGGTTGGGCTCGTTGCCCACGGCGATGAAGCCGCCGTGGCCGTTGATGTTGATGTCGTCGACGCTGGCGCGTGACAGCTCCTCGGTCTTGCGCTCCCGCCCGATCGGGCTGCCGCGATACCAGGAGAAGGAGAAGTGCGGGCCGAGAATCCCGCCGCCCGCCAGCCACTGGCACCCGACCGAGTTCCGCGCGGTGTTCACCAGCCCGGTCACCTTCGTCAGCTCCGCCACGGTCTGATCGTTGATGCCGCCGCATTGCGGGAACATCGGCCCGTGGTGGCCCTCCCCGTTGCCCGGCGTCGACGATGCCGTCGCTCCCGGTTTGTTGTCGCCGGAACCCGAGCATCCCGCAATCGTCGGGATCAGAATCGCTAAGGCCGACGCCACGAGAGCCAGCGCCCTCGCGCCTCGCCTAGTGCTCGTCACACGATGCACTGTAGCGGGACCGCGGCGGCCACCCGCTGACGCCGCGCCTGAGCAGGCATTTCGGCCCCGTGTTGACGAGCGCGGGGCGCGCCGTATGCGACAGTAGCCAGATGCTCCTGGCACTGCTGCGCCAGTACATCCGGCCGTACCGGCGGCTGGTTGCGGTGCTGCTGGCGCTCCAGCTGACCAGCACGCTGGCGTCGCTGTACCTGCCGACGGTCAACGCGTCGATCATCGACGAGGGCGTCGCCAAGGGTGACACCGCCACCATCGTCCGGCTCGGCATGGTGATGCTTTCGGTCACCGGGCTGCAGGTGCTGTGCGCGGTCGGGGCCGTCTACGTCGGCTCGCGGGCGGGCATGGGCTTCGGCCGCGACCTGCGTCAGGCGATTTTCGAACACGTCACCACGTTCTCCGAGCACGAGACCGATCGATTCGGCGCGCCAACCCTGTTGACGCGCAGCACCAATGACGTCCGGCAGATCCAATACCTGGTCCAGATCGGCGGCACCGTGCTGATCACCGCGCCGATCATGTGCGTGGGCGGCATCGTCATGGCCCTGCACCAGGAGGCGGCGCTGGCCTGGCTGCTGCTGGTCAGCGTCCCGGTGATGGCCGTGACCAACTACTTCGTCATGTCGCGCATGCTGCCGCTGCTGCGCCGGATGCAAAGCCTGATCGACGGCATCAACCGCGTGGTGCGCGACCAACTGTCCGGCGTCCGGGTGGTCCGCGCGTTCGCCCGCGAGGGCTACGAGCGCGACCGGTTCGCCCGCGCCAACACCGCGCTGTCGAACACCGCGCTGGCCGCCGGCAACTTGCAGGCGCTCATGCTGCCGCTGACCACGCTGACCATCAACGTGTCCAGCCTCGCGCTGATCTGGTTCGGCGGCCTGCGCATCGATCGGGGCCAGATGCAGGTCGGTTCCCTGACCGCCTTCCTCGTGTACTTCACCCAGATCCTGATGGCGGTCTTGATGGCCACGATGACATTGGTGGTGCTGCCGCGCGCGGCGGTGTGCGCCGAACGGATCACCGAGGTGCTCGACACCCGCGCCGCCGTGCAGGACCCACCGAACCCGCGGTTCCCGCGCGGCGGGATCGCGGGCGTCGTGCGGTTGGAGGGCGCCACCTTCACCTATCCGGGCGCCGATCGCTCGGTGCTGCAAGACATTTCGTTCACCGCGACGCCCGGGACGACGACGGCCGTCGTGGGCAGCACGGGTTCGGGCAAGTCGACGCTGATCTCCCTGATCTGCCGGCTGTACGACGTCACCGCCGGCGCCGTGCTGATCGACGGCGTCGACGTCCGCGACTACCACACCGAGCGGCTGTGGTCGGCGATCGGGCTGGTGCCCCAGCGCGGCTACCTCTTCTCCGGCACGGTGGCCGAGAACCTGCGCTACGGCGCGGCTCCCGGGCAGGTGGTGACGGACGACGAGATGTGGGAGGCGTTGCGGATAGCCGACGCCGACGGGTTCGTGCGCGCCCACGGTTCCCCGGATAGTGGGCTGGACATGCGCGTCGCCCAGGGCGGCATCAACTTCTCCGGTGGACAGCGGCAGCGGCTGGCGATCGCACGGGCCGTCATCCGCCGCCCCGCGATCTACCTGTTCGACGACTCCTTCGCCGCGCTCGACGTGCACACCGACGCGCGGGTGCGCGCGTCGCTTGCGCGGGCGTGCGGCCCCAGGAATCCGGCCACGATAATCGTTGTCACCCAACGCGTTTCCACCGCAGCCCAGGCCGACCAGGTGATCGTCGTCGACGGCGGGAAACTGGTGGGCGTGGGCACGCACGAATCGCTGCTCACCGAATGCGCCACCTACGCGGAATTCGCCGACTCGCAGTCGGTGGGGGCCGGCGTGGGGGGTGAGCAATGACCCTCGCGCCCGTGGCACCGGCGGCAGGACGCTCCCGCGACTTCTGGGCATCGGCGACCCGGCTGGTGAAACGGCTTGCGCCGCAACGCCGCCTGAGTCTCGCGGTGATCGCGCTGGGCATCACCGGCACGGCGATCGGGGTGGTCGTGCCGCGAATCCTGGGGCACGCCACCGACCTGCTGTTCAACGGCGTCATCGGGCGGCAGCTGCCGGCCGGGATCAGCAAGGCGCAGGCCGTCGCCGCCGCCCGCGCCAGGGGCCAGAACGCGTTCGCCGACCTGCTGTCCGGGATGAACGTGGTGCCGGGCCGGGGCGTGGACTTCGCGGCGGTGGCCCGAACGCTGGCGCTGGCCCTGGCGCTGTATGTCGTTTCCGCGCTGCTGATTTGGGCGCAGGTCCGGCTACTCAACGTCACCGTGCAGCGCACCATGGTCGCGCTGCGCTCCGACGTCGAGGACAAGATCCACCGGCTGCCGCTGGCCTACTTCGACGGGCGCCAACGCGGCGAGGTGCTGAGCCGGGTCACCAACGACATCGACAACGTGCAGTCGTCGCTGTCGATGACGATCAGCCAGCTTTTGACGGCGGCCCTGACGGTGGTGGCCGTGCTGGCGATGATGGTGTCCATCTCGCCGCTGCTGGCCGGCATCACGCTGCTGGCCGTGCCGGTCTCGCTGCTGGCGACGCGAGCGATCGCGCGGCGTTCGCAGCGCCTGTTCGTCGCCCAGTGGCGAAGCACCGGGCGCCTGAACGCCCACATCGAGGAGACCTACAGCGGATTCACGGTGGTCCGGACGTTCGGCCACCAGGCCGCGGCGCGCGAGCAGTTCCGCCGCCTCAACGACGAGGTCTACCGGGCCAGCTTCGGCGCCCAGTTCTTCTCCGGGCTGGTGGCGCCGGCGACGGGGTTCATCGGCAACGTCGGCTACGCCGCCGTCGCCGTCGTCGGCGGCCTGCAGGTGGCCACCGGGCAGATCACGCTGGGCAGCATTCAGGCCTTCATCCAATACCTGCGGCAGTTCAACGCGCCGGTGAGCCAGGTGGCCGGGATGTACAACACCCTGCAATCCGGGGTGGCCAGCGCCGAGCGGGTGTTCGAGCTGCTCGACGAGCCCGAGGAGCCGCCGGACCCGGAGCGGGCATTGCCGCGGTCCAACGGCGGCCGCGTCGAGTTCGAGCACGTGAACTTCTCGTACCGGCCGGGCACGCCGGTGATCCACGACCTGTCGCTGGTGGCCGAGCCGGGCAGCACGGTGGCGATCGTCGGGCCGACCGGGGCGGGCAAGACCACGATGGTGAACCTGCTGATGCGGTTCTACGACGTCGACTCGGGCCGGATACTGATCGACGGGGTCGACATCACCACCGTGAGCAGGCGGTCGCTGCGATCGGGAATCGGCATGGTGCTGCAGGACGCCTGGCTGTTCGACGGGACGATCGCGGAGAACATCGCCTACGGCCGCCCGGACGCCACCGAACACGAGGTGATCGCGGCCGCCAAGGCGGCGTACGTGGACCGGTTCGTGCACACCCTGCCGGCCGGCTACCAGACCCCGATCAGCGGCGGCGGCACCAACATCAGCGCCGGCGAGCGCCAGCTCATCACCATCGCCCGCGCGTTCCTCGCCCGGCCGCGGCTGCTGATCCTAGACGAGGCGACCAGCTCGGTGGACACCCGCACCGAGACCCTCGTTCAGCGCGCCATGCGCGAACTTCGCCGCGGCCGCACGAGTTTCATTATCGCGCACCGCCTTTCGACCATTCGCGACGCCGACCGCATCGTCGTCGTCGAGGCGGGACGCATCGTCGAACAGGGCAGCCACGCCCAACTGCTGGCGCGGCGCGGCGCCTACTACGCGATGACTGAGGCTTAGACACCAAGAAATCGTTGAGGATCCGTCAAGGGCCCGGCCGGAACCTTGGCGCATGTTCGCCATGAAGCCCAACCGGATCCCCACGGCCACAGTCGCATTCGCGGCGCTCGCGATTGCGTTCGGTGTTGCCGCCCCGGCCAGTGCGGCCTCGGAGGCCATGTACGGCGACCCCGTCGCCGCAGGCGGCTACTGGCACCAGCAGCAATACGACGACTGCGTCCTGATGTCCAGCGCCGACGTCATCGGTCAGATAACCGGTGAGTCGCCCTCGGAGGCGGCAATCATCGATAAGGCCCACTCGACCCCGAGCGTGGTCCACGGGGGCCCGATCTACAGCATGCCGGCCAACCCGGACGACCCGAATTCGGGCGCCGGCGCCAGCATGGCGGACGTCCCCGCGCTGCTCGCGCGCTACCGGGTGGCCGCGGTGGTCATCGACAGGGACGACCGCGCGGTGAACGGAATCCGCTCGGGCATCGCAGGGCTCAAGCAGGCGCTCGGCGGCGGCCACAAGGTGATCGCCAGCGTCAACGCCGAAATCATCTGGCACGAGCCCGTCGACGCGCGGGACAAGGGCGGCAACCCCGCATCCGACCACGCGGTGGTGGTGACCGGTGTCGACGCCGGCCGCGGCATTGTTCACCTCAACGACAGCGGCATCGCCGAAGGCCGCGACGAGCAGGTTCCCATCGATCTTTTCGTGCGCGCGTGGGACGCCAGCGACGAGTTGATGGTGGTCACGCTCTAGATCGCGTTGGGGTGTTACCGAATTCGCGGGGTTCGTATCACAATCAATCAACGCAACGCTGCGGAAGACGGGAGGGTAGGACACGCGATGGTGGACAAACGCCTCGAGTTCGGTCTGCTCGGGCCGCTGGAAATGAGCGTTGACGGGGCCCTGGTTCCCCTCGGCACCCCCAAGCAGCGGGCCGTCGGGGCCATGCTGCTGATGAACCGCAACAGTCCGGTCGGCGTCGACAGGCTCATCACGGCCCTGTGGGAGGAGTCGCCGCCGTCGGGGGCGCGGGCCAGCATTCACTCCTACGTGTCCAACCTGCGCAAGCTGCTCAGCGGTGCCGGGATCGACCCGCGGCTGGTGCTGGCCGCCGCGCCCCCGGGCTACCGCCTGAGCATCCCCGACAACGCTTGCGACATCGGGCGATTCATCGCCGAGAAGACCGCGGGCGTGCACGCGGCCGCCGCCTCGCGGTTCGAACAGGCGAGCAAGCATTTGTCGGCGGCACTGGCGGAATGGCGCGGGCCGGTGCTCGAGGACCTGCGCGACTTTCAGTTCGTCGACGCCTACGCCACCTCCCTGGTAGAGGAGAAGATTCTGGTGCACACGGCCAAGGCGGAGGCCGAAATCGCTTGCGGACGCGCCTTTGCCGTGATCACCGAGCTCGAGGCACTGACCGTGGAGCACCCCTACCGCGAACCGCTATGGGCCCAATTGATCACCGCCTACTACCTCACCGAGCGCCAATCCGACGCGCTGGCGGCCTACCGCCGCGTGAAGGAAACGCTCGCCGACGAGCTGGGCATCGACCCGGGCCCGAACCTGCGCGCCCTCAACGAGCGGATCCTGCGCCAGGAGCCGTTGGACGTCAAGAAGATCGCCGTGACCACCGCCGCGGTCACGCAGACGGTCATGGATCAGCACACCAGGGTTTCCGAGCGCAACGCCGTCGCGCATCTGCGCGAAGCGTCGGGGAAGAGCTATCCCGTGCAGGAGGCCGCGACCCGCATCGGCCGCCTCAGCGCCAACGACATCGTGCTGGACACCCCGAAGGTCAGCCGCCATCACGCCGTCATCGTCGACACGGGCACCAGCTGGGTCATCAACGACCTGCGCTCCTCCAACGGCGTGCAGGTGCAGGGCGAGCGCATCCGCTCGGCGACCCCGCTGCACGACGGCGATCACATCCGCATCGGCGAGCACGAGTTCACCTTCGAGGTCACCCAGAACTAGCCGCCAAGATGTCATCAAGAAGTTATTGAGAATCCTCCAAGGCTGGCGCCCGAAGCTGAGCACACCGACGGGCCGAACCCACCAGCAAAGGATCACGACATGTTCTCTCCCCGCATCACCGCAGCCGTCACCACGGCCATCGGCGCCGCCGCCGCCGGGCTGGCGATCGCCACCGCCGGCGCCGCCGGGGCCAGCACCGCCGACGACGCCTTCATCACCGAGATGAGGGGCCTCGGCGTCACCTTCACCACGCCCCAGGAGGCCATCAAGGAGGGCCACCAGGTGTGCAAGGAGCTGGCCGCCGGCAAGACCGGGACGGACGTCGCCACCGAGGTGCTCAGCCAGACCAACCTCACCACCAAGCAGGCCGCTTACTTCGTCGTCGACGCGGCGCAGGCCTACTGCCCGCAGCTGTCCGGCCAACTGACCTAGCCAACCCGCCCACCCGAATGGGGGATCCCGATCAGGGGTCCCCCATTTCTGGTTTTGTGCCGAAAAAGGTTGCTGCACAAGTTACTTCAAGAATTCGTTGAGATAACGACAAGGTCGACATCGGAACCTTTTCTCAACCAAACCGCAACACAGCGGAACGAGAAAGGACGACCAATGAAGATCATCAACATCGCCAAGACCGCCACGCTCGCCGTGGTGGCCGGAGCCGTCGCGTTGGGAGTGGCCGCACCGTCGGGCGCCGTCGCGGGCACCATGTACGGCGACCCCGCCGCCGCCGCCAAGTGGTGGCGCTACCAGAAATACGACGACTGCGTGCTGATGGCGAGCGCCGACGTGATCGGTCAGGTCACCGGCAAAGAGCCCTCCGAGGAGGCCATCATCAAGATGGCCCAATCGACCCCGAGCGCCAATCATCCCGGCTCGATCTACACCAAGCCCGCCGATACCCACAACCCCAATTCGGGCAATGGCACCACCCCTGCGGACATCCCGACGTTGCTGGCCCGATACCAAATCGGGTCTGTGGCCACCGACAAGAAGCACGCTCCGGCCGACGGCTTCCTTACCGGCATGGAGGGCCTCGAGCGCGAACTGGGCGCCGGCCACAAGGTGATCGTCGGCGTCAACGCCGAACTCATCTGGGGAGTGCCGGTCGAAGCGACGGACGAGCTGGGGAACCCGCTCGGTGACCACGCGGTGGTGGTGATCGGCGTCGACACCGTGACCAACGTCGTCCACCTGAACGACAGCGGCATCCACGCGGGTCGCGACTCGAAGATTCCGATGGCGCTCTTCCTCAAGGCATGGGACGCCAGCGGCGAGACGATGGTCGTCACCAACCCCGCCGGCGATAACTGAGCGCCTGCTGCGACCGGCCGGCCAGATCGGAACGGATTGATATGGTCGGCGGGTCGCGGTTGTTGGGAGGATCGATGAGCGGGGCGCCGGGCTCGCGGGTGGGGACGATGTTCGGACCCTACGAACTCAAGCGGGCCCTCGGTCACGGCGGAATGGGCGAGGTCTACGAGGCCGAACACACCGTCAAGGGGTGGACCGTCGCGCTCAAGCTGATGTCGGAATCGGTCAGCAGCGACCCCGTGTTCCGCGAGCGGATGCGGCGCGAGGCCCGCATCACCGGCCGTTTGCAGGAACCCCACGTGGTGCCCATCCACGACTACGGCGAGATCGATGGGCAAATGTTTTTGGAGATGCGCCTCATCGAGGGCACCGATCTCGGGACTTTGCTCAAGCAGTTCGGGTCGCTGTCGCCACCCCGCGCGGTCGCCATCATCACCCAGATCGCCTCTGCGCTGGACGCGGCGCACGCCGCCGAGGTGACGCACCGCGACGTCAAACCGGCCAACATCCTGGTCACCCGCGACGACTTCGCCTACCTCGTCGACTTCGGCATCGCCAGCGCGAAGACCGACGAGAAGCTGACCCAGCTCGGCACGGCCGTCGGCACGTGGAAATACATGGCGCCCGAACGGTTTTCGGACGACGAGGTCACCTACCGCGCCGACATCTACTCGTTGGCGTGTGTGTTGTTCGAATGCCTGACCGGGTCGCCGCCCTACCAATCCGACAGCGCCGGGGTCTTGGTCAGCGCCCACATGCTGGAGCCCATCCCCCAGCCCAGCGCCAAGCGTTCGGGCATCCCCCGGGCCTTCGACGGGGTGATCGCGCGCGGCATGGCCAAGAAGCCCGAAGACCGCTACGCCAGCGCCGGCGACCTGGCCCGCGCCGCCCACGACGCGCTCACCAACCCGGACCAGACCCAGGCGGTCAACATCCTGCGCCACGGCGAGGAGGCCACGCTGCCGGGACTGAATGCAGCCCAAGGAGTCGTTCGGCCCGGGGCCCCGCGGCCGCCGCAGGCCCGGACCCCGGCCCCCGACAGCGGACCCATCCCGCGCACGGCCCCGCCGGCGCCCAATCGTGCGGCGCACCAACCCCAGTGGGCCGGTCCGCCGCCGCAGTTCGCCGGCCCGCCCCCCTTCGGCTATGGGCGTCCGCCCGCGCCGCCGCGCAAACGCAACCCGTGGCCCATCGTCGCCGGCGCGGCCGCCGCCGTCGTCGTCCTGGTGGCCGCGGCGATCGGCATCTCGCTGGCGTCGGGCACGACGACAACGAGACCCCCAACGCCGCGGCCACCACCACCACGACCACGACGACCAAGAGGACGACCACCCGCACCACCCCGGCGCCGACGTCCACCGCGCCCCCCGCCGCCGCGAGCAAGCTGCTGGGCCTGCTGCCCGCGGGCTACCCACCCGGCACGTGCACGCCGGACCCCCAACCGATGGCGGGTGCGATCGTGTCCGTCTCGTGCGGGCCGAACACCGACCCCAACGGCCCCACGATCTCGTCCTACGCGCTGTTCGGTGACCTGCAAACGGTGCAGGGCGCGTTCACCGAATTCACCGGAACCGACACGATCGTCAAGTGCCCGGGCGACAAGGCCTCGCCCGGCACCTGGTGGCACAACAAGGACCCGAACACCATCCTCGGCCAAATCGCCTGCGGCCATTACAAGGGCGATCAGCCGAAGGTGATGTGGACGAATCAGCAGACCCTGGTGTTCGCGGTCGTCGGCGGAGATACCAACGGGCCGAACCTCGATCAGCTGTACAAGTGGTGGGCCGCGCACTCATAGTGACGCTTGACTGGGACCACAACGCGTATTACCAGCGGCTGCTGCTGAACCAGCTGCCGCAGCGGTGCGAGCGGGTGCTCGACGTCGGTTGTGGCGCGGGAGCATTCGCGGTGCGCCTGGCCGAGCGGGCCGAACACGTCGACGCGGTCGACAAGTCGGCGGCGATGGTCGACGCGGCCCGGCGCCGCGCCCCGGCCAACGTCACCCCCATCCTCGCCGACGTGCTGGAAATGCCCTTGCCGGCCGACCATTACGACGCGATCGTGTCCCTCACCGCGTTGCATCACCTACCCCTCGACGCGGCCCTGCGGCACCTGGCGCCGGCGCTGCGCCCGGGTGGCGTGCTGGCCGCGGTGGTCCTGCCGCGACCGGACCTGCCCCGCGAAGCGCCCACCGAAGTCGTTGCGGCGGTGGCCAATCGGGCACTGGGCGCGATCTTCGCCGCACTCCGGGCGACGGGTTCCGGCGACTGGTACGGGCCGGACCCGGTCAACGAGGCGATGCCGAAGGTCCTCGATGCCCCGCTGACCATCCGGCACGCCCGTGCGGTCGCGGCCACCACCCTGCCGGGCGCCCGCGTGCGCCGGCTGCTTTTCTGGCGTTATCTCCTGCTGTGGCGGCGCCCTCGCAACAATGATTGCTGAGTCGGGGGCTCGCGGTTGGCCGCTCGGGTCGGCGGGTGTTGATATGGTCGGCGGGTCCGGGGTTGGTTTGGAGGGTCAGGGATGAGCGACGCGCAGGCCTCACGGGTGGGCTCGATGTTCGGGCCCTATCACCTGAAACGGCTGCTAGGCCGCGGTGGGATGGGCGAGGTTTACGAGGCCGAGCACACCGTCAAGGAGTGGACGGTCGCCGTCAAGCTGATGTCCGACACGTTCAGCAAGGACCCCGTGTTTCGCGAGCGGATGAAGCGCGAAGCCCGCATCGCCGGCCGTTTGCAGGAACCGCACGTGGTGCCCATCCACGACTACGGCGAGATCGACGGCCAGATGTACATGGAGATGCGCCTCATCGAGGGCGTCGACCTGGACACCCTGCTCAAGCGGTTCGGCCCGCTGACCCCGCCGCGCGCGGTGGCCATCATCACCCAGATCGCCTCCGCCCTGGACGCCGCCCACGCCGCCGGGGTGATGCACCGCGACGTCAAGCCGCCCAACATCCTGGTCACCCGCGACGACTTCGCCTACCTCGTCGACTTCGGCATCGCCAGCGCCACCACCGACGAAAAGCTGACCCAGCTCGGCACCGCGGTGGGCACCTGGAAATACATGGCGCCGGAACGGTTTTCGAACGACGAGGTCACCTACCGCGCCGACATCTACGCGCTGGCCTGTGTGCTGCACGAGGCCCTGACCGGATCGCCGCCCTACCGCGCCGACAGCGCCGGCACCCTGGTCCACGCCCACCTGTTGGACCCCATCCCGAAGCCGAGCGACGTTCGGTCGGGCATCCCCAAGGCGTTCGACGCGGTGATCGCGCGCGGCATGGCCAAAAAGCCCGAAGACCGCTACGCCAGCGCGGGCGACCTGGCCCTGGCCGCGCACGAGGCCCTCAGCGACCCCGACCAAGACCACGCCAACAACATCGTGCGTCGCAGCCAGGAAGCCACTCTGCCCGCCACCGCCGAGGCCAGCACGATCACGACCGCGACGGCGGCGACGATCGGCCACGGGTTGCGTTTGGGCTTGGCGGGCGGCTGATTCCACGACGAGGACGCCGGCCCGGTGAACTGCGGCGGCGGGCCGCCCCAGCTGCCGCTGCCGCCCTGGTAGTACGGCGGGGTGGCTTGGTTCGCCTGGTTCGCCCCGGGAATGGGCCCGCTTTCGGGGGCCCACGGAGGGGGCGTTTGGGCGGCCCGCGGAATGGGACCGGACGCGGGGTAGCCCTGCGCGGGCGGCGGCGGCGGGGTGGTGACCTGTTGTGGTT
>NZ_LZKK01000055.1 GCF_001672815.1 Mycobacterium sp. E796 | reverse complement strand
GGTCGGCCCCGCCGATCATCGTGACCAGATCCGCGAGCGACCCGACGGGCATGCTGCCGAAGCCGAAATAGATCGGCGGCGTTCCGGCGGTGATCCACGACGCGACCTCGTCGTCGGCATCGGTGGGCGACTCCATGGTCAGCGCGCCGACGAACGGCCGCCGGGCGCCCCATTCCTCGGCCAAGCCGGGAAAACAAAGCGCGTCGTAGGCCTGGATCTCCAGCGCGCCGAGTTCCGACATGCGTTGCGGCGCAGGGCAAGTGGCCTTCGGCAGACCCAAATCCCGGCGCTGCGCTTCCTCGGCGCTCCGGGTGAACCGCCAATACATCCAGTCGAGGGTCTTCATCGTCGAGCGAACCAGCGGCGCGGGCAACCGCGCGGGAAACGCCACGTGGCCGTTGGGCCGCATCGGGTAGAAGTGCAACGCGGCCAACGGAATGTCGTAGCGCTCGGCGACGTTGGCGGCGATCTCCTGATAGAGCTGGCCCGTCAGCAGCAGGTCGACCCCGTCGACGAGCGACTTGAGCGCGGCGCCCAGCTCTTCGAAGCCCGCCCGGACCGGCTCCATCGCCTCGCGGGCCAGCTTGACCGGGTTTTGGAACTTCCAGGAGTTATGCAGGAAATCCTCGTCCAGCTGCTGCTGGGAATCCCGCTGCCCGTAGGCGACGGCAGGCATCCCGGCCGACTCGACGAAGCCGATCAGGTTGGGCGGCACCGC
>NZ_LZKK01000054.1 GCF_001672815.1 Mycobacterium sp. E796 | reverse complement strand
GTGTGAATTGTGGGCTTTGCGTGTGAATCCTGGGTAGAAAGATCGC
Source organism: Mycobacterium sp. E796 (assembly GCF_001672815.1). Classification (GTDB taxonomy): domain Bacteria; phylum Actinomycetota; class Actinomycetes; order Mycobacteriales; family Mycobacteriaceae; genus Mycobacterium. The sequence continues at coordinate 30,687 of NZ_LZKK01000054.1, read as the reverse complement.
GTGATTCCCTCCACTTGTACACACTGAAAGCCCTGGATTCACACCCAACGCCGATCGACTCCCCTCAGTCCAGCAGGACCGTCGCGAAGGTGCCCACCTCGGCGAAGCCGACCCGCGCGTACGCGGCGCGGGCGACGGTGTTGAAGCTGTTCACGTACAGGCTGGCGACCCGGCCGGTGGCGACGATCACGGCGGCCACGGTCGCGGTGCCCGCGGTGCCCAGGCCGAGGCCGCGCCACTCGGGGTGCACCCAAACCCCTTGGATCTGACCGACGCCCGGCGACTGCGACCCGACCTCGGCCTTGAAGATCACCTGGCCGTGCTCGAAGCGGGCCCAGGCCCGGCCCGCCGCGATCAGGCTGGCCACCCGCCGGCGGTAGCCGCGACCACCGTCGCCGAGCCGCGGGTCGACGCCGACCTCGCCGATGAACATGTCGACCGCGGCCACCAGGTAGGCGTCCAGCTCGTCGGGCCGCACCTGCCGCACGCCGGGATCGATGTCGCAGTTCGGGTGGCTGGTCAGAGCCATCAGCGGCTGGTGGTCACGCACATCGCGCGCCGGACCCCAGGCCGGCTCGAGGCGCTCCCACATCGGCATCACCAGGTTGGCCCGGCCGACCAGCGAGGAACAGCGCCGCGTCGCGCTCATCGCCTCGTCGGCGAAGGCGTTCAGGTCGGCCGGTCCGCCGCGCAGCGGGATCAGGTTGGCGCCGGCGAAGCACAGCGACTCGTCGGGGCCGCGCCGCGTCCACAGCTCCCCGCCGATCGAGTTGGGTTCGATGCCGTGGTCGGCCACCCGGGCCGCGACCATGCACGAGCCGACCGGGTCGTCATTGAGCACCCGCCACACCGCGGCGGCGTCGCGCACCACGGACACCCGCCGCTCGCCGACAAGGCGAAAGATGGGCGGAGCCGACATCGGGGGAACTCTCTGTGGTGCGAACTGACAATCTTAAAAACAGAGCGGGGCGCGGGCCCCTATCAGCTTACGGTCACAACCGGCGAACCGCTCGGTTCTGTTCCCGGATCGGTACCCATTTCTGACGCGAGGCGCATGGCCTCCTCGATCAGCGTCTCGACGATCTGGGCCTCGGGCACGGTCTTGATCACCTCGCCGCGAACGAAGATCTGCCCCTTGCCATTTCCCGACGCGACGCCCAGGTCGGCCTCGCGGGCCTCGCCCGGACCGTTGACCACGCAGCCCATCACGGCCACCCGCAGCGGGACGTCGAGCCCATCCAGGCCGGCGGTGACCGCGTTGGCCAGCGTGTAGACGTCGACCTGGGCGCGACCACACGACGGGCACGACACGATCTCGAGGCCGCGGGGCCGCAGGTTCAGCGACTCGAGGATCTGGATGCCGACCTTGACCTCCTCGACCGGCGGCGCCGACAGCGACACCCGGATCGTGTCGCCGATCCCGCGCGACAGCAGCGCGCCGAAGGCGACCGCCGACTTGATGGTGCCCTGGAACGCGGGACCGGCCTCGGTGACGCCGAGGTGCAGCGGGTAGTCGCATTGGGCGGCCAGCTGCTCATAGGCGGCGACCATCACGACCGGGTCGTTGTGCTTGACGCTGATCTTGATGTCGCCGAAGCCGTGCTCCTCGAACAGCGACGCCTCCCACAGCGCGGACTCGACCAGCGCCTCGGGGGTGGCCTTGCCGTACTTCTCCATGAACCGCTTGTCCAGCGAGCCGGCGTTGACGCCGATGCGGATCGGGATCCCGGCCGCCGCCGCGGCCTTGGCGACCTCGCCGACCCGGCCGTCGAACTCCTTGATGTTGCCAGGGTTCACCCGCACCGCGGCGCACCCGGCGTCGATGGCGGCGAAGATGTACTTCGGCTGGAAGTGGATGTCGGCGATCACCGGGATCTGGCTGTGCCGCGCGATCTCGGCGAGGGCGTCGGCGTCCTCCTGGCGCGGGCAGGCGACGCGCACGATGTCGCAGCCCGCGGCGGTCAGCTCGGCGATCTGTTGCAACGTGGTGTTGACGTCGTGCGTCTTGGTGGTGCACATCGACTGCACCGAGATCGGGTAGTCGCTGCCGACCCCGACGTCGCGCACCATCAGTTGGCGCGTCTTGCGCCGGGGCGCCAGCGTGGGCGGCGGGGCGTCCGGCATTCCCAGGCTGGTCACTGGAACAGCCTGATCGGGTTGACGAGGTCGGCGGTCACGGTCAGCAGCATGTAGCCGACCACGAACACCAGCACCACGTACGTGGCAGGCATCAGCTTGAGGTAGTTCACCGGCGCCGCCGCGACCATGCCGCGCGCCGAGCGGATCAGGTTGCGGATCTTCTCGAACACCGCGATGGCGATGTGGCCGCCGTCGAACGGCAGCAGCGGCACCAGGTTGATGGCGCCCAGGATCAGGTTCAGCTGCGCCAGGAAGAACCAGAACGCCACCCACAGCCCGTGGTCGACGGTGTCGCCGCCGATGATGCTGGCGCCGACGACGCTCATCGGCGTTCCCGGGTCGCGCTGTCCGCCGCCGATGGCGTGCACCAGCGCCCCGACCTTCGTCGGGATCGTCACCAGCGCCTTGCCCACCTCGACGGTCAGGTCGCCGGCGAAGGCGAAGGTGGCCGGTATCGCCGAGAGGACGTTGTAGTGCGTCGGCGGGGTCTTGACGGTTCCGACGCCGATGGCGCCGACCGTGGCGGCCTCCGGCTTGGCGTCCCGCCCCTTGGCCGGATTGGTCAGATAGCGCTGGGTCGGCGTCACGTCGACGTACGTGGTGATGGTGGTGCCGTCGCGCTCGACGACGACGGGAACCGTGCCGTGCAGCTTGCGCACCGCCGCGGCCATGTCCTCGAACGTGGACACCGGGGTGTCGCCGACCTTGACGACGACGTCGCCGGGGCGGATGCCGGCGGCCGCCGCCGGACCGGGCCCGGTGCAGTTGCCGAGCTTGCCCGGGGCGGTTTCCGGTGCGACGCAAGCGGTTTCGCCGACGACGGCCTTGGTCGGCGGGTGCAGGTTGGGCAGCCCCCAGACCAGCGCGATGCCGTAGATCAGGACCAGGCAGATGACGAAGTTCATGCCCGGGCCGGCGAACAGCGTCGCGACCCGCTTCCAGGTCGCCTGCTTGTACATGGCGCGGTCGGCCTCGTCGGGCTCGAGATCCTCGACGGGGGTCATCCCGGCGATGTCACAGAAGCCGCCCAGCGGGACGGCCTTGATGCCGTACTCGATCTCGCCGCGCCGGGTCGACCACAGCGTCGGCCCGAAGCCGACGAAATAGCGCCGCACCTTCATGCCGGTGCCGCGCGCGACCCACATGTGGCCGCACTCGTGCAGGGCCACCGAGATCAGGATGGCGAGCGCGAACAGCACGATGCCGATTGCGAACATCATCGGGTTGCTAGGACCTTTCTGACAGCGCGCTGCGCTCGCTCACGTGCCCAGCGCTGCGCGTCTAGTACCTCATCCACGGTAGCGGGTGAAACGGACCATTGGTCGGCAGCGTGCAGCACGTCGGCGACGGTTTTGACGATCGCGGGGAATCCGATCCTGCCGTTCAGGAAGGCGTCGGCCGCCTCTTCGTTGGCCGCGTTGTACACGGCGGTCATGCAGCCACCGGTCTGACCGGCGTGGCGGGCCAGCTCGACGGCGGGGAAAACGTCGTTGTCCAGCGGCTCGAATTCCCAGCTAGAGGCAGTGGTGAAGTCGCAGGCCGGGGCGGCGCCGGGCACCCGGTCAGGCCAGCCGAGCGCCAGCGAAATGGGCAGCTTCATGTCCGGCGGGCTCGCCTGCGCGATCGTCGAGCCGTCGACGAAGGTGACCATCGAATGAACAATCGACTGGGGGTGTACGACGACGTCGATGCGGTCGTAGGGAATGCCGAACAGCAGGTGGGTTTCGATGAGCTCGAGCCCCTTGTTGACCAGCGACGCCGAGTTCAGCGTGTTCATCGGGCCCATCGACCAGGTGGGGTGGGCGCCCGCCTGCTCGGGCGTGACGGCCTCGAGGTCGGCGGCGGACCAGCCGCGGAACGGCCCGCCCGAGGCGGTGAGCACCAGCTTGGCGACCTCATTTTTTTCGGGGTCGGGGTTCCCACAGCGCAGGCACTGGGCCAGCGCGGAGTGCTCGGAGTCGACGGGCACGATCTGGCCGGGCCGCGCCGCCCGCAGCACCAGCGGCCCCCCGGCGATCAGCGATTCCTTGTTGGCCAGCGCGAGCCGGGCGCCGGAGTCCAGCGCGGCCAGGGTCGGGCGCAGGCCCAGCGCCCCGACCAGCGCGTTGAGGACGACGTCGGCATCAGTCTCCTGGACCAGCCGGGTCACCGCTTCCGGGCCGCTGTAGGGGACGTCCCCGAGCTGCTGCGCCGCGCGCTCGTCGGCGACGGCGATGTTGGTGACGCCGGTCTCGGCGCGCTGGCGCGCCAGCGCGTCGGGGTTGGCCCCACCGGCCGCGAGCCCGACCACCTCGAAACGATCGGGGTTCGCCGCGATGACCTCCAGCGCCTGGGTGCCGATCGAGCCGGTGCTGCCCAGCACCAGCACGCGCAGGCGCCCGCCGGCAGTCGCATTAGTCACTCACTCATTGTGCCCGCTCGGTCGCGCGGGCGGGTGTGCCAGAATCTCTCCTACCAGCCGATCACGAAGGGGATTCGCCGTGGCCAGTACCGAGGTGGAGCACTACAACGGCGTCGACGTCGCCGAGGTGCCGTCGGCAGCCTGGGGGTGGAGCAAGATCAACGTCCGCACCTGGCACGCGGTCGGAGTGTTCATCGTCATATTCCTGCTGGCCATGATGTGGGGGAACCACGTCGGCCACGTCGAGAACTGGTTCCTGGTCGGGTTCGCCGTACTGACGCTCGTCGTGCTGGTTCGCGACCTGTGGGGCCGCCGCCGCGGCTGGATCCGGTAGCGCCCAGCCGAGCCGCTGCGCCCGTCGTCGCCAGGCGGCGGCGACCAGCAACACGAACAGGGCCACCGCCCACGGCAGCACGCCGTGTTGGTGCACCCAGCCCGCCAGCGCCCCCTGCACGCGGCCGGCGAACATGACCACCACGTCGTCGGGACTGGCGTTCGCGTTGAACAGTCGCAGCTCGTAGACGCCGTAATAGCCGACGTACAGCCCGACCAGCACCAGCAGCGCCCCACCGATCCGGTTGACCAGCGGCAGGACGCGCCGCAGCCGGTCGGCCAGGGCGGAGCTCGCCGTCGCCGCCGCGACGGCCAGGACGCCCACCACCAACGTCAGGCCCGCGACGTAGGCGAGGTAGACCGAGGCGCCGGTGGCCAGCGACCCGCCCCGCAGCCCGGCGGCCGTGACGGCCAGGAAGGGCCCGACGGTGCACGACAGCGACGCGATCGCATAGCTGACGCCGTAGGAGTACATGGAGCCCAGCCGCACGGTCGGCGCCCACCGCGGACCCAGCCCGCGTGGTGTCAGCGCCGTCAACTCGCGGCCAGACAGGAGCCAAACCCCAAGCGCGACAAGCACAATGCCGATGACCACCGTCGCGTAGGGCAGGTATCGCTGCACGGTCGAGGCCGCCGATATCGTCAGTGCACCGAACAACCCGAACACCGTCGTGAAGCCGAGCGCCATCCCGACCGTCGCCGCGATCGCGCGGCCGACCGCGCTGAGGTGGCTCGTCGGGGACCGTGCGCCGAACGTGCACTGGCTGCGGGATTTAGGCGTTTTTTTCGCAGTGAGTGCACGTTCGGCGTCTTGCCCGCGCACCACGAGGAGCAGGTACGCGGGCAGCATGGCGAACCCGCACGGGTTCAGCGCCGCGACCAATCCGGCCGCGAACGCCAGACCGACCAGACCTCGATCCATCCGATCAGCGCAGCGCGGCGACCCGCCCGGCCAGCTCGTCCTGGGGCATGGCCGCGGTGGGGTTGTTCACGAACGTCGAGCTGCCGTCGGCCCGGTAGAACACCCAGGCCGGCTGCCAGGGGACGTTGTAGCGGGCCCAGATCGAGCCGTTGGCGTCGTTGAGGTTGGTGAAATTCAGGTTGTACTTGGAGACGAAGTTCTGCATCGCCCCCACGTCCGAATGCGCCGCGACGCCGACGAACGTGACGCCCGGATTGACGGCGGCCACCTGGCTGAGGCCGGGGGCCTCGGCGTTGCAGAAGGGGCACCACGGCGTCCAGAACCACAGCACCGCCGGTTTGCCCTGCAGGCTGGCGCCGTTGAACGGCGCACCGCTGAGCGTGGTGGCGCTGAATTGCAAGCGGTCGTCGGCGGCAGCCGAACGCGGCGCGTCGGCGAGCCCGAATATCAAGGCGGCGGCGAAAAGCGCCGCGGCAAGGAGCTTGAGCGGAGTCAAGAGCCGAAACATCATGGCATCACCTCGTTTGCTGGTTATGCCTAAAAGACGCGGCGCGGGCCCGCTCGGTTCACCCTTCGGCGGCCAGCTGTCCGCAGGCTCGGGTCTGATCGCCTGCGCTCCAGCTACCCGCCTTCGGCGGCCAGCTGTCCGCAGGCTCGGTCTGATCGCCTGCGCTCCAGCTACCCGCCTTCGGCGGCCAGCTGTCCGCAGGCGGCGCTGATCTCCCGACCTCGCGTGTCGCGCACCGTGCAGGAGACGCCCTTCGATCGCACCCGCCGGACGAATTCGCGCTCCACCGCCTTCGGGCTGGCATCCCAGTCACTGCCCGGGGTGGGGTTGAGCGGGATCAGGTTCACGTGCACCAGCGGGCCCAGCGCGCCGTGCAACCGCTTACCCAGCAGGTCGGCCCGCCAAGGCTGGTCGTTGACGTCGCGGATCAGCGCGTACTCAACCGACACCCGCCGGCCCGTCACGTCGGCGTAATAACGGGCCGCGTCGAGCGCCTCGGCGATCTTCCACCGGTTGTTGACCGGGACGAGCGTGTCGCGCAGCTCGTCGTCGGGGGCGTGCAACGACAGCGCCAGGGTGACCCCGAGCCGCTCGTCGGCGAGTTTGCGGATCGCGGGCACCAAGCCCACCGTGGACACCGTCACCGAGCGCGCCGAAATCCCGAAACCCTGCGGCGGCGCGTCGGTGATGCGCCGGACCGCGGCCAGCACCCGGTTGTAGTTCGCCAACGGCTCCCCCATGCCCATGAAGACCACGTTGGACAGCCGGTCACCAAACTCGTCGCGCAGCTCCGCCGCGCCGGCGCGCACCTGCTCGAGGATCTCGGCGGTGGACAGGTTCCGGGTCAGGCCGCCCTGGCCGGTGGCGCAGAACGGGCAGGCCATCCCGCAGCCGGCCTGCGACGAGATGCACACGGTGTTGCGGTCCGGGTAGCGCATCAGCACCGACTCGACGGTGGCGCCATCGAGCGCCCGCCACAACGTCTTTCGCGTCTGGCCGGCATCGCAGGTGACTTCGGCGGCCGCGGTGAGCAGGGTAGGGAACATCGCCTCGGCGATCGCGTCGCGCACGGCCGCCGGGAGGTCGGTCATCTCGCGCGGGTCGGCGATCAGCCGGCCGTAGTACTGATGCGCGAGCTGCTTGGCGCGAAAGGCCGGCAGGCCCAGCTCCGCGACGGCCGACGCGCGGCCCGCGGCGTCGAGGTCGGCCAGGTGCCGCGGCGGCTTGCTCGGACGCGGCTCGGTGAACACCAATTGTTGAACCATGACCTGTCCAGTATCGGCCAGCTCAGCGCACGAGCGTCAGGATCGTCCAGGCCGCGACCGCCGACGGGAGCACGCCGTCGAGCCGGTCCATCAACCCGCCGTGGCCGGGCAGCAGCCGACCCATGTCTTTGATGCCGAGGTCACGCTTGATCTGAGACTCCACCAGATCACCCAGCGTGCAGGTGATAACCAGGACGACACCCAGCAACGCGCCGACCCACACTGGTCGGTGGGCCAGGAAGGTCGCGGTCAGGATCGCGGCGGTGATCCCGCAGACCAGCGACCCGGCCAACCCCTCCCAAGACTTCTTCGGGCTGATCGCCGGGACCATCGGGTGCTTGCCGAACAGCACCCCCACGGTATAGCCGCCCACGTCGGACGCGATGACGGTGATCATCAGGCAGAACACCCGTCCGGCGCCGTCCTTCGGGTAGACCAGCATCGCGGCGAAGGAGGCGAACAGCGGGACCCAGGCGGCGAGGAAGACGGTGGCGGACGCGTCGCGCAGGTAGTTCGCCGACGGCGAACCGGCCCACGGCTCCGGCCGCTTGCTGTTGTCCTGCATGAACAGCCGCCACACCATGCAGGCCACGACGGTGGCCCCGAAGCCCGCCACCGCGCCGGCGGAACGGTACGGCCACGTGAGCCAGACGGTGAGCTGCCCGCCGATCAGCAGCGGGATTAGCGGGATGACGTATCCGGCTTCGCGCAGCCGACGCACCACCTCGTGGCTGGCGACCAGGATGGCCGCGGCGCAGTAGAGCACCCAGAGGCGGGGGGCGAAGATCAGCGTCACGACGAGAACGGCGCCGATGCTGACGCCCACCGCGATCGCAGCGCGCAGGTCGCGTCCCGCCCGCGACGTCTTGGTGGCCGGCTGCTGCATGCTGTTTTTTGGCGGACGCGGGGGCTCGTCGGGCGGATTGCCTGCGCCGGTGGTTGCCACGGACATGATTGCTGAGCGGCCGCTAGACCTCCAGCAGCTCGCCTTCTTTGTGCTTGACCAACTCATCGATCTGGGTGACGTACTGATGGGTGGTCTTGTCCAAATCCTTCTCGGCCCGGCTGACCTCGTCCTCACCGGCCTCGCCGTCCTTGCGGATCCGGTGCAGCTCCTCCATCGCCTTGCGACGGATGTTGCGCACCGACACGCGGGCCTCTTCCCCCTTGTGCTTGGCCTGCTTGACCAGCTCGCGGCGGCGCTCCTCGGTGAGCTGCGGCACCGCCACCCGGATCAGGGTGCCGTCGTTGGTGGGATTGACGCCCAGGTCGGAGTTACGGATAGCCGTCTCGATGGCGTGCAGCTGGCTGGTCTCGTAGGGCTTGATGACGACGAGGCGCGCCTCGGGGACGTTGATGCTGGCCAGCTGCGTGATCGGGGTGTTGGTCCCGTAGTAGTCGATGACGATGCGGTTGAACATGCCCGGGTTGGCGCGGCCGGTTCGGATGGTGGACAGGTCGTCGCGGGCTACGGATACGGCCTTTTCCATCTTCTCTTCCGCGTCGAAGAGAGCTTCGTCGATCATTTCCGCGTCTTCCCCTCAGGTCGTAACCAGCGTTCCGATCTTCTCACCAGCGACCGCACGAGCGATATTCCCATTGGTCAGCAGGTTGAACACCAGGATCGGCATGCCATTGTCCATGCACAGGCTGAACGCCGTGGCATCGGCCACGCGCAGCCCGCGGTCGATGACCTCGCGATGGCTGATCGCGGTGATCAGCTCGGCCTCGGGATGATGCCGCGGATCGGCGGAAAAAACGCCGTCGACCGCCTTGGCCATCAAGACCACCTCGGCGCCGATCTCCAGCGCCCGCTGCGCGGCCGTGGTGTCCGTGGAGAAGTACGGCAGGCCCATACCGGCTCCGAAGATGACCACCCGGCCCTTCTCCAGGTGGCGGACGGCGCGCAGCGGGATGTACGGCTCGGCGACCTGGCCCATGGTGATCGCCGTCTGGACGCGCGTGACGATGCCCTCCTTTTCCAGGAAGTCCTGCAGGGCGAGGCTGTTCATGACGGTGCCGAGCATGCCCATGTAGTCCGACCGGGTGCGCTCCATGCCGCGCTGCTGAAGCTGCGCGCCGCGGAAGAAGTTCCCGCCGCCGATCACCACCGCGACCTGGACGCCGCCGCGGACCACCTCGGCGATCTGGCGGGCGACCTGCGCCACTACGTCGGGGTCCAGGCCGACCTGGCCGCCGCCGAACATTTCACCGCCGAGCTTGAGCAACACTCTCGAATACTTGGATCGGCTCTCCGGCTGGCCGGAAGCCCCGTTCGTCGGCTCCGTCATCAGACTCCTCGCATGAGAGTGCCATCCCGGGGCGAACTCATCCGGAACGGCATTTCACATCCTGCCTCATCGCAGCACAATGTTGCGCCGGCGGGGTGCATTATCTGCGCAGTTGGCGATTTCCTTCCGGTGTCGGATGTTTGAGCGAGCGGCGGGTCGGGGAATCCGCACCAACGCGGGGGGCGAACCTACGGCCTTGAGAATAAGGGCCAAGCCTCGCCGTGTGACGGGGCCGATCGCTTGGGCGGTCGGCGTTGAGCGAAATTGCTCAACCACGCACGCCAATGAGGAGGAACAGATCCATGGCGGACAACAAATCGGGACCTGCCGAAGCCGTTAAGGGCGTCGTCGAGGACGTCAAAGGCAAGGCCAAGGAAGCAGTCGGCGCGGTGACCGGTCGGGACGACCTCACGCGCGAGGGCGAGGCCCAGCAGGACAAGGCGGAAGCCCAGCGCGACGCGGCGAAGAAGGAAGCGCAAGCGGAGGCCGCTCGCGGCGGCGCCGAGGCGGCCGAACAGCGTCAGAAGGCCAACCAGTAGCTGGTCGCTGCAATGGGTCCGGTCCGTGAAAACGGGCCGGACCCATTGACTTTCCCGGGGCAGAGTATTGATCCTGTGCACACGCGCAATAAACTTTGCATAGTTAACTCTGAATCGGGTACTCAGCGCTGCGCTGGCAGACATCTCGCCGTGAGGTGCCTACGGGTGGGGGGCGATGACAAACTCACGAGTTTGGAGATGTCTTTGGAAGTTCTACTGCTCACCGACGCAGACGATTTCGAATCGGCCCTACCCACGCTGAGGTCGTTCACCCAAACCGTGCGGCGCGCCCCCCTTACCGGCCATATCGACGGACACCGCGGCAGCGCGGACGTCGCGATCATCGACGCGCGCAACGACCTCGATGCGGCCAGGGCGGCCTGTCGGCGCCTGACGGCCGATGCACCGTCCATTGCGGTGGTGGCCGTGGTGACATCGGCGGACTTCGTGGCGGTGGACGTGGACTGGCATTTCGACGACGTGCTGCTGCCCGCCGCCGGGGCCGACGAACTGCAGGCCCGGCTGCGGCTGGCGATTTCGCGGCGGCGCAGCGCGATGGAAGGCAGCCTGAAATTCGGCGACCTGGTGCTGCACCCGGCCAGCTTCACGGGCACGCTGGACGGGCAGGACCTGGGCCTGACGCTCACCGAGTTCAGGTTGTTGAATTTCCTTGTGCAGCATGCCGGCCGGGCGTTTACCCGCACCCGGCTGATGCACGAGGTGTGGGGTTACGACTGCAACGGCCGCGTCCGCACGGTCGACGTTCACGTGCGGCGCCTGCGTGCCAAGCTCGGTCCGGAACACGAATCGATGATCGACACCGTCCGCGGCGTCGGCTACATGGCGCCCACACCGCCGCAACCGCAATGGATTCTCAGCGGCTCGACGCTGACCCCGGTCTGGACGTCGACGGCGCGGCCCGCGACGGATCCCGTCACTCAATAGCCTTGCCACGCCGCAGCTTTCGCTGACCAATCAGGCAAACAGCGGTAATGCCCGCTTGCGTGCCAGCGCGTCCATGCCGTCCTGGATCGCGCCTTCGACCTCGTGGTACTTGCGGTCGACGTACTCGTCGTCGTCCGCGCGCGCGGGATCGTGATCGAGCTCGACGGCGGGCATGAAGCGGGTCCGGATCTTGGCCGGCAGCGGCAGCTGGGGCAGCGCCGCCGGGGCGATCCCCCACGGCAGCGAGACCGCCAGCGGGAAAACCTTGAGCCGCAGCAGGCGATCGAGTTTGAGCGCCTTCGACAGCCGGTCGCCGCGGATCAGCACCGGCATCGCGTCGGCGCCGCCGACGGTCGCGATCGGCACGATCGGCACCCCGGCGCGAATCGCCATTTTCACGAAGCCCTTTCGGCCCGCCAGGTTGGCGCAATCCCGTTCCCGCCACGGGCGCAACGAGTCCACTTCCCCGCCGGGCCACAGCGCCACGTCGCGACCCTCCGCCAACGCCGTGGCGATCGCGTCCGGCGCGGCCGGCAGCACGCCCATGCACCGGAAGTACCGCCCGAAGAGCGGGATGGCCATCAATGCGTCGTGCGCCGTGCCATGCAGGGGGCGGTCCTGACCGAAGCGCCGCCACCATTGCAGGCCGACGGTCCAGGCGTCCCAGACGAACGGGGCACCCGAGTGGATGCCCACCAACAGGGCCGGCGGCTCGGGGATGTTCTCCCAGCCGTCGATCTCCATGCGGAACCAGTAGTCCACCAGCACATTCCAGAAAAACTTCTGGCGCTGCAACGTGGCTTCGTCCTGGCCGCTGAGGTCCCATTGCCCGGCCCGCTTGGCCAGCCAGCCGCTGATGCCGCCGTCCTGCCGGCTGCGCCGCTCGTCCATGGTCACCCGCGCCCGCCTGGCGTGGAGCTTCGCTTGCGCACGTACTTCCGCTGGTCTGTGATCGGGGTTACTCATGGGTTTCGCATACCCGATTCCGGCGCGGGGGATTCCCGCATACGCAAATCTCCCCGCGCTATCGGGGTAGCGCGGGGAGATGTTTGCAACCGGATCAGGTATGCGGCGCCGGGGCCGGCGGTTGGCCGGGTGCCGGACTTGCATTCGGCGGGACGCCGGGAGCCGCGCCGCCAGGCACGTTCGACGTCCACATCAGGATGTCCTGCAGCCCGTCGTTGTAGACGACGCCGTTCGGGGGCGCGCCGGTCACGTCGAAGTACAGCGTGCCGGTCGACTCTTGGCCCTGCGGGATCGGCGCCGGGTTCAGGGCGCCTGGCGCGCCGGCCTTATCGATCAGCTTGTAAGTCTGACCGTTGGGGCCGCGGGCGCTGAAGTCCTTGACCATCGGGGTAACGATCCCGGCGTCGGACCTGGCCGTGATGTCGGCCTGATACAGCGTCCCCTTGGGGGTGTAGCCGGGAATCGAAACGTTGCTCGGCTGCAGGTTGCTCACCGTGTAGTTGGTGATCATGGGCCCGTCGACGAGCTGTTCGCTGGTGCCGAACCCCTGGATGTTGGGTGCAGCGGAAGCGCTTGCCGCTGCCAATAAGCCCGCGGCCGCTATACCGCCGGCAGCAATGGCGCTCTTTAGCGCCGTTGTGGTGACCTTCATGGTTTTCCTTTCGTGTCGAACACCCACGGAGGGCGATACCCACTGGGCGTCGCATAACCTTTTGGCCTCGGCGCTAAACACGAATGAATCGCGCCGCAGCGCTTTTCGCGCCACAGAATTCACAGGGGCATCATTGGTTGCCGAATGCCGCGTGATTATTCGGGGCGGCAAGGGGTAGCCGCAGGCTAGAACTCATCTGCCTACCCGAGGGAGCCGCCGATGGAACGCGGAAACGCCAAGCACAGTCCACGCGAAGACGACGAACTGAAGCACGAGCTCAGCGGGACGGTGCAGGGCAATCGGTCCAGCCGGGCGGAGGAATGGCGCGAACCCGAGCCGCCGGCCGACGACGATCCGGACATTCCCACGGCCGGGCCCGCAACCCGCGAATCGTAAAAGTCACCCGAATCACGAAAGGGGAAGTGGCCATGGGCTTTCCGGCCCAGCAACAAACCGCTCCGGGCATTCAGGCACAAATGAAGCCCATTCCGGACTGCGGCGAAAACAGCTACCGGGGCTCCGGAAAGCTCACCGGCAAAAAGGCGATCATCACCGGCGGCGATAGCGGCATCGGCCGCGCGGTCGCCATCGCGTTCGCCCGTGAAGGTGCCGACGTGCTGATTTCCTACCTCAACGAGGACGACGACGCCCGCGACGTGGCCCGCTACGTCGAAGACGCGGGCCGCAACTGCGTGCTGGTCCCCGGCGACCTGTCCGACCCGGCCCACTGCCGCGACGTCGTAGACCGGGCGGTAAACGAATTCGGCGGCGTCGACATCCTCGTCAACAACGCCGCCTACCAGATGATGCACAAGGACCTCGAAGAGATCAGTGACGAGGAATGGGACTACACCTTCCGGCTCAACGTCGGCGCGTACTTCTATCTCGTCAAGGCGGCGCTGCCGCACCTGCGCCCCGGGTCGTCGATCATCGGGAGCTCTTCGGTCAACTCCGATACGCCCAATCCCACCCTGGCGCCCTACGCGGCGACCAAGGCCGCCATCGCCAACTTTTCGGCTAGCCTCGCACAGCTGTTGGGCGACAAGGGAATCCGGGTGAACAGCGTGGCCCCCGGCCCGATCTGGACGCCGCTGATCCCGTCGACCATGCCCCCGGACAGCGTGGAATCCTTCGGCGAGAACGTGCCGTTGGGGCGCGCCGGCCAGCCGGCCGAGCTGGCGCCCATCTACGTGCTGCTGGCCTCAGACGACGCGAGCTACATCTCGGGCGCGCGAGTGGCGGTGACCGGCGGCCGGCCAATTCTGTAGCGCCAAATTCTGTAGCGCCAAAGGCGTTCAGGAATACCGGTTTTCGCCCAATTCCTCGACGATCGGGCTTTCGGCGCCGGGCTTCCCGGCGCCATCGCTGTCCCCTTCGTCAGCGATGGTCACCGAAGACGCGACCTGGGCCACGTTGTTGTAGGTCTCGGGCGGGATCCCGCGCAGCGCGCGGACGGTGTCGTCGTCGCAGCCGTTGCGATCGGCGGCGTCGAGCAGGTCTTGCTTGTTGGCCGGAAAGTCCACGTCGTTGAGGCACTTTCGGAGTTGACTGCGGGTAGTAGACGCGACCATGGCTCTCGGGATGCCCAGCGAATGTCGGCCTAAACGCGCCGATTCAGCGGCCGCGCACCCGCCGGTTCTCTTTCTTGATCGCCTCGACGAGCTCCGATTTGCTCATCGTCGAGCGGCCACGCAAATCGAGCCGGCGCGCGACGTCGAGCAGGTGCTTCTTGCTGGCGTTGGCGTCGACGCCCTCGGCCGAGCGGCCGGTGTTACGCGGGCCGCCGCCCTCGGCCAGCTCGTCCGACGGGCCCTTCTCCTCTTTGGGCTCCCAGTGGTCGCCGACCTTTTCGAAGCTGTGCTTCAGCGCCGAGTACGCCACCCGATGGGCGCGCTCCTCGTCGCCGTATTCGTCGGCCGCCGAGTCGTGGGTTTTCGCGAACGTGCGTTGCGCTTTGGCGTTGGAACGGCGCAGTGTGCTGGGCAACTCGCTCTTCTTCGGCGCGCCGCCCTTCGTGGTCTTGGGCATCGAACCTCCTCGTGTCAGCCCTCGGTCATTTGCTGTGCCTTGGCGTAGGCAAGCTGCAGGAAGTCCGCGCCCGCCAGGGCGGTGAAGGTTCCCGCGATCAGGCGGGTCAACCTCGGCGCGAAGATCAGCCCGATGACGAACGCGGTGGCAACCCACATGTCGAGGCAGAAGGGGCAGGTCAACAGCTCACCGAGGCTGTGGCGCAGCGCACTAGTGTGCCGGGTTTCCTCCATCACCTCGGCCGGGCCGCCCGCACCCGCGTAGTGCGCGAAGGGCGCCCGCAACGGGCTGGTGACCGCATCCTTGGAGATCGTGCGCGACAACTTGTGGGTGCCGATTGTGACGGTGGCGAGGTCCTGCAGGCTCCAGCGCTGCGGCAGCCTGCGCCCGGTGGCCACGGCCAAAACGCCCGTGAGCGCGACCAGCAGGCCGTAAATGCCGAGGACCACCGAGTAGCCCTCCAGCGGTCGGGGATTGTCGCCGCGGTACGCGTCGGCCTCGCGCCGCGCGCGCTCGGCCACTCGTTCGGTAACTTCGGTTGCTTCGCCCATGGGCGTGGGTTACCCCTTTGCGGCCGGGAAAATCACGACGGGCCGCACCGGCCAACCTCAGCGGCGGCGTGCCCGGGATATGTCAAGATCGCTGACATGGGTGGTCAGGTTGAAGATGCTCCGCTCGGTTACCTGCTGTACCGGGTGGAAGCCGTGCTGCGGCCGGAGGTTGCCGGGGTGCTCCGTCCGCTGGGCTTGACGCTGCCCGAATTCGTTTGCATGCGCATCCTTTCGATGAATCCGGGCATGTCCAGCGCGGAATTGTCCCGGCACACCAACGTCACACCGCAGGCGATGAACACCGTGCTGCGCGGGCTGCAAGACGTCGGCGCGGTGGAGCGGCCGGCGTCGGTCTCCTCCGGACGGGCGTTACCGGCCACGCTGACGGCTCAGGGCCGCGCGCTGCTGAAGCGCGCGGAAGCCGCGGTCCGGACCGCCGACGCCCGGGTGCTGAGCAAGCTGACCGAGGCGCAGCGACGCGAGTTCAAGCGCACGCTCGAAAAGCTCGGATCGGACTGACTTCCGGCGGCTACGTCAGACCGTCCTGACCGTTTTCGCCGAAGATTCCGGACGGGCCGCCTGGGCCGGCGGTAGCCGCGGTGGTGTGGCCGATCCCGGCGTTGCCGCCGTTGCCACCGTCGCCGACCCCCACCGCGCCGCCGCCGGCCCCGCCCTTGCCGCCGGTTCCCCCGGTGGTGGCGGTCACGCCGGCATTGCCGCCGGCGCCCCCGGCGCCGCCGTCGCCGAACCACTGGCCGGCTTGGCCGCCGGCCCCGCCCGCTCCCCCGGTGCTGGTGGCGATGGTGCCCTGCCCGCCGAACCCACCGGTTCCGCCGAAGCCGATGAGGCCGGCGTTCCCGCCGTCCCCGCCGGTCCCGCCGAATCTCGCGGTCCCGCCGTCACCGCCGGCACCGGCGTCCGACCAAAACGCGCCCGCGTTGCCGCCGGCGCCGCCATGACCGCCGGTGCCGCCCGTAACCGCGGATGCACCGCCCGCTCCGCCGGCTCCGCCGCCACCGAACAGCAGGCCGGCGTTGCCGCCGTGCCCGCCGGCGCCGGCGGTGCCCACCGAGGTACTGATTCCGCCCGTTCCGCCCGCCCCGCCGTTGCCGCCGGCCCCGGCGAGCAGACCGCCGTTGCCGCCCGCGAGCGATGCACCCAGTCCCGCGCCGCCGCCGGCGGCCCAAGAGCCCGTCGCACCGGCCGAGCCGCCCGCGC
Source organism: Mycobacterium sp. E796 (assembly GCF_001672815.1). Classification (GTDB taxonomy): domain Bacteria; phylum Actinomycetota; class Actinomycetes; order Mycobacteriales; family Mycobacteriaceae; genus Mycobacterium. Next base: position 13,929 of record NZ_LZKK01000054.1, on the reverse strand, counting down.
CACCGCCGGCAGTCGCCGAGCCGCCGCTCCCACGGATCCCGCGAATCCCCGCGATCCCGGCGCTGCCGCCAATCCCCGGGATCAACGAACCGATCCCGGGGTTCCCGGAAATCCCGACCCTACTGAGCCAGTTAGCTCCGCGCGCCCGCTGAATCAGCTTTTGCTGGGGCGCTTTTCGCCCTTGTTCTCCTCGGCCGCGGCCTTCTTCAGCTCCTCGTTCAGGGCCTTATCCTTCTCGATTTGCTCTTTGTATGCTTCGGGGTCTCTGCCTTCGTCCTGTTGGTCCGAGCCGGCGTTCGGGTCGGCACCCTCGGGCGTCTCGCATTTCGGGTTGCCCTCGTCGTCCAGCCAATCGTTGACCGCCGTGCCGGTCACCATCGCGCCGGAACCCGGCAGCACCAGAGTGGGGCGGTCTTCGTAGGCCGTCATCATCTCGGCGGCCTTTTCCTTGTGCTCCTCGTTCGGCTCCGGCTTTTCGGTTTGCTGCCGATCGTCTTGCTCGCCCGACTCCTGGTCGGTCGCCCGCTGGTCTTCTTCCTGGCCAGCCACTTTGTCGTCCTGCACGCTCATGACGTCCCCCTTTGGAGTCCGGCGACTATCTGCGGGGGTTACCCGCTGTGGTGGCGGGCCGAAACGCTCGTCACTGCGATCGGCCGCGCTTGACGAGCACCACTGTGGCGATCGGAATCCGCATGGGCTCGGGCGCGCTTGACAGGCGTCCAGCAACGGCGGTCTCCAGGTGGTCGACGAACGCGGCCGCTCGCGGGTCACCGGCGCCGCCGTTCAGCCCGCCCACCAGGGCCGGGAAGAGCGCGGCCCGCGCGAACGCCGCCCATTGCGCGCCGAAAGCGTTTGCGTCGTCGTCAATTTGGAGCCGGGCCCAGAATCGGTCCTGGGCGTTGAATGTCTCGAGATGCTCGATCCTCAGGCCCTCGAATCGCCCGCTCGGCGCGAACGGCGCGTGAAAGTCCTTCTCACTACGGGCGAATGTGGGGATGGCCATGCGGCGCATCTCGTCCTCGCCGAGCAGGCCGTCCCGCGCCTGATCGGCCAGCGCCGCGACGATCGCGTCGAGCAGCGGCCGGAAGCCCGACGTGCCGTCCTCGTCGACCGCCGATGTCATCACCACCAGCCGCCCGTCGGGAGCCAACTCGCGGCCGCGGAACGCCACGAAGTCGTTCCAGTCCACGGCGGCCTGGTGCGCGTAGGCCGCGCGGGCCGCGTCGTCGGTGCTGTAGCCGACGTGCACGTGATCGTGTAGCTCGCAGGGGATCCGGCTCACCCACTGCGTCGCCCACGACGTCCAGCCGAGGTTGACCGTGTTCGACGGCAGGATCTGGCCGTAAAACGACCGCCCGATCGCCGAGGCGAAACTCGCTGTGTCCGAATGCAAGTAGCTGTCCGGGTCGTCGGACAGCGTTCGAAACAGCGCGGTGAAGTCGTTGTCCGGGACATCGGTGTGCGCCACCAGGATCGCGTGGTCGTGGCGGGTGCGACGGCGCAGCACCGCGATGCCCGCCGACATCGGCTTCAGCGAGTTGTGCCCGTTGGCGGCGCCGTAGTCGGCGATGACGATCGGCTGCGGAGCCGTGGGGATCGGCACCTGTTCGGCGGCGCGCTCGAACAAGGCGATGCCCTGGGCCAGGCCGGCGGCCTGCAGCCGGGACGACTGGGTGTAGGTCGCGCTGTCCGTCGGCTCTGGCCGGACCACGATGCTCGACTCGGGCAGTCGACGTTCCGGCCGCATGCACCAACGATAGTCAGTTCGGCCCCGGATAGCTGACTCCGGTGAGCTGCTCGGAAAGCTCCCACAGGCGCCGGCAGTCGTCCTCGTTCTGGGCGGCCTTGGGCACTCGGGCGAACGCGACCCCGCCGCCGGCCAGCTCCTGGAACCCGCGCGGCCCGTAGAAGGCGCCGCCCTCGGCGTGCGGCGCGGCGGCCGCGTACAGCGCCGGCAGGATCCCCTCGTCGATCTCCTGCCACAAGAACGGCGTGAACCGCCAGGACGCCTTGTACAGCCGCTCCATCAGGGCGGGCCGTTCGCGGCCGTGCGAGGGGCCGGCGATCTGCAGGTTGGTCTTGGTCAGGCCCGGGTGCGCGGCGTTGGACACGATGCCCCAGCCGCCCGCGCGGCTGCGCCGGTCGAGCTCGAGGGCGAACATCAACACCGCCAGCTTCGACTGGCCGTAGGCCGACATGGCGGCGTAGGACTTCTCGAACTGCGGGTCGTCGAAGTGGATCTTGCCGCTCTGGCGGGCCGCGAGGCTGCTCAGCGAGACGACGCGGGCGCCCTTGGTGGCGCGCAGCAGCGGCAGCACGTGTCCGGTCAGCGCGAAATGCCCGAGATGGTTGCTGCCGAACTGCAATTCGAAGCCGTCGGCGGTGGTGTCGCGTTCCGGTGGCGTCATGACGCCGGCGTTGTTGATCAGGATGTCGATCGGGCGGCCCTCGGCGTTGAGCTGTTCGCCCAGCGCGGCGACCGACGTCAGCGACGACAGGTCGAGGGCCTTGATGGTCAGCTTGGCGTCGGGAACCGTGGCGCGGATTTCCTCGATCGCCTTTTCCCCCTTGGCGCGGTTGCGGATCGCCATCACGACGTCGGCGCCGGCGGCCGACAGGCGCCGGGCCAGCCCGAACCCCAGACCGCTGTTGGCCCCGGTGACGATTGCCAGCTTGCCCGACAGGTCGGGAACCGTGGCGACGAGATCGTTGGCCATGCGTTTCACTCCTCTCGTATGAGACCGGTCCTAGTCTGCTCTTTGTGTCGCGGTCAGCGAACCCCTGCGGAAATCTGATCGCCGCGTTGGTGCTCGGCGCGCTGCCCGCGCTCGCCTTCCCCGCGCTCGCGTGGTGGTGGCTGGCCTGGGTCGGCCTGGTTCCGCTGCTGTTGCTGGTGCGGGGGGCGCCGTCAGCGTGGGCGGGGGCGGCGCGGGCCTGGTGCGGTGTGGCCGGGTTTGTGCTGGTCACCCAGTACTGGCTGGTGACCAGCGCCGGCCCGCTGCTGCTGGTGTTGGCCGCCGGGCTGGGTGCGCTGTGGCTGCCGTGGGGGTGGCTGGCGCATCGGTTGTTGTCGGCGCCCGTCGGCTTTCGGCGAACGGTCGCGGCCGTCGTGGTGCTGCCCAGCGCGTGGGTGCTGGCCGAAGTCGCGCGATCCTGGCCACCGCTGGGCGGTTCGTGGGCGTCGCTCGGCGCATCGCAGGCCGCCCAGCCGGTGACGCTGGCGTCGGCATCGCTGGGCGGAGTGTGGTTGACGAGTTTCCTTGTGGCCGCGTGCAATACGGCTCTGGTGGGTGTGCTGGTGCACCGCGACGCTCTGGGCCGTGCCGTGGCGCTGGGGTGCGCGGTGGCGTGCGTCGCTGTGGGCCCGTTGTGGTACGTGCTGGGCCCGTCGCCGGCCGGCGGCGCGACGGTGCGCGTGGCGCTGGTGCAGCCCGGGGAGATCGCCGAGGCCGGCGAGCGGTTGGCGGCCGGCGAGGCGCTGACCGCGGGGCTCGCCGGCGAGCGGCTCGATCTGGTCGTCTGGGGAGAAAGCAGCGTGGGATCCGACCTCGCGGCCCACCCGGAGGTGTTGGCCCGGCTCGCCGACCTGTCCCGGCGGGTGGGCGCGGACCTGCTGGTCAACGTCGACGCGCCCGCGCCGGGCGGCGGCATCTACAAGTCGGCCGTGCTCGTCGGCGAGACCGGGGTGTTGGGCAGCTACCGCAAGACCCGGCTGGTGCCGTTCGGCGAATACGTCCCGCTGCGAACGCTTTTCGGCTGGATCACCCGGCACAGCCGGGCCGCCGCGCAGGACCGGCAGCGGGGGACCGGCCCGGTGCTGCTGCACGCCGGCGACCTGCCCGTCGGGCCGCTCGTCAGCTACGAGACCCTGTTCTCCGACCTGGCCCGCCGGGAGGCGCGGCTCGGCGCCGGGTTGCTGGTGTACCAGAGCTCCACGTCGTCGTTCCAAGGCAGTTGGGCGCAGCCGCAGCTGGCCGCCCAGCCCGCGGTCCGCGCCGTGGAGGCGGGCCGGCCGGCGGTGCACGTCGGGTTGTCCGGCGACAGCTCGGTTTTCGACGCCCGAGGCCACCGCCTGGCCTGGTGTCCGTCCGGATTTCGGGGCGTCACGGTGGTCGACGTCCCGATGGGATCGACCGCCACGCCGTACGTACGGCTGGGGGATTGGGTGCCGGTGCTGGCGGTGGTGATCCTCGTCGGCTCCGCGCTGCTTACCTGGCGTCGCCTGGGCCGCGGTGCCACACTGCGTGGATGACCAGCCGTCGGCTCGCGAAGATTTCGCTGTCCACCGCCGTCGTGCTGATGGTCGTGTCGGTGGCCGGGTTCATCGTCGCGCTGGTGCTCAACGCGTTCTTTTTGGACAAGTACAACGCCTACGGCGAGGTGCCGATCCCGGGGTCGAACAGCCTGAACCTGCCCGCCGGTGAGGTCACCATCAGCCTGCACGCCGTCGTCGTCGGCAGTCCCAACGGCGGCCTGCCGGTGCCGCCGCTCGGGGTGACGATCGCGCCGCCCGACGGGGTCGCGCAACCCGCGCTCAGCGAAAGCATCGGCAGCACAACGACGGTCAACAACGACGCGCATGTGCGCGTGTGGGTGGCGCAGATTCCCGTCGCCGGCACCTACAACATCACGACCGACGGCCAGGTCAACGGATACATCAACCCGCGCCTGGCCTTCGGGCACAAGAGTTCGTACGGCTTTCTGGTGTGGTTGTTCGTCGGGCTGTTCGTGGCGGGACTGGTCGGCTCGATCCTGTCGGGCCTCTGGCTGTCGCGCACCCGGCGCAAGGCGGTGGTGGCGGCCAACCCCTACTACCCACCGCCGGTGCCGGTGTCCCCGCCGACGACCCCGGTGGAACCCAGCGACGAGGGGGTCCGCCTCGAGCGGCTCAAAACGCTGGCGGCGCTGCGGGATTCCGGAGCGTTGACCGCGGAGGAGTTCGAGGCCGAGAAGCGCCGGATCCTCGAGGGGCATTGATTCGGCCCGAACCCTAGGATGTCCGTTCCGACCGCGCTACGATCCGCCGTACAAGGTCGACCTGGGGCTGGGAGGTAGCTCATGTCGGAGGTGACCGCCACGCCGCACATGCTGGCGGCAGCGGCCGGGGATCTGGCCTCGGTCGGGTCGACGATCAGTGCGGCCAATTCGACCGCCGCGGCCGGGACCGCGGGGGTGGAAGCCCCGGGCGGCGATGGCGTCTCGGCGTTCGTATCGGCGCTGTTTTCCGCGCACTCGAAGGCCTATCAGGCCGCCGGCGCCCAGGCCGCGTATTACCACGACCAGTTTGTGCAGGTCCTGCGCGCGAGCGCTGGTGCGTACGCCAGTACGGAGGCCGTCAACGCGTCGCCGCTGCAGAAGGTGCAGGAATTTGTCGGCGCGGCCAGCCAGTCTCCCGCCGGGCACCTGATCGGCAATACCGCCCATGGGGCGCTGGATGCCGCGCAACACAGCGGAACCAGTGGGCCGGTGCCGGGCAGCGTCGGTGCGGCGCCCGTCAGCGGCAACCACGCGGGCGCTGGCGTCGGCGCATCCGCCGGGGACGCCCACGCGGCAGCGGCCGGTGGCCCGCCAGGTGGCAATGCCGGCGGCGCCAACGGGGTCACCGCTGACGGCGGCGGCCCCGGCGGTGGCGGTGGGGGCGGCGACGCCCCTCAGCCGGCCGGTGGCGCCGTCAGCGCCGGCGGAGCCACCGCCGCGGCGGCCGTCGCACCTACCTGGGGGGCGGCGCCGGCTGCGCCGGCCGGGCCGCTGGTGCCGGGCATTGCGCCACCGCCGCCGGCGCCCCACGTCATGTCGACTGCCTACCCGGCCGCGGCGGTGCTGCCGGGGCTGGACGGCGTCAGCGGCCATTCCGCCGCCGTCACCGGCTTGGGGGAGCCGGTCGCACCGGCGGGCTCCGTCGAAGCGGTACCCCCGCCCGCCGCCCCGGCCATCCCAACGGCACCCAAGGCGCAGCCGCTGCACCAGGGCGGCCCGGCGCACCCGGGCGATGCCGCGCAGCCGGATCACTCCGACCGCGACAAAGCGGCAGTGCCGCTGCCCATCCCGCCGCTACGGCTGCGAAGCCTTCGGGGGTTGCGCGACAAGCTGCGATTGGGGCTGCGCGACAAGGACGAATGGCGGAACGAACTTCGTGAGGCCGCCACCAGCAAGCCGTGGGGACGCGACGAACTGCTGGGCGCTCTCGGTCTTCGACCGCCCGCGAACTAAGCCAGAGGCGATTCGAGGGCGCGCAGCAGCCCGCGCAGCCGCGGCGCGTCGGCGCTGTGCGTGTATGCCCCGAGCCAGTCGGTGAGCTTGGTGAAAAGCTCGGACGATATCGGCGCGCGCTGCCGTGCCATGGTTTGCAGGGCCGTGTCGATCGCGGTGTACGACTCGCCGGACCCGATCGCGGCGTAAAACCGGCTGCGGTCGCGGTCGGTCAATAGCGGGCTGACCGCATCAGCCAGTTCCCACGCCAGGTCGGATTCGGCCCTATCGTCCACGTACTCCATTTTCGTTGGGCGGAGCCGTTTCTGCTGAGTGAGCGGCAGCCCGGCCTAGTGGCCGCGGGCCACCCACTCTTCATAGTGCACGATCTCGTCGCCGATGGTGGTGCTGTCGCCGTGGCCGGTGTGCACGATCGTCTCGCCGGGCAGCGTGCCGAGGCGCTCCGAGATGGATTGCAGGATCGTCGGGAAATCGGAATACGAGCGGCCGGTGGCGCCGGGGCCGCCGGAGAACAGGGTGTCGCCGCTGAACACGACGCCCAGGTCATGCGAATACCAACACACCGATCCGGGGGAGTGGCCCGGGGTGTGCAGCGCCCGCAACTCCGTGCCCCCCACGCTGAGCGTCTGCCCGTCGGAGATGGAGCGGAAGTCGCTGTCCGGGTGCGTCATTCGCCACAGCACCTCGTCGGCGGGATGCAGCAGCACCGGCGCGTCGAGGGTCTTGCCGAGCTCCGGCGCGACCGTCACGTGGTCGTTGTGGCCGTGCGTGCACACCACCGCGACCACATGGCGGCCGGCCACGGCCTCCACGATCGGCGCCGCGTCGTGGGCGGCGTCGAACACCACCACGTTGGAGTTGTCGCCGATCAGCCAGATGTTGTTGTCGACTTCCCAACTGCCGCCGTCCAATTCGAACGTGCCGTGGGTCACCACCCGATCGATGTCCACCATCAGAGCAGCACCACCGAACGCAACACCTTGCCGCCATGCATCTTGTGGAACGCCTCCTCGACGTCGTCGAGGCCGATACGCTCGGAGACGAACTTGTCCAACGGCAGCCGGCCCTGCAGGTACAGGTCGATCAGGGTGGGGAAGTCGCGCTCGGGCAGACAGTCGCCGTACCACGACGACTTCAGCGAGCCGCCGTGGCTGAAGAAGTCCACCAGCGGCATCTCCAGGCGCATGTCGGGCGTCGGAACGCCAACCAGCACAACGGTTCCCGCGAGGTCGCGGGCGTAGAAGGCCTGCTGCCAGGTTTCGGGCCGGCCCACCGCGTCGATCGCCACGTTCACGCCGAAGCCGTCGGTGAGGTCCTGGATCGTCTTCACCACGTCGAACTCGCGGGCGTTGATCGTGTGGGTGGCGCCGAACTTGCGGGCCAGGTCCAGCTTGGTGTTGTCGGTGTCGACCGCGATGATCTGCCGGGCCCCGACCAGCGCGGCCCCGGCGATCGCGGCGTCGCCCACCCCGCCGCAGCCGATTACGGCGACGGTGTCGTCGCGGGTCACCGCCCCGGTGTTGATCGCGGCGCCGATGCCGGCCATCACGCCGCAGCCGAGCAGGCCGGCGACGGCGGGGTCGGCTTGCGGGTCGACCTTGGTGCATTGGCCGGAATGCACCAGCGTCTTGTCGGCGAACGCCCCGATGCCCAGCGCCGGCGTGAGTTCCGTGCCGTCGGTCAGGGTCATCTTCTGCGCCGCGTTGAACGTGTCGAAGCACAGGTGCGGACGGCCGCGCTTGCAGGCCCGGCACTGCCCGCACACGGCGCGCCAGTTCAGGATCACGAAGTCGCCCGGCTCGACCGCCGTCACGTCCGGCCCCACCGCTTCGACGCGGCCGGCGGCCTCGTGGCCGAGCAGGAACGGATACTCGTCATTGATGCCACCCTCGCGGTAGGTCAGGTCGGTGTGGCAGACCCCGCAGGCGATGACGTCGACCACCGCCTCGCCGGGCCCGGGGTCGGGGACGACGATGTCGACCAGCTCGACGGGTTCGCCCTTCTTGCGTGAAATCACGCCGCGCACTGTCTGACTCATGGGCACCAACCTACTGGCGGGCTCTGCGCGTCGTTGCGTCGAGTCTCGCAGACTGGACGCCTAGCCAAGCCGGTGTAGCGTCTGCAGAACGTGACGGCACCTGAGACAACCTCCGAAACCACAGAGGAATTCGCCGGGCGAATGGTCGCGGCCATCGACGGCGCAAGCCTCACGATCCTGCTGAGCATCGGGCACCAGACCGGCCTGCTGGACACGATGGCCGGGCTCCCGCCGGCCACCAGCGCGCAGATCGCCGAGGCCGCCGGCCTCAACGAACGCTATGTGCGCGAGTGGCTGGCCGGCATGACCACCGGGCACGTCGTCGACTACGACCCGGCCACCGCCACCTACACGCTGCCCGCCCACCGGGCGGCCGTACTCACTCGCGTGGCCGGCCCGGACAACCTTGCTCTGGTGGCCCTGTTCCTCCCGCACCTCGGCGAGGTGGAGCAGAAGATCGTCGGCTGCTTCCGCGACGGCGGCGGGCTGCCGTACAGCGAGTTCCCGCGCTTCCACGCGCTGATGGCCGAGCAGAGCGCCGCGGTGTTCGACATCGCCCTCGTCGACGTCGTGCTGCCGTTGGTCGACGGCCTGCCCGACCGCCTGCGCGCCGGGGCCGACGTGGCCGACTTCGGCTGCGGCAGCGGACACGCGATCAACGTGATGGCCCAGGCGTTCCCGGCGAGCCGGTTCACCGGCATCGACTTCTCGAAAGAGGCCATCGCGACGGGGGTCGAGGAGGCGGCCCGGCTCGGCCTGACCAACGCCTCCTTCGAGGCGCACAACCTGACCGACCTGGACAAGACCGACGCCTACGACGTCATCACGACATTCGACGCCATCCACGACCAGGCACAGCCCGCCCGGGTGCTGGAGAACATCTACCGCGCGCTGCGCCCCGGCGGCGTTTTCCTGATGGCCGACATCAAGGCGTCGAGCCGGCTGGAGGACAACGTCGACGTCCCGATGAGCACCTACCTCTACACGGTCTCGCTGATGCACTGCATGACGGTGTCGCTGGCGCTGGACGGCGTCGGGCTGGGCACCGCCTGGGGGACGCAGCTGGCCACGTCGATGCTCGCCGACGCCGGGTTCGCCGACGTCCGGGTGACCGAGATCGAGGGGGACCCGATCAACAGCTACTACATCGCCAGGAAGTGACCGCCCTCGACGCGCTCGACGATTGGCCGGTGGCCAATGCGGCCGCCGCGGTCGTCGGGCCGGCCGGGGTCCTGGCCAGCCACGGCGACACCGCGCGGGTCTTCGAGCTGGCCTCGGTCACCAAGCCGCTGGTGGCCCGGGCCGCGCAGATCGCCATCGAGGAGGGCGTCGTCGAGCTCGACACCCCCGCCGGCCCGCCCGGCTCCACGGTCCGGCACCTGCTGGCGCACGCGTCGGGCCTGGCGATGCACAACGATCGGGTGCTGGCCAAGCCCGGCACCCGGCGGATGTATTCAAACCAGGGCTTCACCGTGCTGGCCCAGACCCTGGAGGCCGAGTCGGGAATCGAGTTCGGCCGCTACCTGTCCGAGGCGGTGTGCGAGCCGCTCGGCATGGCCACTACCCGGCTGAACGGTGGCGCCGCGGCCGCCGGATTCGGCGCGACCTCGACGGTCGCCGACCTGGCGGCCTTCGCCCGTGAGCTGCTGCGGCCGGCCATCGTGTCGCCGCAGCTGCACGCCGAGGCCACGACCGTGCAGTTTCCCGGCCTGGACGGGGTGCTGCCCGGCTACGGGGTGCAGCGGCCCAACGACTGGGGCCTGGGTTTCGAGATCCGCGACGGCAAATCGCCGCACTGGACGGGGTCGCGCAACTCGGCGCGGACGTACGGCCATTTCGGCCAGTCGGGCGGGTTTATCTGGGTCGATCCCGAGGTCGACCTGGCGCTGGTGGTGCTGACCGACCGCGATTTCGGCGAGTGGGCGCACAGACCCTGGCCGGCGATTTCGGATGCAGTCATAATTGACCACTCCGCACACTAGCGCAACAGGGGTATCAGAGGGCACAATAGACACGCAGGACACAAAAATTCACATGCATCCCGCTTGTACGGGTTCACCAGGTCGTTGGGGAAGACGTCCCTCGTGGAACCGAAGGAGCAGGAGATGCGTGCGTCGAACCAATTTGCCGACGTGACGACGGGTGTGGTGTACGTCCATGCCTCGCCCGCGGCGGTATGCCCGCACGTCGAGTGGGCGTTGTCGTCGACCCTGCAGTCGAAGGCCAACCTGGTCTGGACGCCGCAGCCGGCGATGCCCGGGCAGCTGCGCGCGGTCACCAACTGGGTCGGGCCGGTGGGCACCGGCGCCCGGTTGGCCAACGCCCTGCGCTCGTGGTCGGTACTGCGGTTCGAGGTCACCGAGGACCCGAGCCCGGGGGTCGACGGCCAGCGGTTCAGCCACACCCCGCAGCTCGGCCTGTGGAGCGGGTCGATGAGCGCCAACGGCGACGTCATGGTCGGGGAGATGCGGCTGCGGTCGATGATGGCGCAGGGCGCCGACTATCTGGCCGCCGAGCTGGACTCGGTGCTGGGCACGGCGTGGGACGAGGCGCTCGAGGTGTATCGCGACGGCGGCGACGCCGGGGAAGTGACCTGGCTCAGCCGCGGCGTCGGGTAAGCGGCTCCGTCACAAGACCGCGTCCGCGAGGCGGTCGACCTGCTCGATATCGGCCACGAAGGGGTGGAACACCAGCCCGTCGAAGCCCAGGTCGCGGTAGGCGCGCACGGTCTGTGCCGCATCCTCGGGTGAGGCGACCATGTCGTCGACGTTGAGGGCGGCGTAGTCGGGTTTGAACCCGTAATAGCGGAAAAGGTTTGCGCGACCGGCGGCGACGGCGTCGGCGTCGCCCAGGGCGAAGTTGACGCTGGCGTGCAGCCGGGGACGGCCCGGGCGGCCCGCCTCCACCCACGCCGCACGCACCCGGTCGGCGAGCGCGGACTGGTTGGCATACTCGCGCAGCGCTCCGGCGGCCCAGCCGTCGCCGATCGTTGCGGCGCGCCGGATCGTCGCGTTGGCGCGTCCACCGAACAAGATCGGGATCCGCGCCGGCGCCGGGCTGAGCGCCTTGTCGCCGGCGATCACCTTGGCGTCGCACGCGACGCGCAGCAAGGCGACGGTCTGGTCGAGGATGCGCCCGCGCCGCCGGAAGTCGACGCCGACGGCGGTGTAGTCGTCGGGTCGACTCCCGACACCCAACCCGAGCGTGAGCCGGTCACCGGATGCGGCGGCGACGGTGGTGATCTGCTTGGCCAACAGCACCGCCGGATGCAGCGGGGCCAGCAGCACATTGGTCATCAAACCGATGTCGGTGGTGGCGCCCGCGGCCACCGACAGCGCGGCGATCGCGTCGAGGCTCTCGTACACCAGCCGGTCGATCGCGGCCACGCTGGCGAACCCGCGCTGCTCGGCTCGGCGGGCCCACTCGACGATCAAGGGCCCCGCCACGTGGGCGATATGGCTGGGCAGTCCAATTCCGATCCGCATGGTGTGCATGCCCGTCAGGTTCATGGGTTCCAGGCTGGCAGTGGTCGCTGGAAATCAACGATCGATGCGCCGAGATTAGAGAGAAGTCCTCATCTAGACCCTGATTGTCGGATACTTTCCACCGTGATCGATCGGCTAGACGCGCAGATTTTGCATGCGCTGCAGTTGGCGCCCCGGGTGTCGTTCCGGCGGATCGGCGCCGTGATCGAGGCCGGCGAGCAGACGGTCGCGCGCCGATATCACCGGTTGCGCCGCGACGGCGTGATGCGGGTGGTCGGCCTCGAGAACGGGTGGACCGACGGCGAGGCGAGCTGGGTATGCCGGATGCGCGCCGCCCCCGACCGCATCCCGCTGCTGGCCGACGCGCTGGTGCGCCGGCCCGAGGTGTCCCACGCCAACGTGCTGGCCGGGTGGACCGACTTGGTCTGCGTCATCCGGGCACCGCTGGGCGATCATCGCGAGGATCTGCTGCTGCAGCTACTCCCGCGAGCCACCTCGGTCACCGACATCACCGTAGACCTGATGCTGCACTCGTTCGGCCAGCCGGCAAGCATGCCCTGGACCGGTTACGGCGACCGGCTCTCCGAGCGGCAGGCCGCCGAGATCCTGGCCGAGGGGCCCCGTCCCGTGCGCTCCGATCGGCCGCCGGTGATCACGGCCGAGGACCGTCCCCTCCTGGATGCCCTCGCCGAGGACGGCCGCACGCCGCAGGCGCAACTGTCCGCCCGCACGGGCTGGTCGGTGGCGCGAGTCGGTCGGCGGCTCGCGGCGCTGGAGGCCTGCGGTGCGCTGCTTTATGACGTCGACGTGTTGCCCGAGCGGATCGGATACCAGCTCAGCGCCATGCTGTGGATGACGGTGGCGCCCAAGGATATTCACAGCGTCGGCGAGCGGATCGCGGCGCACGACCGCATCGCGTTCGCGGGCGCCACCAGCGGGTCCAAGAACCTGATGGCGATCGCCATCTGCCGGGACGGCGACGATCTGTACCGGTACCTCAGCGAGGAACTCGGGCAGATCGGGGAGATCCTCAGCTACGAGGTCAACGTCCGCACTCGACGTCTCAAGCAACACGGCTCGCTCGTGAGCCACGGACGGCTCGTCAATCCCCGCCCGACCCGCACCGCGCGTTGATCAGGAGACCGCGCCCCGCAGGACATGTAGCGCGGCGGGAACCGCGGAAATTTCGGCGGGCAGCGCGCAGGCGAAGTCGCCGTCGGCGTAGACGTTGATGCCGGGGCACTCGACGTGGATCGTCTTGGCGCGCGCGGTGGTCACCTCGTCGAGGTCGACGTGCGTGCCCTTCATGACCGTGGGGAACAGGCGGACCAACTTGGTGCGGGACGCCGAATGCGCCATGGTGATGTCGAGCAGGCCGTCGGTGGGATCGGCGTTGGGACAGATCAGCAGGCCGCCGCCGTAGCTGCGGGTGTTGCCGAACGCCGCCAGCGTGATGTCGGCGTCGATCTCCCGCGTGCCGTCGAGCACCATGCGAAAGGGCAAGAGCCGCAACTGCGACAGCTCGGCGAGCATCGCGAGGTAGTAGCGCAGCCGCCCGTGCGGCCAGGTCATCCGGTTGGCGCGGTCGGTGACCAGGGAGTCGAAGCCGGTGGCCGCGACGGTGCCGAACCACTTTTCGGTGTGGTCCCAGGTGATTCGGCCCAGGTCGATGGTCTGCGTCCGGCCGTCGGCGACGACGTCCGCGGCGGCCTCGGGATCCCTTGTGGGAATGCCGAATTCGCGGGCGTGGTCGTTGCCGGTGCCGGCCGGGATGATGCCCAGCGGAACGTCGGTGCCCGCCAACACCTGCAGCGCGTTGGAGACGACGCCGTCGCCGCCGGTGACCATCACCGCGTCGGTGCCCCGCTCGAGCTCGGCGGCAACCAGGTGGCGCGCGTCCTCGGCGTCGTCGCCGATGATCTCGATGACCTGCACGCCCCGCTCGTGCAGCCGGGCGATCGCGACCTGCGCGGCGCGGATCGCGGCGCCGTGACCCGAGACGGGATTGGTCAGCGCGGTCACCTTGCCGATCTCGCGCTGAGCGTTCACGGAATCAGCTTGCCCGGGTTGAGGATTCCGGCCGGGTCGAGCGTCGCCTTGACCGCGCGCAGGACCTGCACGCCGAGCTCGCCGACTTCGTCGCGCATCCAGGGCCGGTGGTCGGCGCCGACCGAATGATGGTGGGTGATGGTGCCG
>NZ_LZKK01000053.1 GCF_001672815.1 Mycobacterium sp. E796 | reverse complement strand
ACCGCGGCCTCGATGGCCTCGAAGTAGGCGCGGGCCTCGGGATCGAGCAGCCCGGAGAGCCGCGACATGCCGTCGGGGCCTTGCGGGCCCAGCCGCAAAGAGCGGCGCCGGGCGCGGTCTTCGTCGGTGAAGTTCCCGTCGGGGTTGAGGTAGTCGGCGATGCGCTGCCCCAACCGGGTCACCACTCCGGAGTCCAGTTTGGTGGCGTGGTCGACCAGGACGCGTTCGGCTTCGGCGACGTCGGCCGCCGACACGGCGGCGGGCAGCACATCCAGGGCGTGACAGATCACGCGGAGATGGTCCTCGCCAATTGCGCCCCCTTCCACCGCGGCCGCTACCTCGGAAAGCTCGGGCGGCAGGGGTGGGCCGGTCAGCGAGCGCCGCGGGCGGATCCGGGCCGCCAACCGAAACCGGCGCGTCAGCTCCCCGGGGGTGATGCGCAGCCGCGCGCACACCCGGCCCCGCAGCCCAGGGGTGGACTCGGCGCCGTCGGGCGGCTCGGCGATCTCACCGAACACCCGATACATCAACCCCCGGTTGGTCCGCTGCTGGGTTTC
>NZ_LZKK01000052.1 GCF_001672815.1 Mycobacterium sp. E796 | reverse complement strand
GAACTGCTGGGGCGGGTAGGGGCCCGCCGCGTACGGCCCACCCGGCGCCGGGTACGGGTACCCGCCGCCCGGTGGCGGCCCGCCCGGCGGAGGGCCGGCCGGTGGCGGGCCACCCTGCGGCGGGCCGCCCCAATATGGGCCCTGCCCATAGGGATTCGCGCCGTAGGGATCCTGACCGTAGGGACCGCCCGGGCGTCATCGTCATCGTCGTGCTCTTGGCGATCGGGCTCAACAGCGGAAACAAGCCGAACAAAGCCGGCCCCTCGACCAACCCGTCCGTTCCCTCCTCGACGAGCGGCCCGTCGTCGTCGCCCAACAGCGCCCAGCAGACGGCGACCGGCTGCACGCCCAACGTCTCCGGCGGCGACAAGCCCTCGGGCGACACGATCAGCGCGGGCAAGCTGTCGTTCCCGGCCAGCGCGGCGCCGGGCTGGATGGGGTTCTCGGACGACCAGAGCCCGAACCTGATCGGCGCCGTCGGCGTCGGGCAGGAGGTGCCCGGCGCCAATCAGTGGATGATGCAGGCCGAGGTCGCCGTCACCAACTTCGTCAGCAGCATGGACGTCGCCGCGCAGGCGGCGAAGTTGATGGATTGTGTGGCCAACGGGCCGGGGTACGCGAACGCGACGCCGACGCTCGGGCCGCTGAAGAAGTCCTCGATCACGGTCGACGGCGTCAAAGCCGCCCGCGTCGACGCGGACATCACGATCGCCGACCCAGCGCGCAACGTCAAGGGCGACTCCGTGGTCATCATCGCGGTGGACACCAAGCCGGTCACCGTCTTCATGGGCGCGACGCCGATCGGCGATGCGGGTTCGGCGGGCGTGATGAACGGCGTCATCGGAGCGCTGAAAGTCAAGAAGTAGCGGGGCCCGCCGGCGCGGACACGTGGGTGGCCTCCGAGCGCCCGCGTAACACGGTGGAATAGCACTCGGCCCAGTGCGCGCGCTCGGCGTCATCGGCCCGCTCGATGGCCGCCGCCGAACACAGAATTCGCCGGTCAGCGGTTTTGGCGAGGTCGGCCAGCCGCGCGGCCTCGTTGACCGCATCGCCGATTACCGTGTATTCGTAACGGTTTTCGGCGCCGACGTTGCCGGCGAACACCCGGCCGGCCGAGATGCCGATGCCGAAATCGACGACGGGAAGCCGGCGCAGCTGGGTGGCCAACGCGCGCGCCGTCGCCAGCGCCGCCGACGCCGGTTGCGCCGCCCGCAACGGCGCGCCGAAGACGGCCAGCGCGGCGTCGCCGGCGAATTTGTTGATCAGCCCGTTGTGTTCGTCGACGGCGTCGACCACGATCCGGAAGAAGTCGTTGAGCACCGCGGCGACCTCTTGCGGGGGGCGGCTTTCCGCGAGTTGCGTCGAGCCGACCAGGTCGATGAACAGGACTCCCGCCTCGACCACATCGCCGGACAGCGAGGCACCCTCTTGTATGGCGCGCTGCGCGACGTCGGTTCCGACGTGCCGCCCGAACAGATCCCGCAGCCGGTCCCGCTCGGCGAGCCCGGCGACCATTCGGTTGAATCCCGTTTGCAGGCGCCCGATCTGGGAGCGTTCGTAGGCGCCCACGTAGGTTTCCATGCGGCCGTGCTCCACCTCCGCCATCGCGTCGACGACCTCGCTGAGGGGATCGGAGATGGACCGCGACGTCAGGATCATCGTCGGCAAACCGAGCAGCACCGCCGCCAGCGACACCACCAGCACGGGCACGTCCAGCGACGCGGACCTCTGAATCAGCCACCCGTACGAGCGAAGAACGACGAGGGTCGCGATCACCCCGATCGGCAGCGCGCTGCACAAGAACCACAGCAGCACCAGCCGGGCGAACACGCTCGGCACCACCAGGCGCGGCTCACGGCCGAGCGTGGCGGCGCCCATGATGGGCCGCAGGGTGCGCTGCGCGAATAGCATTCCCATGCCCGCGGCCGCCGGCGCCCCCAGCAGCACACCCAGGGAGATGGGCAGCATCACCTCCGCGCCGCCGGTCAGATTCGAGACCGCGAAGATCACCCCGGCGCCGGCCCAGGCCAGCAAGAGGATCGCCGACTGGTGGCCGGGGATCCTCAACGCCGCTTCCCGTTGCGCGTCGGTCGGTTCGTCCCCGGCGGCGTACCAACGCAGCGTAGGAGCCAGGTTCAAGACGCCGGCAACCACGACGCCGACAATGCCCACCACGATCAGCACCACCACCAGGGCCGTGTTCTTTGCCGCGATATCGACGTCGGCCGCCGCGGACGTGTGCCCCCGCAGCGGGATCAGGATCGCGGCGGCGTCGACGACTGCCACGACGTAGGCGAGCGTGAGGTCGATCGCGTACTGGATCGCCAACCGGCGAGCGGATTTTCGCTGTCCCGCCGCTGGCGCCCGAAGCCAGCTCGGCTTGATCACCCTATAAAGGTAGCCGCGGGTGCGGCCAAACCTTCCTAGGCGCCGTTGGTCGGCCCGCCTGAGTTCTGGCCCGGGATGTCGGTGATGGGGAAGTTCGGCATCGGCTTCGGCGACGACGTGTTGGGCAGGCCCGGGATCTCGCTGGGCGGGATGTCGTGCAATTGGTTGGCCGGTGGCCCGTTTTCGCGGCCGCCGTAGGTGCTTCCGGGCGCCCTTGGCCCCAGCAAGTCGCTGACCGTCACCAAGCGGTAGCCGTTGGCCTTGAGCACCGGGATGAACTGGTAGACCAGGTCGACGGTGCTCGAGTAGGTGTCATGGAACAGCACCACCGAGCCGGGCTTGATGTAGGTCATCAGCATGTACCGCGTCGCGGCCGTGTTGGAGTCGTTGATCCAATCGAAAGGGATGACGTCCCAGAGGATTTCGGCCAGCCCGAATTTGCCCGCGGTCTGGCGCACCACGTCGTTGGACAGCCCGCCGGCGGGACGCCACAGCGACGGCGTCCGGCCGGTCGCGGCGGTGATCGCGTCGTTGCTGCGGGAGAACTGGCCCGCGATGTCCTCCAGGGGGATCGTGGTCATGTTGGGGTGTTCCCAGGTGTGGTTGCCGAACTCCATGCCGGCGTCGGCGATGCGTTTGGCTCCCGCCGGGTTGGCGGCGACCTTGTTGCCGATCAGGAAGAACGTGGCCTTGGCGTCGGCGTCCTTCAGGACCTGCAGGAGCCGGTCGGTGTAAGGCCCCGGCCCGTCATCGAAGGTGAACGCGACGCACTTGACGACCGAACAGCTGAGGTTGTCGGCCCGCGTCACGTGGCCGGTGAGGGAGCCGATCACCAGCACCGCGGCTGCCGCCACGACGCCCAAAACGGTCCGCCAATAGCGCCAGGCCTGGCTGTCGGGTCGTTTCGGCACGTAGAAAGCCTACCGGGGGTTGGGTGTGCAGCAGCCGCGTTGACCGTGTAACCAGGGTTTTCAGTGTTGCATCAGGGCGACATCTACGCGGATTTCCCGCCCTGAAGTGACAGTGAAAGCCAGGGGTTCACACTCACTGCGGCCCGGCGATCTCCTCGAGCATCTCGGTGACCAGCGCGGCGATCGGCGAGCGCTCGCTGCGCAGCAGCGTGATGTGGGCGAACAGCGGGTGGCCCTTGAGCTTCTCGATCACCGCCGCGACCCCGTCGTGGCGGCCGACGCGCAGGTTGTCGCGCTGGGCGATGTCGTGGGTCAGCACCACCCGCGATCCGGTGCCCAACCGCGAGAGCACAGTCAGCAGCACGTTGCGCTCCAGCGACTGCGCCTCGTCAACGATGACGAACGAGTCGTGCAGCGAGCGGCCCCGGATGTGGGTCAGCGGCAGCACCTCGAGCATGCCCCGGGACAGCACCTCCTCGAGCACCGCCGGGCTGGCCAGTCCCTCGAGAGTGTCGAACACGGCCTGCGCCCACGGGCCCATCTTTTCGCTCTCGCTGCCGGGCAGGTAGCCCAGCTCCTGGCCCCCGACCGCGTAGAGCGGACGGAAGACCACCACCTTGCGGTGGGTGCGCCGTTCGAGCACCGCCTCGAGGCCCGCGCACAGCGCCAGCGCCGACTTGCCGGTGCCGGCCTTGCCGCCCAGCGACACGATGCCCACCGACTCGTCCAGCAGCAGGTCCAGCGCCACGCGCTGTTCGGCGGAACGGCCGCGCAGCCCGAACACCTCGCGGTCCCCGCGAACCAGCTGCACGCGTTTCGCCGCGGTGACCCGGCCCAGCGCATGCGAGCTGCCGCCCAGCAGCCGAATTCCGGTGTGGCAGGGCAGGTCTCGCGCTTCGACCAGGTCGATCTCGCCATCGGCGAACAGCGCGTCGATATCCTCGGTGGCGGTCTCGATCTCGTACATACCCGACCACCCGGACGCCACGACATCCTGCGCGTGGTATTCGTCGGCGGACAGGCCCACCGCCGCGGCCTTCACGCGCAGCGGAATGTCCTTGCTGACCAACGTAACTCGCTTGCCTTCGGCGGCGAGGTTGGCGGCGCAGCTCAGGATCCGCGAGTCGTTGCTGTCGGTGCGAAAGCCCGCGGGCAACACCGTGGGGTCGGTGTGATTCAGTTCGACGTGAAGTGTGCCGCCTTGTGTCCCAACGGGAATCGGCTGATCCAGCCGCCCGTGCTCGAGCCGAAGATCATCGAACAGGCGCAGCGCCTGACGGGCGAACCAGCCCAGTTCGTGGTGGTGGCGTTTGGCCTCCAGCTCGCTGATCACCACCAGCGGCACCACCACCTCGTGTTCGGCGAACCGGCTACACGCCCACGGATCGGACAGCAGCACGGAGGTGTCGAGCACATAGGTCCGGAGATCGGTCACGAAGCGCTCCTCGAGCGGGTAAGCCCGCGCGGACCCGCACAGGCATGTCGGCGGGAGCCGCAGCACCAGGACCGGGGCCGGTCCTGCCTAGAACTACCGAAGTAGTGACGGAAGGTGCCGCCCTGGCAGCAGATCTTGTCGCTGGCCATCGGGAACGACGCTACTCTCGTGGCCGCTTTGGCGCCGCGCAGGCGCGCCGAGACCGACACGGGGACACCAAAAACCGGCCGCTGACGGCGGCCGGTTCCGGTGAAGATCGGTTTAACTAATGACGAATTGCGCCAGCGCGGGCTCGCCCGCCACACCCCATTCGGTGATGCGGTCGGAGATCGCTTGCCGCAAGTCCTGCGGAGTGAAAATGCCGGCGTCGGCGACGGCCTGCACCTTGTCCGCGTAGGCGTCGATGTCGGCGCCCACGGTCTGCAGGTCTGCCGCCCGCGCGGCGATGGCGGCGATGGTCTCGTCGCGCGTGAACTCGAGGCAGTGCGCGACGAGGTTGGCGAAGATCGCCTCGTGCCGCGTCTCGTCGCGGGCGATGCGGTCGATGAGGCCGGCGAGGACGGGCTCCTCGATGCGGGCCGCCAGATTGCGGCAGAAGACCGCCTGCGTGCGCTCGGTGAGCGCCATGTAGACCAGCGTTTCGACCTGGGAGTAGGTGTCGGCGCGGTAGCCCTTCATCACGTATTCGACGCGGGCCTCCTCGTTGGCGGTCGGGTCGACTTCCCGGGTCACCACCAGGTATTCGCGCAGCGCGATGGCGTGCAGGTGCTCCTCAGCCGTCCACCGGCCCAGCCAGCGACCCCACCACTCCTCGAGGATGAAGTGCTCGACGAGCTCGCGGTGGTGCCCGGCGAGGTTGTCCTTGAGCAGCAGCAGGATCTCGCAGGCGTCGGTGATGGTCCGGGGCAGCGTGGTCTGCGACGGGTCCCAGTCGCGTCCGCCCAGGAAGGCGAAGTTCTCGCCCTGGTCGAAGGGCACGTAGTCGTGGGCGAACCACAGGTCCTCGGTGTTGAGGTGGTGATCCATGAGCCGCTCGACCACGGGCTCGAGTTCGAGGGTCAGCGTGTTAGGAACAGGTTTCTGTGCCATGCGGTTACTGTAACT
Source organism: Mycobacterium sp. E796 (assembly GCF_001672815.1). Classification (GTDB taxonomy): domain Bacteria; phylum Actinomycetota; class Actinomycetes; order Mycobacteriales; family Mycobacteriaceae; genus Mycobacterium. The sequence goes on along the minus strand of NZ_LZKK01000052.1, from coordinate 14,539 downwards.
CGCAGGTACAGGTTCGGTGAAATTGTTGGGGCGTGTTGCCGCCGAATGGTGACTTTGGTCCCTAAGAACGCTCAGCGGTCGACGAGCGTCCAGTCCTCCAGGCCCTCGTAGAGCGGGAAGTCCCTGGCCAGCCGCGTCACCCGCTCCCGCAGCGCCGACACGTCTACATTTTGGCCAGCCGTGCTGGCCCCTGCCAGCGCGGTCGCGATGATGTCGGCGACCTCGGTGAATTCGGCGTCTCCGAAACCGCGGGTGGCCAGCGCCGGCGTGCCCACCCGCAGCCCCGACGTCACCATCGGCGGCCGGGGGTCGTTCGGGACGGCGTTGCGGTTGACGGTGATTCCGATCTCGTGCAGCAGGTCCTCGGCTGCCTTGCCGTCGAGCGGCGAATCACGCAGGTCGACCAGCACCAGGTGCACGTCGGTGCCGCCACTGACCACCGAGACGCCGGCCTTGGCGACGTCGGCGGCCAGCAACCGGTCGGCGACGATGCGCGCCCCGGAAAGCGTGCGCTGCTGGCGGTCGGCGAACTCGGGGGTGGTGGCGATCTTGAGCGCGACCGCCTTGCCCGCGATGACGTGCATCAGCGGCCCGCCCTGCTGGCCGGGGAACACCGCAGAGTTGATGGCTTTGGCGTATTCCTGCTTGCCCAGGATCATGCCGGAACGGGCGCCGCCGAGGGTCTTGTGCACGGTCGTGGACACCACGTCCGCGTGCGGCACCGGCGTCGGGTGCAGGCCCACTGCGACCAGCCCGGCGAAGTGCGCCATGTCCACCCACAGCTTGGCGTCCACCTCGTCGGCGATCGAGGCGAACGCGGCGAAGTCGAGGATGCGCGGGTAGGCCGACCAGCCGGCGATGATCACCTTGGGGCGGAACTCGAGCGCCCGGGCCCGCACGACGTCCATGTCGACCAGGTGCGTCTTCGGGTCCACGCCGTAGAAGCCGGCCTCGTACAGCTTTCCGGAGAAGTTCAGCTTCATCCCGTGGGTTAGGTGGCCGCCATTGGCCAGGTCCAGGCCGAGCAGGTGCTCCCCCGGAGACATGAGGGCGTGCAGCACCGCGGCGTTGGCCTGCGCGCCGGAATGCGGCTGGACGTTGGCGAACTCGGCGCCGAACAATGCCTTGGCCCGGTCGCGGGCGATGTTCTCCACGACGTCGACATGCTCGCATCCCCCGTAGTAGCGCCGGCCGGGCAATCCCTCGGCGTACTTGTTGGTCAGCACGCTGCCCTGGGCCTGCAGCACTGAGCGAGGAACGAAGTTCTCGGAAGCGATCATCTCCAGCGTGTCGCGTTGCCGGTGCAGCTCCTTGTCCAGCAACTCGGCGATGTCGGGATCGACCTCGGCGAGCGGGGCCGACATCACGGTGGAGGAGGTACGGGCGTCGGGTGCGGCAGTCACGGGCGCCAGTCTATCCAGCGCGCTTTTCGCCAGCCCAGCCGTCGGGCGCGCGTCCGCCCCTGCCACACTTGTGCACTATGCCGCGGCCTAGCGAGCCGAGCCCTTATGTGGAGTTCGACCGAAAACAATGGCGTGCGCTTCGCATGTCCACGCCGCTGGCCCTCACCGAAGAGGAACTGGTCGGGCTGCGCGGTCTCGGCGAGCAGATCGACCTGCTCGAGGTCGAAGAGGTCTACCTGCCGCTGGCCCGGTTGATCCACCTTCAGGTCGCCGCGCGCCAGCGGCTGTTCGCCGCCACCGCGGAATTCCTCGGGGAACCCCAACAGAACCCGGACCGGCCGGTGCCGTTCATCATCGGCGTGGCGGGCAGCGTCGCCGTCGGCAAGTCGACGACCGCCCGCGTGCTGCAGGCGCTGTTGGCCCGCTGGGACCACCATCCCCGGGTGGACCTGGTGACCACCGACGGCTTCCTGTACCCGAACGCCGAGCTGGACCGGCGAAACCTGATGCATCGCAAGGGGTTTCCGGAAAGCTACAATCGCAGGGCGCTGATGCGGTTCGTGACGTCGGTCAAATCCGGTTCCGACCACGCCTGCGCGCCGGTGTATTCGCACCTGAAGTACGACATCATCCCCGGGGCAAAGCACGTCGTCCGCCATCCCGACATCTTGATCCTGGAGGGCCTCAACGTCCTGCAGACCGGCCCCACCCTGATGGTGTCGGACCTGTTCGACTTCTCGCTGTATGTTGACGCCCGAATCGAAGACATCGAGCAGTGGTACGTGTCGCGGTTCCTGTCGCTGCGCGGCACCGCGTTCGCCGATCCCGAGTCGCATTTTCACCACTATTCGGCGCTCAATGACACCAAGGCGGTCGCCGCCGCGCGCGAGATCTGGCGGTCGATCAACCGGCCCAACCTGGTCGAGAACATCCTGCCGACCCGGCCCCGCGCCACCCTGGTGTTGCGCAAGGACGCCGACCACTCCATCAATCGGCTGCGGCTGCGCAAGCTGTAGCGCGGGGGCCGGTGGAAAGGGCTAGGGAAGGCTACGCCGCGAGGCGACGCACTCCCAGGTATTGCAGACCGGCGAACGCCGCGGTGTAGACCCCGGTGGCCAGCGTCGCGGCCACTCCGGTTGTGGTCAACACGGGCACGGCTCCGGCGGCCACGATGGCGGCCAGCGTGAAGACGGCGTTGGCCACGATGATGCCGATCCCGACGCGGCGCAGGTTCGGCGCCGCCGCGAGGCTGAACACGACGAGGCCGGCGAGCACGAAGAACGCGCCCATCGCGTATTCCTGGCCCGACGTGAGTCCCGTCATCGACGAGATCGGGTCGGCGAAGAAGGCGACGGCCAAGCCGCACAGGCCCGTCAACGTGGCGTCGGCGCGCATGGCGAAACGCAGCAATGAGTCGGTCGAGTCGTACAGGGGGCGGGTTGGATTGCCAGAAACGGCGGTCATGCGATTACTCCTAGCGATGGCGAGGGGGTCGAGCTGGTTTGAGCGTGCCGCTCAAGCACTGCCACATCGACCCATGGCGCTGCCAGTTGCTGCCATGCCGAGAACGACCAGGGATTTCGCCGGGCTATTCCCTACCGGACCAATTAATTCCACACGTGTCACAAATCGTGGGGTCGATGGCGCGATCGGTAGCCGGAGACTAGACGGCGATCGCCTCCACGACGCTGAACGGCGAGACCGTCTCCACCACCCGATTCAACTGGAACCCGGAGCGCGCGAGTAGCCGACCGTATTCGTCCGCGGTGCGCTCACGCGAGGTGGCACTGACGAACATTTCCAGGTCCAGCCACTTGCCCGCGAACTCGCGGCGGTGCGCCGGAATCACGAGTTCGACCAGCAGCAGGTGCTTGCCGGCGCTCGACGACGCGCGCACATTGGACAGGATGCGCACGGCCTGCTCGTCGGGCCAGTCGTGAATCACGTTCTTGAGCACATACGCATCGCCGCCCGCGGGTATGTCGTCGTCGAAGAACGATCCCTCGGCGATCCGAACCCGGTCCAACACCCGGTGCTTGCGAAGTTCGGCCGGCGCGTCGATCACGACATGGGGTTGGTCGAAGAGGACGCCACGCGCCCGCGGCGCGGCAGTCAGCATTGCGGCCAACAACCGACCGCGGCCACCCCCGACGTCGACGATGGTGGCGTACGGAGTGAAGTCGTACGCCGCGACGAGCGGCGCGATCGAGATCTCGGAGACGCCTGTCATGGCCTGGTTGAAGACTTCCTGCAGTTCGGGCTGGCCGGCCAGGAATTCGAACAAAGACTGGCCCCGCGCCTGGCAGGCGACGCACTCGCCGTGCCGAAGACTTTCGCTCAGGTGGCTCCAATGGTCACGGTTCTCGGGCGAACCCATCCACCTGGCCCACGCCGCCAGCGAAACGTCGGCGTCGCGACGAAGTGGCTGCGCCAGCCGAGTGAGCTCGTAGCGGCCGTCGCGGCGCTGGCGAAAGATCCCACGCGAGATCAGGGCCCGCAGCAGCCGGGCCAACGCGTCGGCATCGGCATCAACGGCGACCGCAAGGTCCTGGGCCGACAGCGGCCCGTCCGCCAGGGCGTCGGCGATGCCGAGATCGGCCGCCGCCGTAATCGCCTGCGCGACCCAGGCATTCATGACCATTTCCATCAGTACGGCTGGCGCGGGGAAGGTGCGGGCGTGGAGCCGACTCAGAAAGTACCTGGCCGCCTCGATGACCCGGACAGCCTTCGCCGGCGGAATCCTGGATGAAGCCATGAACGCCCCTTGCGTCGGAATACCTTCCGCGAGGGTAACCTGCGGCGTTACGCCCGTCGCGCCAAGCTGACGCGCTCGCGCAGATCGGCGGCGATCAGCCGGGCGGCGGCGTTTTGCCAGTTGTGCAGCGAACGCTGCGGCACCTCGGTGACCAGCCACTGCCAGGCCTGCCGGGCAGTGGGATCCAGGCCGGCCGCGGTGGCGTTCTGCGCGTAAGCGCGCACCCCGACGACGTACGGGAAGTACAGCGAGTTGTAGTAGCGCCACTCCTCGGTGGTTCCGAAATCGCCCGCGTCGCGGGGCTTGAGCCGGGCGATACCGTCGGCAAGAACGGCCTTCAGCTCGTTGGCGCGCTCCACCGGGTGATCGGGCGCGCCGCGCGCGGCCAGTCGCTCGTCGATCACGGGCAACGCGGTCAGGGGGCTGGCGACGAGCTTGGTCAGGTCGCCGTAGTGGCCCAGCGCTCGGCGGGTGAGCCGGGCGAAGGTGTCGTCGTCGATGTGCCGAAGATCCTTGCGGGGATCGGCCGAGCGCAGCGGCAGCGCCGCGCCCGTGTGCCGCAACGCGGCCCGGTCGGCGCGCAGCGTTGGCGACCTGGAGAACGCCAGCCGGTCCAGCACGCCGGCCAGCGGATCGGCCAGCACCTGCACCGCGATCGCGATCGCGAGCGTGGTGAACAGCAGCACCGTGAGCACGGTCTGGGCGGTGGGCTCCCGTCGGGTCACGGCCAAGCCGATCAGCGCCTGGCCGCCGAACAGCACGGCCACGACCATCGAACCGGCGAACGAGCGCAGCATGTCGGCGCGCAGCGCGTGGCCCTCGTCGAAGGCGTCCCACAGCGCCACCGCCACGCCGAGCGTCAGGACATCGCAACCCGTCGACGCCAGCGCCAGCCAACTCGGGACGATGCCCAACGGGATGATCAGGATGGCGTTGGCCAGCGCGAAGAACAGCGTCGCCACCACCACCACGCCCACGACCGAGGTCGGTTGCGCGGGCCGGCGCACCGCGACGACCATCGCCCCCAACGTTGACGTGGAGATGACCGCCATCATCAGCAGGTGCCCCGGCCGCAGCGGCCCCTCGACGCTGCCGGCCAGCGCCGCGCCCAGCAGGATGAGCGCGCCGACACCGCCAACCAGCAGCAACTCACCGGTGCGCCCGCGCCAGCGGTCGCCCGGCCGCGACAGCTCGACGAGCACCGCGAACCACGCCACGCTGGGCACGGCGGCCAGATAGATCTCGAACCGGCTGAGCAACGCGAGATGCGGGGAACTCGCCGTGCGTATCGCGTCGAGCGCCACCACCAGCGCGAAGCCACACAGTCCGATCGCCGCGAGCGCAAGCACCGGCTTACGTGGATCGCGGGCCAGCAGATACAACCCCAGCCACCCGCTCAGCGTGAACACCACCGCCGACAGCGCAGCCATGTACCCAGTTTGGCACGGGGTCTGATGCGTGCCGACCCGCTGCGCCCGGCTCCGCCGCGCTTGCGATCGGCACGGGCCTGATGCGTGCCGACCCGCTGCTACTTGCCGTATCTCCGATGCCGCTGGCTGTAGTCACGCAGCGCGCGCAGGAAATCGACGCGGCGGAACGCGGGCCAGTGCGCCTCGGTGAACCACATCTCCGAATAGGCGCTCTGCCACAGCAAGAACCCCGACAGCCGCTGTTCCCCCGAGGTGCGGATCACCAGGTCGGGATCGGGTTGCCCAGAGGTGTAAAGGTTTTCGGATATGCCTTCCACGGTCACCGCGTCGATCAGCTCCTCCGCGCTGGCACCGTTGGCGAGTTCCTTGTTCAGCAGCGCGCGCACCGCGTCGACGATCTCCCGGCGGCCACCGTAGCCGACGGCGACGTTGACGTGGAACGGCGCGACGGCCGGCGTCGACTCCACCGCGTCGCGCACCCGGCGCGCCTGGTCCTCGCCGATCAGCCCGAGGTCGCCGACCGTGCGCACGCTCCAGCGATTGGCCGGGGCGCAGATCTCCTCGACCACGTCGGTGATGATCTCGATGAGGCCGACCAGTTCGTCGGGATCGCGTTGCAGGTTTTCGGTGGAGAGCAGGTACACCGTGGTCATCTCGATGCCGGCCTCTTGGCACCAGCGCAGCATCTCGGCGATCTTGGCAGCACCCATCCGGTAGCCGTAGCTGACGTCGTCGTAACCCGCGTTGCGCGCCCAGCGCCGGTTCCCGTCGCACAGCACCGCGATGTGGCGGGGAAGCTCGGACTTGGAGGCCGCCAGACCCTGCCTCAACCGCAGCTCGTAGACGCGGTACAACGGCTCCTTGAGCCGCGGCGGGATGATTTCCACGAAGCTCTACCCTACTGTGAGCGACCACAAATTCCGTGGTGGATTTGCGCTAGCCCACCGCACGTCCAGCAGCGTGTCGCGATCGTTCGCGGTTACTGTTGGTTTTAATGGCCGCAAGGCGAGGCAATAGGGAGACATGAGCAGCACAACCAGCACGCCCACCAACCCGGAGCCCGAGGCGATCGCGCCCGGCAATCCCGTCGAACAGCTCGTCGACGGCGCCGCCGAGGCCTTTTCCAAGCCCCGCATGCGCGGCTGGATCCACTTCTATTCGGCGTGGCTGGCGATCGTCTGCGGCGCGTGCCTGGTCTCGGTGTCGTGGGCGGTGGCATCCACCCGCGCCGGGCTGACGACGTTCGCCTACGCCCTGGCCACCGTGGCGATGTTCGCTGTCAGCGCCACCTACCACCGCGTCAACTGGAAATCCGCAAAGAGCCGCAACCTGATGAAGCGGCTCGACCACTCGATGATCTTCCTGTTCATCGCGGGCAGCTACACGCCGTTCGCGATGCTGGCGATGCCGCCCGAGGACGGGCGAACCGTGTTGTGGATCGTGTGGGGCGGCGCGCTGGCCGGCATCGTGCTGAAGGTGTGCTGGCCGACGGCGCCGCGCTGGGTCGGCGTGCCGCTGTACCTGTTGCTGGGCTGGGTGGCGGTCTGGTACGCGCCGACCATCATCCACGTCGCCGGGGTGGCCGCGATGGTGCTGCTCGCCGTCGGCGGCGCGTTCTACAGCATCGGCGGCCTGCTCTACGGGCTGCGCTGGCCGGACCCGTGGCCAAGGACGTTCGGCTATCACGAGTTCTTCCACGCCTTCACGGCGGTCGCGGCGATCCTGCACTACATCGCGATGTGGTTCGCGGTCTTCTACGTCGGCAACCCCGCCTGAGGGTCCCGCTAGATCTGAGTGACGTCGGCCGCCGACCAGTAGGCCTTCATCGCGGTGACCTTGCCGCGGTCGTCGAAGGCCATCACGTCGATCGGCTCGATCACCATCCGGTGCTCCCCGGCGGTGACGGTCAAGCGGAACTGGAACGCCGCCTCATTGCCGGCCACCCGTAGCGACACCAACTCGCACTCGCGCTGCACGTCGTTGACCGCGGAGTAGAAGCCGTGGATCGCCCGGCGACCGATGTGCACCTCGCCGCCGACCGGATCCTCGACCGTCGCGTCGTCGGCGTACAAGTCCACCAGCTCGTCGGCGCTGCCCTTGGCGACCAGCTCGATGTAGCGGTTGACGGTGTCGGTGATCGCGCGGACCCGGTCCGGGGCGTTTGGCATGGGACGCAGGGTAGCCTCCCGGCTACTGTCCCGAAACATCCAGGGCCGCGGCCAGTTCGGCCGCCCCGGTCACCGGCAGGTCGCAGAGCCGGCCGCGGCACACGTAGGCGGCGTCGGCACCGCCGACGCGGTCCCGCCCCACCAGCAGCGCCGACGAATCCCGCTCGCCGCCCACGACGATCGCCCCGCCGGGCGCCAGCCGGCGCGCTTCTGCCAGCAGCGCGGACCGAGACGGGTCGCAGGCGACCGCGATCTGCAGCGGCCCGCGAACCGCGGCTTCGGCGACGGCCAGCCAATGCCCGGCCGACCGCGGCGCGCGCTCCAGCAGCAGCGAGTGCGCCGCGAGGGCGTCGCCCGCCGCCCGCAGGTACCGCTCCGCGCGTTCCCCGTCGACGAGGTGCGCCGCGGTCAGCAACGCTTCGGTGATCGACGACGCGCCCGACGGCGTGGCACCGTCGAGCGGGTCGGCGGGCCGCAGCACCAATTGCTCGGCGTCGTCGGCGGTGTCGAACCAGCGGCCGGGCCGCTGCGGGTCGGCGAAGTGGCGCAGCGCCGTGTCCAGCAAGCCGGTCGCCGACGTCAGCCACGACTCCTCGGCGGTCAGCTGGTACACCGCGAGCAGGCCGGTGGCCAGCATCGCGTAATCCTCCAGGATGCCCGGACTGCCCCCGACCGTCCCGCCCAGGCTGGCGCGCCGCAACCGTCCGTCGACGACGTGCAGCCCCAGCAGCGAAAGCGCGCAACGCCTTGCGGCAGCGGCCAACTCGGGTTGGTCCAACGCCACGCTGGCCTCGGCCAGCGCGGTGATGGCCAGGCCATTCCACGACGTGACGACCTTGTCGTCACGCCCGGGCTGCGCGCGGGTGAGCCGCGCGGCCAGCAGCGCGGCGCGGACCCGTTCGGCCCGTTGCGGGTCGTCGGGGTCGGCGGGCAACTGCAGGACCGAGCTGCCGTGTTCGAAGGTGCCGGACGGCGTGACTGCGAAAAGCCCTGCGGCCCAAGGGCCGTCGTCGGCGCCGAGCACCTCGGTCAGCTGCGCCGGCGTCCAGACGTAGGTCGAGCCCTCGCGGCCGTCGGCGTCGGCGTCCAGCGACGAGGTGAACATGTCGCCGTCGGCCAGCTCGTCGAGCAGGAAACTCGCCGTCTGGCTGGCGACCCGGCGGGCCAACGGGTCTGCGGTGCGCCGCGCCCAATGGGCGTAGGCGCGCAGCAGCAACGCGTTGTCGTACAGCATCTTCTCGAAATGCGGTACCACCCAAGCGTTGTCGACGCTGTAGCGGGCGAAGCCGCCGGCGAGTTGGTCGTAGATGCCGCCGCGGGCCATCGCGTCGGACGTGCGCGTGACCGCCTCCAGCGAGGCCGGCGACCCGGTGCGCTCGTGGTTGCGCAGCAGTGCCTCCAGAATCGCCGACGGCGGGAATTTCGGGGCGCCCCCGAATCCGCCGTGCACGGTGTCCTGGTCGCCGAGCACTGAGGCGACGGCGTGGTCACACAGCTGCGGCGACACGTCGGGCCCTCCGCTGGCCAGTCCACCCGCCATCTTGCGCAACTCACCCGTGATGTGGTCGGAGGCCTCCTCGACCTCGCCGCGGCGGTCCCGCCAGGTCGCTGCCACAGCCGAAAGGAGCTGCAGGAAACCGTCTTTCGGGTAATACGTGCCGCAGAAGAACGGTCGGCCGTCGGGTGTCAAGAAACACGTCATCGGCCAGCCGCCATGCCCGGTGAGTGCGACGGTCGCGTCCATGTACACCGCGTCGATGTCGGGCCGCTCCTCGCGGTCGACCTTGATGCAGACAAAACCCGCGTTCATCACCGCGGCCACCTCGTCGTCTTCGAACGATTCGTGGGCCATGACGTGACACCAGTGACAGGCGGCGTAGCCGATCGACAGCAGGATCGGCACGTCGCGCGCCGCCGCCTCCGCCAGCGCTTGCGGCGTCCACTGCTGCCAATGCACCGGGTTATCGGCGTGCTGGCGCAGATACGGGCTGGTGGCCAGGCCGAGGGTGTTCGTTGCGGCGGATTCAGCCGGGCTCATCGCGGTGTCCCGGTTGGTCGGGGTTCTCGCCAACCGTGTCGGTGCCCTCGTCAGCCGCCTGATCGGGCTCGGGGTGCTCCGGATCGAACGTCTTGGGGACCTTTTTCAGCTGCCGGTTCATCGACCGCAACAAGAACAGGGTCGCAACCAGCAACAGCACGACGACGAGCAGCCCGACCGGGCTCGCCTTGCCGAAGTCGGGCCCGTGGTTGTGCGGGGCGTCGGCGATCACCCGGAGGAGATGGTGTGTCACCCGTCGTCCTCGATCCCGGCGAACAGGTCGTCCTCGGGCAGCTTGACCGGGACGCGGGAACGGGCCAGCTCGAATTCCTCCGTCGGCCAGAGCCGCTGCTGCCACTCGATGGGGGCGGCGAAGAATTCGGCGTTCGGGTCGATCTGGGTGGCGTGCGCGCGCAGGGCGTCGTCGCGCTGGCTGAAATACGCCGAGCATTCGACCCGCGTCGTCACCCGCGACTCGAACGGGTCATGCTCGGGATCCCAATGCTTGAGCCACTTTTTGAACGGGCCCTCCTGGCCGCGCTTGACGAACTCGTCGTGCAGCAGCTGCATCCGCGCCCGTAGGAAGCCGTGGTTGTAGTACAGCTTGGACACCGTCCACGGCTCGCCCGCGTCCGGGAAGCGGGCGTAGTCGCCGGCGGCCTCGAACGCGCCGACAGAAACCTGGTGGCAGCGAATGTGGTCGGGATGGGGGTAGCCGCCGTTCTCGTCATAGGTGGTCATCACGTGCGGCCGGAACTCGCGGACCACGCGCACCAACGCCCCGACGGATTCCTCCAGCGGCACCAGCGCGAAGCAGCCCTCGGGCAGCGGCGGCGGCGGATCGCCCTGGGGCAGGCCGGAGTCGACGAAGCCGAGCCACGTGTGCTCCACACCGAGGATCTCCGCCGCCTTCGCCATCTCGTCGCGGCGGATTTCGGCCATGTGTTCCAGCACATCGGGCAGGTCCATCGCCGGGTTGAGAATCTCGCCGCGCTCGCCGCCGGTCAGCGTCACCACCAGAACCCGGTGACCTTCGTCGGCGTAGCGGGCCAGGGTGGCCGCGCCCTTGCTCGACTCGTCGTCGGGGTGGGCGTGCACCGCCATCAACCGCAGTTCGCTCACGTGCCCCCTTGTCCGAGTCGGTTCGCCGGTCGCCCCCGAAGGGCTAGAAGTGCTAGAAGCGACCTTATAATTCCAGTTCCGATCGTTGCATCCCGTCGGCCGGTGGCCGGCAACCACCACTGCAGGCATACCCAGGCATGACCGAAACTTCCCCTCCGCGGCCCGAGGCCCGCTACGGGCGATCACGACTATCGCGCGTTTCCCGGCGCCGGGCGGCCATCGGGTTGGCCGTGCTGGTGGTGGCCGTCGGCGTCGTCGTCGCCGTCGTCGGCTACCAGCGGCTCGGAACCAGTAACGTCACCGGGTCGCTGGCCGGCTACCAGGTAATCGACAACGAGACGGCCTCGGTAACGATCAGCGTGACGCGATCCGACCCGTCGCGCCCGGTTGACTGCATCGTGCGGGTCCGGGCCAAGGACGGCGGCGAGACCGGCAGACGCGAAGTGCTGGTGGGCCCGTCCGACCAGGCCACCGTGCAGGTGACGACGACCGTGAAGTCCGTCCGACCCCCGGTGATGGCCGACATCTACGGTTGCGGCACCGATGTGCCCGCTTACCTGCGCCCAGCCTGACCGCACGATAAGACGAACAGCGAATATTGAGTCATCATCTGTTTGCGCGGTGGTAACATGGATGAATGCACGGTTCCCCCAGGGACCGTGTATTGCTGCATTAAAGGCCGTCGGAAGAACGGAGCGGCGGTATGCGGGGCGGGCCCCGAATACCCCCGGCAGCGGGGTGCAAAAACTTGCGCGAATACGCGAAACGAGAAAGAAACACGAGGACGACGAGATGACGGATACTCAGGTGACCTGGTTGACCCAGGAGTCACATGACCGACTCAAGGCCGAGCTCGACCAGTTGATCGCGAATCGTCCGATCATCGCCGCGGAAATCAACGACCGCCGCGAAGAGGGCGACCTGCGCGAGAACGGCGGCTACCACGCCGCCCGCGAAGAGCAGGGTCAGCAGGAGGCCCGCATCCGCCAACTGCAGGACCTGCTCAACAACGCCAAGGTCGGCGAGGCGCCCAAGCAGTCCGGCGTCGCGCTGCCCGGCTCGGTGGTCAAGGTCTACTACAACGGCGACAAGTCCGACAGCGAGACGTTCCTGATCGCCACCCGCCAGGAGGGCGTCAACGACGGCAAGCTCGAGGTGTACTCGCCCAACTCACCGCTGGGCGGCGCCCTGATCGACGCCAAGGTCGGCGAGACCCGCAGCTACACCGTGCCCAACGGCAACACCGTCGAGGTCACGCTGGTCAGCGCGGAGCCGTACCACTCGTAGCTTTTTTGCGCGAGCAGACGCAAAAGCCCCTCACACGCGGCGTGTCGGGGGCCTTTTGCGTCTGTTCGCCGTACTCAGCCGAGGGCCTGTTGGAGGTCGGCCAGCAGGTCGGCCTCGTCCTCGATGCCGACCGAAAGCCGCACCAGGTCGTCGGGCACTTCCAGTTGCGAGCCGGCCGTCGACGCGTGCGTCATGGCGCTGGGCAGCTCGATCAGCGACTCGACGCCGCCCAGCGACTCGGCCAGGATGAACACCTCGGTTCGGGCGCACAGCTGCTCGGCGGCCGGCCGGCCCCCGCGCATGCGCACCGAGACCATGCCGCCGAAGTCGCGCATCTGGCGCGCGGCGACTTCGTGGCCGGGATGCCCGGGCAGACCCGGATACAGCACCGCGCTCACGGAGGGATGCACGGCGAGGAATTCCGCTACCGCGCAAGCGTTTTCGCTGTGCCGCTGCATCCGCAGCGCCAGGGTCTTCAGGCCGCGCATGGTCAGGTAGGCGTCGAACGGGCCCGGCACCGCGCCCGCCCCGTTCTGCAGGAAGGCGAACGCGTCGTCCAGCTCCTGGTCGTTGGTGATCAGCGCGCCGCCCACCACGTCGGAGTGGCCGCCGATGTATTTGGTGGTCGAGTGCAGCACCACGTCGGCGCCCAGCGTCAGCGGCTGCTGCAGCGCCGGCGACGCGAAAGTGTTGTCCACCAACAGCTTCGCGGAGCTTCGTTTGCCCAGCTCCGCGATCGCGGCGATGTCGGCGATGGTCAGCAACGGGTTGGTCGGTGTTTCCACCCAGATCAGCCGGGTGTGCGGGTTGATCGCGGCCGCGACGGCGTCCACGTCGGACAGCGCCACCGGCGTGTACGAGACGTCCCACTTGGTGAACACCTTGTCGATCAACCGGAAGGTGCCGCCGTAGGCGTCGTTGGGGATGACGAGGTGGTCACCGGGCCGCAGCATGGCCCGCAGCGCGCAGTCGCCGGCGGCCATCCCGGACCCGAACGCGCGCGCGAAGGCGCCCTCCTCGACGGCCGCCAGCGAGGCCTCCAGCGCGGCCCGGGTCGGGTTGCCGGTGCGCGCGTAGTCGAATCCGCCACGCAGGCCGCCGACGCCGTCCTGGGCGAACGTGCTGCTGGCGTAGATCGGGGCGTTCACCGCCCCGGTCGCCGGGTCCGGGCGGTACCCGGCGTGGATGGCCTTGGTGGCCAATCCCTTGAACTTGTGCTCTCCGCTTCGGTCCTCGCTCATCGACGCTCAGCCTAGTGACAACCCAATCGAGGCTTTAAAATCCGCCGTGCGGGTAGTCGTGTTCATCCGCGTGTAAATATCCGTTCAGGAAGAAGACACACCATGCCCGACGACAGCGCCATCGCGACCAAAACACCCGGCATGCCCTACGGTGCCGCCCATCAATTGTCTTTGTTCGATCGCTGTGCGACCTATACGGGCGAATGGGTTTCCAGGCCTTCGTTTTTCGCGATCTGCGTGCTGATCTGCGTGGTGTGGGTTCCGTCCCTTTGGGTGCTGCCCACGGTCGATACCTGGCAGCTGGTCATCAACACCGTCACCAATATCATCACGTTTCTGCTCGTGGCGTTGCTGCAAAACACCCAGTCACGGAGCAATCGCGCCGTGCAGCACAAGCTCGACGCGATCGCCGACGCGCTGCGGTGCCTGACGGGCGAACCGGACGACGGGCAGTCACGCCCGCAGCTTCATCGCGACCGGTTGACCGACGCGGTCGGTTCCGAACTATGGATGGGCTCAGCCTGAACCGGCTCAGCCCTCTTCGATCGGCAGGCACACCGTCGTCATGATCTTGTCCGCCAAGGTTTGCCGCTTGGCGTCCCACAGCGGGAACAGGTAGCCGAGGCCACAGATGAGCGAGTCAACGAAGTGCGCGATCTGGCGCACCACCGACATCCCGAAACCGATCGGCTGGCCGGTGACCTCGCTGACCACCTTGAACTTCATCACCGACTTGCCAATGCTCGAGCCGGTGGTGCCCTGGCGGTAGCCGTAGTCCCAGACCAGGTAGGCCACCGCGGCCAGCCACGTCAACCAGAACGCCATCGTGCCGATGCCGCTGGGCTGGTTGACGCAGTACTGGTTGACGCTGTACTGGGTGATGTCGCTGACGCACGACTGTTGGGTCGTGAGCGCCTGAATGACCGCGCCGATACCGATCAGGATGCCGGCCGGGATGTTGTCGATGAGGTACGCCAGCACCCGCGTGACCCACGGCGTGTAGGACTCCGTCGGCAGGGCGCGGATCGCCGGTCCGGGCGGGGGCGGCGTAGCGACGGCCGTCCACAGATCCTCGGGCTTGAGCGGCACCTGCGC
>NZ_LZKK01000051.1 GCF_001672815.1 Mycobacterium sp. E796 | reverse complement strand
ATGATTGATCCGGCCGCTGGCCTGGTTGAAGACGCGATGAAATGCGAACTCGATGCCCGCGATGGTGGTGGGCTCGCTTGAACCGACGGCCGCTTCCAGTGCTTTGTTGATGCGGTCCAGCTCGTCGATCTCGGCGTCGGTGATGTGGTCGGTTGCCGCGGCGGCCACTGCGCCGGGCGCAGCTTTCCGACGAGGTTGCGGCCCACCTGCGCGCGGCGATCATGTCCGGGACGTTGCGCCCGGGCACGTTCATTCGCCTCGACGAGACCGCGGCCGAGCTCGGGGTCAGCGTCACGCCGGTGCGTGAGGCCCTGCTGAAGCTGCGCGGCGAGGGCATGGTGCAGCTGGAACCGCACCGCGGCCACGTCGTGCTGCCGCTGAGCCGGCAGGACATCGAGGACATCTTCTGGCTGCAGTCGACCATCGCCCAGCAGTTGGCCGCCGCGGCAACCGACCACATCACCGACGCCGAGATCGACGAGCTGGACCGCATCAACAAAGCACTGGAAGCGGCCGTCGGTTCAAGCGAGCCCACCACCATCGCGGGCATCGAGTTCGCATTTCATCGCGTCTTCAACCAGGCCAGCGGCCGGATCAAGCTGTCCTGGTTCCTGCTCAACGCCGCGCGGTACATGCCGGCGGAGGTGTACGCGGCGGATCCGGAATGGGGCGCGGCCACGGTCGCCCACCACCGGGAATTGGTCGCGGCGCTGCGCCGACGCGACGCGGACGCCGTCATCGAGCACACCGTCTGGCAGTTCACCGACGCGGCGGCCCGGCTGACCGTGATGCTGAACCGGGCCGGCAGCTTCGACTGAGCTCAGCCCAGCTGCTCGGCGCGCTGCTTGAGGTTCTCGGCGAGATGGTCGAGCACGTTGCCGGCCAGCGATTTCACCATCGGCGCGGGGACCGGCAGGGTGGTCTCGACGTCCATGTCCACCGTCAGCAGGCTCGCCGCCCCCGCCTCCACCACGCTGAACAGCTGCTCCTGCTTGGAGAACAGGTCGCCCTGCTGCAGGACGGTCTGGATCTGGTTTTCCCCCGGGTAGTAGATCGCCTGGATGAACGTGGCCTGCATGCCTTGGTAATCCGCGTCGAGCCGCACCTGGCTGGGCCGCCCGTCGTCGTAGCGGGCGAGCACCCACAGGCCCTTGATCTCCTCGTTCCACTCCGGGTAACGCTCGAAATCGGCGACGATGCCCATGATCGCCGCGGCGTTGGCACTGACCTCGACGGTCTTGCTCAAAACTGGCATCCCGCAAGCCTATCGGGCGACCGGCCGCGCTATTGATGCACGCTGGCTGTCGCCAGCAGCGAGCGGATGGCGTCGGGGATCGGCACCGGCTTGCGGCTGGTCCGATCGACGTAGACGTGCACCCAGTGACCCAGCGCGGTGATCGGTTGCGGTTCGCCGTCGTCGCCGCGAAACACGCCGAGCCGGTACGTGACGCTGCTGCGGCCGAGGCGCGTCACCGCGAGGCCCACGGTGAGGCGCTCCGGGAAATGCAGCTCGGAGAAGTAGCGGCAGCCCGACTCGGCGACGATGCCCAGCGCGGGCGTGGCGAGCGGGTCGATCCCGACGGTGGTGTTGATCCACGCGTTGATCGCGGTGTCGAACAGTTGGTAGTACACCGCGTTGTTGAGGTGGCCGAACATGTCGTTGTCGGCCCACCGGGTTCCCACCGGCCACAGCACGGGGAAGTCGGCGCTGGTGAGGTTCTCCGATGGAGTCGAGGCCATGTCTACCAGTACCGCATGGCCTGCCGAAACAGGTCCCCCAGAACCGGTTTGGTCATCTCCCGCGGAGCGTTCTGCAGCAGGCGCTGCTGGGGATAGGCGCCCTCGGTCAGGGCGGTCACGTCGTCTTCGGTGTAGCCGACGCCGGCCAGCCCGTTCGGCATGCCCACCGCGCGCATGATCCGGATGAGTTCGTCGGCGAGCACCTCGCCGGCGTCCTCGGCGCCGGCGCCCCGCGTCTCGGCGCCGAGCAGCCACGCCCCCTCCAGGTGCCGCTCCGGGTTCGCCTGCGCGGTGAAGCGGAACGACGCCGGCGCGTTGAGGATGACGGCCATGCCGTGCGGCACCAGCGGCTCGTCGGGCGGGTAACCCGTGGGGCGGAAGTCACGCACCAGCCCCGCCACCGCGTAGGCCATGCCGTGCGGCGCGTGGACGCCGGCGTTGCCGAACGCGATGCCCGCAAGCGTTGCGGCCCACATCATTTGCTCACGGGCCTCACTGTCGGAGGCGTCGCGCGTGGCGCGGCCCAGATACCGTCCCAGCAGGCGCAGCGCCTCGCGGCAACCCAGGTCGCTCCACGGGTTGGCGCCCTGGCTCATCGGCCGCTGGCTGGGCCGATCGGGGGCGCGCCGCAACACGTAGGGCCGCGCGGTGTAGGACTCCAGGGCGTGCGACAGCACGTCGAGCCCGGCCGACGCGACGACCTCGGGGGGCAGGCTCGCGGTGCAGTCGGGGTCGACGAGGGCCTCGGTGGGGCGCAGCGCGTGAGAGGCGATGCCCGTCTTGGCCTTCAACGACACCAGGTCGAAGATCGCGATGCCGGTCACCTCGCTGCCGGTGCCGGCCGTGGTGGGGCAGGCGATGTGAGGCTTGAGCGGGCCGGGTATGGGCTTGCTCTCGCCGATCGGCGCATTGACATAGGCGAGGAAGTCGGCGGGATGGGTCGCGTAGAGGTTGGCGGCCTTGCAGGTGTCGATCACCGAGCCGCCGCCCAGCGACACGTATCCGTCGGGGTTGCACTCCCGCGCGAACCGGGCCGCATCGGAAAAGGACGCGTCGGTCGGCTCGACGTGGACGTCGGCATAGGTGACGACGTCCAGCCCGGCCGCGACGAGCGAGTCGTGCGTCGTGGCGAAGACGGGCAGCCCGGCGACGCCGGCGTCGGTGAACAACGCCACCCGCCGCAGCCCGAGGGCGCGCGCCCTGTCGCCCACCTCCGCGAGGCATCCGCGTCCGAAGGTCACCCGTGACGCGTCGACGGTGAAGGCGCCGTCGCAGTCCTCGGCAGCAATCGGGTAATCGCAGTACGGCATACCGCCATTATCTCGGGTGCAGCGGCGCGACCGGTTCCGCCGTGCTGGCGGGGAGCCGATGGCTTTCGATGTAGTCCCACCGGATTTGGTAGCCGAGACCGGGTCCCGACGGCAGGTCGACGAATCCGTCCGGGCCGAGCGGGTCGCAGGCCGCCTCGAGGTAGGGCGGGGCGGCGTCGTAGCGGGCCCCGGGCCCGAGCAGGCCGCGCTCGTAGTATTCGCAGACGTCTTCGCTGGTGGCGCCCAGGACCTGCAGGTTGCCGAAGCCGCTCATGTGCAGTTCGCAGCGCATGCCGACGGCCTCGCACATCCCGGCCAGCTTCATCACGCCGGTGATGCCGCCGCGCAACACGTCGATGCGGCTGATGTCGGACGCGTTGCGCAGGATCCAGTCCGCCCGGGTGTAGATGCCGCCCTCCGCGATCTCGGGTGAGCAGATCGGGATGTCGAGCGCGCCGGCCAGCTTCGCGTAGGACTCGACCCGGTACTCCGGCATCGGGTGCTCGTACCAGTAGAAGCCCAGCCGTTCCAGTTCCCGGCCGACGCGCAGCGCGTCCTCGTAGGTGTGATAGGTCCCCCACGGGTCGAACATCAACACCATGTCGTCGCCCACGGCCGCGCGAACCTCCCGGCACACCCGGATGTCCCAGTCCACATACGACGGCCGCGGCAGCGCGAACTCCCGCGTCGCGGGGTTCCAGTAGTGGTAGGGGTGGATCTTGTAGGCGCGGTAACCCTGGCGGCGGCATTCGGCGGCGTGGGCGGCGTACTCGTCGGGCGATCCCAGGTTGTTGAAGCTGCTCGCGTAAGCCTTGACCCGGTCGCGGGCGCCGCCCAGCAGCTTGCGCACCGGCAGCCCGGCGACCCGGCCCGCCAGATCCCACAGGGCGAGATCGATGACGCTGCAGATATTTTCGGGAAGCTTGGCGGCCCACAGCTGCCGCCAGATCTCCGCCCGGTCGAGCGGATCCTGGCCCGCGAGCAGGGGGCCCAGGAATTGGGTGATCAGCGCCTGGTCCCCGGGCAGCAGGCCATCCTGGTCGCCATGGAAATGACCACCGAAGTAGTAGCCCTCGGCCCCCTCGTCGGTGAGCACCTTGGTCACCGTCTGGACCACGCGGTAGTCGGTGACCAACTGCCCGAACGAGATTCGATCGACTACCGTCTCGAACGGTATGACCTCCACGCCGATGATCTTCATGGCAGCAGATTGTTCCGCCGAATCGGGAGTTCAAGTAGAGCCGAAGGTCCTCGTCAGCGCCTGGCCCTGCAGGGCGAACAACCGATCGGAGTCCGACCAGTCCGGCAGCAGCGAATCGAAGCCGTGACAGGTCCGCGGGAACACGTGCAGCTCGGCGGAGACCCCGGCGCGCAACAGCTGCAGCGCGTAGTCGACGGCTTCGTCGCGGAAGGGATCGATCTCCGCGCAGGTGATCAAAGCCGGTGGCAGGCCGCGGAATTGGCCTCGGCGGGCGGGCACCGCGGCCGACGAGCCGGCCGCCGGACCGAGGTAGTGACGCCACATCAGCTCCGCGGCCTCGCTGTCGAAGGCGGGGCTGGTGCAGAACTCGGCCTTGGACGCGGTTTCGCGATCGTCCAGCACCGGCTGGTGCAGCAGCTGGAACACTACCGCGGGCAGCGACCCGCCGGCGGCGCCATGCGCCAGGCACGCCGCCAGGGCGGCGCCGGCGCTGCTGCCCCCGACCGCCAGGCGTGCCGGGTCCACACCCAGTTCCGTCGCGGAGGCCGCCACCCAGCGCAGCACCGTGACCGCGTCGTCGAGCGCGGCTGGGTAGGGGTGCTCCGGCGCCAGCCGGTAGTCGACGGACACCACCGTGCACCGGCCGCGCCGTGCCAGCTCGACGCACTGCCGGTGATCGGTGTCCAGGTTGCCCAGCGCGAAGCCGCCGGCGTGGCAGTAGATCAGGGCCGGCGCCGGGTTCGCCTCGCCGCCACGGTAGATGCGCACCGGCACGCCGCCGGATTCGGTCGCCACGACGTCGCCGGTGATCCGGACGCCCCGGGCATCGGTGCGTTCGGCGACCTCCCGACGGCGCTGATCGAACGGTTCGCGGAGGAGCCCGATCGACTCCGCGGAGAAGTCGGTTCGCGTCGTCGCGACGGCCTGCAGGGCCGGATCCAGCCGTTCGAAGCCGTCCAGACCGTAGGGTTCCGTCATTCGGCCGGGGCCTGAAAAGTGAAGTCGGCGGGCCTGAATCTGCGCGTCATTCCCCAGAAGCTACGCGCGCTGCGCGGCCACTGCGTCACCACACGCCCGTTGGGGGCGCGGAAGTAGTTGCTGCACTGGGTGGTCCACACCGTGCCGACCATCCACCGGTCGACCTTGGCGACGAACGCCGCCAGCGCGGCGGGGCGCACCGCGACGTACGTCTTGCCCCGCCGCCGCATGTGTTTCAGAGCCCGAACGATGTAGCGGGCCTGGGCTTCCAGCATGAAGATCACGCTGTTCGAACCGACGTTGGTGTTCGGCCCGTACAGCATGAAGAAGTTCGGGAACCCGGGGACGGCCATGCCGAAATACGCGTGGGCCCCGTCACGCCACACCTCGCGCAGCGTCGTCCCGCCCTCGCCGGACACGTCCAACTCGCCCAGGTAGTCGGCCGCGGCGTAGCCCGTTGCACACACCACGACGTCGACGTCGCGTTCGGCGCCGTCCTCGGTGACCAGGCTGCGTGCGCGCAGGCAGCGCGCCGGGCTGCTCAGCACCTCGACATTGGGGCGGGTCAGGGTGGGCAGGTAGTCCGAGGAAAACACCAGCCGCTTGCAGCCCAGCGGATGGTCTGGGGTCAGCTTGCGGCGCAATTCCTCGTCGGCAACGGTCTTTTCGAGCAGGTCCAGCGCGATCGCCTTGAACTCCTCGGTCTTTTCGCTGCCGTGCTCGATCACCGATATGTTGGATTCGCTGCGCAGCCACAGCCGCGTGCGGTACAGCTTCTTGGCGAACGGTATGTGGGCGAAAAGCCAGCGCTCGCGTTCGGTGTAGGGCCGGTCGGGCTTGGGCAGGATCCAGGTCGGTGACCGCTGCACGGAGTAAACCTTGTCGGCCACCTTGGCCAACTCCGGCAGCAGTTGCGAGGCCGTCGATCCGGTGCCCAGCACGGCGACCCGCGCGCCCTCGAGCGAGACCGAATGATCCCATCGGGAAGAGTGCATCAGCGTGCCGGTGAACGGCTCCTCCTCCGCCAGCTCCGGGAAGAGGGGTCGGGTGAACAACCCGACGGCGGACACCACGACGTTGAAGTGGTGCCGTTCGCCGGCCGCCGTGGTCAGGCACCACCGCTGGTCGTCTTCCTCCCAACGCGCCGAGACGATTTCGGTGCGCAGCCTCAGGTGCGGGCGCAAGCCGTACTTGTCCGCACACCGCTGGAAGTACTCCAGGATCTCGGGCTGCGCGGGCCACAGCCGCGACCAGTCCGAGTTCAGGTCGAACGAGTAGGAGTACAGGTGCGACTTGACGTCGCACGCCAGCCCCGGATACGTGTTGATCAGCCAGGTGCCCCCGACGTCGTCCTCGCGGTCGAAGATGGTGAAGTCGCCGAAGCCGGCTTGGGCCAACAGGATTCCCAGGGCCATGCCGCCGGGCCCGGCACCGATGATGCCGACCGACAGGTTGCCGCTCATCGGATCTGCAGGCATTGCCCACCGTCGACAACCAGTTCGGCGCCGGTGATGAACGACGCCTCCTCGGACACCAGAAACGCCACTGCGTCGGCGATCTCGGCCGGTTGGCCGATCCGCCCGAACGCCGACGACGCCGCCAGCCGCAGCTGGGTGGCGTCGTCGAGCATCGGGGTCGCGATGGGTCCGGGGAACACCGCGTTGACCCGGATACCGAGCGGAGCCAGTTCGGCCGCGGCGTTTTGGGTCAGGCCGCGCAGCGCCCACTTGGCGGAGCCGTAGGCGCTGTGCCGCGGGAATGGCCGGATCGCCCCGGTGCTGCAGATGTTCACGATGGCCGCGTTTCCCGCCGCACGCAGCTGCGGCAGCGTCGCCTGGATGCCAAGGAAGGCGCCGAAACAGTTGACGCGCCAAGAGTTTTCGAATCCCTCGGGGGTCTCGTCGGCCAACGAGGCGCGGTGCAGCGCACCGGCGTTGTTGACCAGCGCGCTGAGCGACCCGAAGCGCTCGATGACGGTGTGGACGGCCGCCTCCCACTGCGCCGGCGAGGTGACGTCGAGCGGGATCCCGATCACGCCGTCGTCGCCGAATTCGTCCACCGCGGCGGCAAGTTCGTCGGCGCGACGATCGCAGGCGGCCACCGAATGGCCGGCCGAGCGCAGCCGCTTGGCCATGGCCCAGCCCTGTCCGCCGGCGGCGCCGGTCACCAGTGCGACGCGTTGACTCACGATGACGGCACCTCGGGCCTGTCGGACAGGCCGCGGCTGGTGACGAATCGACAGCGCCGGCGCGCAAAGCGCCAGCGGCCGTCCACGCGGACCAGCTCGTCGTCGTACAGGGCGGGCCGCAGGTGCAGGTCGCCCGCGCGGACGAACAGTACCTGCGTTCGGGCAGTGGCAGTGTCGCCATTCACGTCGATTCGCGAGACCCCGGTCAGATGCAGCCCGGGTGGCGCGTCGTGAAACATTTTGCGGATCGCGTCATGCCCGTCGAAAGACTTTCCGTAGACCAGGAATTGGGCGTTCTCGGTGAAGAGTTGCACGCATTCATCCCCGTTGCCGGCGTCCAGCGCCAGCGCGTAGGCGGCAATGAGTTCGCGTATTGCGGTCTCGGTCACTGTTCGCGGGCCTCGCGCAGGTGTTCCGCCGCGCCGCGCCGCAGGGCCTGTGACTCGGCTGCCAGCGTGATCATCCGGATGCCCAGCGCCGCCATGGCGCGGCCCGTCTTGCCGTCGCCGGCGTGGATGCCGGTGATCAGGCCCGCCTCGGTGGCGGCGCGATGGATCCGGCCTATGGCGTCGAGGAGCACCGGATGTTTGGTCGCGCCAACGACGTCCACGCCCATCGACAGGGCCAGGTCGGCCGGCCCGATGTACAGCCCGGCCAGCCCTTCGACGGCGCAGATCTCGTCGAGGCCCGACAGCGCCGCCGCGGTCTCGATCATCGCGAACACGCTCACCCGGGACTCCAGCGTGGCTGGGTCGTGGCCCAGGCTGGCCCGCAGCGGGCCGAAGCTGCGGACGCCCGCCGGCGGGTAGCGGGTGGCGGCCACCGCGGCGGCCGCCTCGTCCGCAGACTCGATCATCGCGATGACGACGGCGTCGGCCCCAGCGTCGGCCACCCGCCCGATCGGCGCCGCGTCGGCGTTGGGCAGCCGCACCGCCGTGCCGATCGGCACGTGCTCGAGGCGCCGCAGCATGCCGGCGATGTCCGCGTCGTCGATGTAGCCGTGCTGGGCGTCGAAGCCGACGTAATCGTAACCGGCCCTGGCGAATTCCTCCGGGCCTAGCAGCGTGGGTCCCGTGATCCAGCCGCCCCAGATGGGGGATCGGTCGCCGACGAAGACGCTCACTGGGCGATCGCGATCTTGATCCGCTCGGGCGCGGGCCGGCAGGCCAGGTCGAAGGCGCCCTGCACGTCGTGGACGTCTTCGACGCCGAAAGTGTGGGTTAGGTAGGCGCCGAGCAGCTCGGGATGCTCGTCGGCGAACTTGGCGGCGACGTCCAAGACCCGCCGCCGGTCAAGGGTCACACCGGATTTCAGCGTCAGGTTGTTGCGCAGCATCAGACGCATGCTGATCGGGTAGGCCTCGTCGTCGGCCACGCCGAAATAGAAGACGGTGCCGCCCGGCGCGGTGGCTTCGATGGCGTGCCCCAGGGTGGCCACCTGGTGCCCGACGGCCTCGATGACGACGTCGGCGCGGTCGGCGGGGGCCAGCTGGCTCACCCAGCGGTCGCTGGTGGCGCGCACTGGGTCGTCGACGCCGAATGCCGTTGCGTGGCCGGTGCGGTCGACCGGGTCGACGCCGGTGACGCGGCGGGCGCCCGCGGCCTTGGCGACGTAGGAGAACAGCAGGCCGATCGAGCCCTGGCCGATGATCGCCACGTGCCGGCCGGCCAGGTCGGGCAGCTGTTCACACGCATACAGGACGCAGGCCAGCGGTTGGAGGCCGATCGCCTCCGCCGGGCTCAGCGCCGGGTCGTACGGCGCCAGCATGTTGCCGTCGCTGATCACGCGTTCCATCAGGCCGTCGAACCCGGATGCCCAGCCCACCACCCGATCGCCCGGGCGGTGATCCGGGTGACGGCTGGCGATCACCTCGCCGGCCACCTCGTGGATCGGGAACCCGTCTTTCTCGGCGGCGCTGCGCCCGTCGTCACCCGGAAGCCGGCCCCTGTTGCCGCGGAACGCCGGCAGGTCGCTGCCACAGACGCCGGCGGCCGAAAACCGCAGCAGCACTTGGCCGTCGGCCAGCTGCTCGGGCGTCTTGTCGGGAATCGTCGTCCGCTCGAACTGGTAGGGAGCGATGATCCGGTAGGACCACACGTCAGACCTCCACCGGGATCTTGTTCCATCCCCACTGGAAGCTGGACGGCAGCCGGGTGGCGGCGTCGCCCCGGATCGCGAAGTCGGGCACCCGGCGCAGCCATTCGGTCAGCAGCACATCGATTTCCAGCCGGGCCAGGTGGTAGCCGATGCAGAAGTGCTGGCCGCGGCCGAACGCCAGCGAGCGCCGGATGGGCCGGTTCCAGAGGAATTCGTCGGGGTTTTCGTACTCCCGTTCGTCGCGGTTCGCCGACGCGAGCAGAGTGATGATGCGCTGGCCCGGCTCGATCCTCTGGCCGTGAATTGTGTAGGGCTTGCGCGCCGTTCGGGCGAACCACTGCGCCGGCGCGCAATAGCGGATCATCTCCTCGCGGGCGATCGGCACGTTGGTGGCCGGGTCGGCACAGACCGCGGCCATCTGGTCGGGCCGCCGGCTGAGCTCCCACAGCCCGTGGGCGACGATCTTGGGCACCGTCTCGGTCCCACCGATGAAGATGCAGAGCATCTGGGTGGCGACCTCGACGTCGGACAGGGCGCTGCCGTCGGGCAATCGGTAGCCCAGCAGGCCGTCGACCACCGGTAGCGCATCGCCGGACGAGTCGGCGCGGCGGCCCTCGACCACCGGCGTGAGGTATTCGAGATAGTTGGGCCGGGCTTGCGCGGTGTCGACGCCCTCGCCGGGCTCGGCCAAACTGCCGGCATTGACCGCGGCCAACACCTGGGGTGCGAGATCGTCTGGCAGGCCCAGCAATCCGCATACCATCGATGCCGCGACGATGCCGCCGTACTCCTGGGTCAGGTCGAAGGACCCACGCGGCAGCAGCTCGTCGAGGCGCTCGTTGGCCAGCGTGCGGATCCGGGCCTGCAGCCCGGCGACCGACCTCGGGCGCAACGGCGCCGAGTGCGCGCGCCGGATCTCGGCGTACAGGTCGGTGTCGAAGACGGCGTGAAACGGCAGCGGATGCAGCGGCGGATCGTCGAGTGGGCCGTCGTTGTGCTGAGCGAGCGCCGACGCCGGGGGCAATGTGCCTTCCGTCGCGACGAACGTACCGTCGTTGACCTCGAGCACCTGCCAGATGTCCTCGAAGCGGGAGAGCGCGTAGGTGTCCCACTGCGGCATGTAGTAGACCGGGTGCTCGTCGCGCAGAATCCGGTAGTACGGCAACGGGTTTGCCATTACTTCCGCGTCGAAAGGATCGTACGAAAAGCTCACTGCAGTGGCGACGGGGGTAGGGCCTGCAGGATCGAGTCCTCCCAGCCGTCGCGCAGGGCCGGCGCCACGCTCATCCAGGTGACGAGCTCGGCCGGGGGGTTCTCCTTGAACGACGGGTAGTGGTTGGCGAAGCACTCCCAGCCGCCGTCCAGCGCCCAGTAGTGGATGACCTCGTTGTAGCGGAAGGTCGTGGTGAACGAGCCCAGCCACCGCTTGCCGGTGCGCTCCGACCATGGGACGTAGAGCCGCTCCAGCTCACGGATGTAATCGTCCTGACGCCCCGGCTTGGTCTGCATGATCTCCTGAATCACCAGCGGCGCAGCGAAATTCGCCTCGCGCAACTGTGCCAGCGTCTTGTTGCTGGGCCCCGGGTACATGATTCGCCCCTCACCCGAGGCGCCGACGCCGGACAGGAACTCCGACCACTTGCCGGCCGCGACCTCATGGCTGCCGCCGCGCGCCTGGGCGGCACCGATCCGGGCGTAGTCGGCGAATCCGTCGATCTCCCAGATGACCGTCACCTGCGGCCAGTGGCCGTTGTACGAGGTGGTCTCCCAGATGGCGAACAGCCGGGCGCCGAGCTCGTCCATCATCGGCTGGTAGGTGCCGCTGAACGTTTCGGTGAAAGCGTCGCTTCGACCTGATCCGAGTGAGATGGTCTCGTGCAGGTAGAGCAGGGTCTGGCCGTAGTACTTCTTCATGGGCTAAGAGAGCCGCGCGAGGGCTGCCATGTCGCACAGCAGCGACTCGGTGGGATCGACTGAATCGCAAGCCAATCCGGCCGCCGCAAGGGCATAGCCCTTGAATCGGCGGGCCGCCGCGCTGAGCACATGCTGCGTCCGGGTCGTCGCGCGGTCGACGCCCAGGGGCCAGCCGTCACCCCACAGCGCGACCTCGGTCCACCAGTCGCCCAGCGACTCGAGCACCTTTTCCCGCACCCGCGCGTCGGCGGCGAACGCCTCGGCGCTGACCGCCAGGCTCTGACTCCTCGAGGCGGCCAGGTCCGGGCGCGCCTCGCCGTCGAATGCCTGCACGCCGAGGATCCGCAGCGAGCGGCTATCGCAGCCGTCCGGCAGGAGCACGGTCACTTCCCAACCGGCCATCACCCGGTCGTAGAGCCAACCGCCGGCCGATTGCACGACGTCGGCGGCGCTGGCCGCGACGACGTCCAGCCGATACCGCAGGGGTTCGCCGTCCGCGCGGGTCGTTCGTGCGGCGGCGACCCGGCGGTGGTGGCTGATGTCGAACGTTGGAGTGACCATCGTTGGTGTTTCCTGCGGCGCTCGTGGTGGGCTGTTGTCACCGGACAGCGTGACACTTCGAGCCAAATTTGTAAAGGTGCCCGGCCAGCTTCAGGACTCCCGCCGCGCCCTGAGCTCGGCGAGCACCTCGTTGGTGTGCTGACCAAGTTCCGGCGCGACGGAGCGCGGCGCCCACGGCGTGCCGTGGAAGTCCGCCGGCGTGGCCACCATGGTGACGGCGGCTCCTGCTTGGGCGCCGTCCGGCACGTCGACCAGGCCGCCCGCGGCGTGGAACTGCTCGTCGGCCACGACGTCCTCGAGCGCGTTGACGGGCGACCAGAAGAAGTCGGGTTCGCCCGCGAAGACCTCCGCCCACTCATCGAGCGACCTGGTCGCGAAGATCCGGTCCAGCTCGGCGACGAGCACGGCGGCGTTGGCGGCGCGGGCCCGGGCGTCGGCGAATCGGGGATCCTCCAGCCACTCGGGACGGCCGACCGCACGACACAGCGGCGGCCAGTGCCGCTCGACGTCGAGCCCGACGATCCAGAACCGCCGGCCGTCGCCCGCCGCGTAGTTGTTCATGGCCGGGTTGCCCATCTGCTCGCGTTGCCCCACCGCGATCGGTTGGCCGGTCAGGAGATAGGTGTTGAGGTCGAAGCTCACGGTGTAAGCGCCCTGGCGGTACAGCGACGTGGTCACCAGTTGGCCCGCACCGGTGCGATGGCGGGCGACCAGCGCCGCGCACACGGCGGCGGCCAGGGTCATGCCGGCCGAGTGGTCGCCCATGCCGCCGCGCTGGAACGGCGGGGTGTCGCCGGGCCGGGTGAGGAGGTGCGCCAGGCCGGCGCGGGCCCAGAACGCCGCGATGTCGTAGGCGGCACGGTCGGCATCGGGCCCGTTCTCGCCGTACCCGGTGATCAGGCCGTAGACGAGACGGGCGTTGTGGGCGGACAGCGTCGCGTAATCCAGGCCGAGCCGCTCCAACGCCCGCGGACGCACATTAGTGATGAAAACGTCCGCGTCGGAAAGCAATTCGAGCGCGGTATCGCGATCGGTCGCGGTGGTGAGGTCCAGGACGATGCTGCGCTTGGACCGGTTGTCCATTTCGAACGGCGGGTTGACCCCGAGATCGCAGCCCAGCATCCGGCCGAACATGCGCCCCGGGTCGCCGGCCGGCGGCTCGATCTTGACCACGTCGGCACCCCAGTCGGCCAGGATGCCGGCGGCCGCGGGTCCCGCGACCCAGACCCCGAGCTCGACGACTTTGATGCCTTCCATCGGTCCGGCCATGGCTTGCACCCTAATCAGCGTCCCCGTCGCCGGCGCTAGAGGTAGCCGTTGGGTCCGGGGAGGCCGGCCCGGCCCGCGGCCCCCGCAAGACCAGAGGGTACGGAGATGAACTGGATGGTGCCGCTGGTGTGGCCGGCCGTGAACGTGATCGCCACTTGGTCGGTGCCGCCGGTGCCCAGGGTCGAACTCGCCGGACTTATGGAAAAGACGTCGCCGCCGGGAGGGGGAAGGTAGGCGACGCTAGCGGTTCCGGGGGTGTTGTTGAGGATCGTGAAGCCCGTACCGACGTCAAGCGTCACGCTTGGTGCACTGCTGCCCGTCCCGCCTTGCCCACCGGCTCCGCCCAGGCCGTGAAGCCATCCGCCGCGCCCGCCGTCGCCGCCGTTGCCGCCGTTCAGGACGAAGGAGGTGGTCTGGCCGGTGGCCACCGTCGCAGTGTTGGGTCCGGCGCTGCCGCCCTGCCCGCCGCTCCCGCCCGCGCCCCACAAACCGGCGGCGCCGCCGACCCCGCCGGTGCCGCCGGTAAAGGCGTTCAAGCCACCGTCCCGCAAGGCCACGCCGCCGTTTCCGCCGCCCCCGCCGTTGCCGTACAACCACCCGCCGGTGCCGCCGGCCCCGCCCGCCGCGCCGGCGCTGCCGGCACCGCCGAGACCGCCATTGCCGACCAACCCGGCAGGCCCGCCGGCGCCCCCGGCCACCCCGGGGTTGCCCGTTTGCGAAAAGCCGTTGCCGCCGTTGCCGAGCAGAAACCCGCCGGCCCCGCCGTCGGGGTGGGCCGCCGTCCCGTTGGCACCGTCACCGATCAACGGGCGCCCGAACAACAGATTGGTGGGTGTGTTGATCACCGCCAAAACGTCCTGCTCCACGGTTTGCAGTGACGGGATATTGGCGGCCTCGGCGGCCGCATACGCGGCGCCCGCGCCGCTCAACGCCTGCACGAACTGGGCATGAAAAGCCGCGGCCTGGCCGGTGAGCGCCTGGAACACCCGCGCCTGGCCGGCAAAGACGGTTGTGATCGCCGTGGATATCTCGTCTGCGGCGGCAGGTGCTATCGCGGTGATCGGGGCCGTCGCCGCCGCACTCGCCGCGACCAGCCCCGAGCCGATGTCAGATAGATCGGATGCCGCCACTGCCAGAGAGTCTGGGGCCGCCGCCAGATACGACATCGCTGCTTCCCGTCGACATACGAAATCGGAGAACGTCAGCGTACGCACGTTCCACGGGATATTTCGCCTTTCCGACAATGAATCCCACGCCTTTCCCCATTTACACTATGCAGAGAAATTGGTTTGCAAACCGTGGTCTTCCCGCGGAAGGGGTTGTGACGCAATGAGTCTGGTTGCCGGGCGCGGTCCGCTCAGCGGCGATCCGGCCGGCAGTTTCTCCGCGCCGGTCCCCGCCGGCGTGGTCTACGTCGAGCCACACCCTCGACGCGTGCAGGCCTTCGTCAATGGGCGGCCGGTGATCGACACCGAAAAGGCCCTGATGGTGCACCGGCCGGGTCACCCACTCAGCTACGCCTTTGCGGCCGAAGAGGTCGGCGACCTGCCGAGCGAGCCGGTGGCGGAGGCTCCGGATTTCGTCCGGGTGCCGTGGGACGCGGTCGACACCTGGCTGGAGGAGGGCCGCAGGCTCGTGCACTACCCGCCGAACCCCTACCACCGCGTCGACTGCCGCCCGACGAAGCGCCGCCTGCAGGTCACGATCGACGGCACCACGCTGGTGGACACGGACGACACGGTGATCCTGTTCGAGACCGCGCTCGAGCCGCGCCTCTACGTCGCTCCCGTGCACGTGCGCACCGATCTGCTCCGGCGGTCCGAGACGTCGAGCTACTGCAACTACAAGGGTTACGCGACGTACTGGTCGGCGGGCCCAGTCGACGACGTCGCGTGGAGCTACGAAGACCCGCTGCCCGAAAGCCTGCCCATCAAGGGGTATTTCAGTTTCGACGACACCCGCGTCGACGTCGTCGCCGAGCTGCCGCTCACCCGTCGTAGCTAGGGCGCCGATTGGACGCTCAACGTTTTGGGGTGCGCCGGCCCTTCCGCTCCGTTCGAGGTGCATCTGCGCAAGTTTGGATGCCGGCTAGCAGCATGTCGAGGGCGCGGCTGAAGTCCGCGGGCATCGAAGACTGTTGACTGGTGAATGCCAGCGCCGCCAGGTGAGGGTGGGCATCACCAGCCAGGCGTGCGATGCGGCCGGCGTCGTCGATGTTGACCTGTTCGGGGTCGCCCACCGCCGCGGGGCCGGCTAGCTCCACTTGAGCGGCACCCATGATGAGGCTGAGCACCCCGCGAAAGGCGGCCAGCAGATCCCGGTCGGCAAGTCCGCCACGAACCAGCGTCGCGACGAGCTGCTCGGCGGGCGCGAAGCTCTCGTTCGAGACGGTGCGGCGAGTCAAGACCAGTGGGACAGCGTTTCGGTGACGCCGCATCGCTTCCCAAATAGCAATCGCGATGCATTTCACGTCGGCAAGCCAATCCTCAGACGGGGGAGGTACTTTCACGTCAGCCAGCACCGCTTCGGCGACTAAAGATTCGAGTTCCTCTCGGTCTCTGACGTAGTTGTAGAGCGTCATCGGTCCGGTGCCCAGCGCGGTGGCCAGCGAGCGCATGTTCAGCGCGCTGAGCCCGTCGCGATCGACGATGTCCATTGCCTGTTCGCGCACTTCACCGACGGTGAATCGTGCCCGCATGGCTAGCCTCCTGTCCGTGACCCCTTGACACGTACAGCGTACCTAACGTAGACCTATACGTACGACGTACGTATATATGAAGGAAGTTGTCGTGGTCACTCACATCCGCACCACCACGGTGTCATTCACCTCGCAAGGCGCTCGGTGCGCGGGTTGGCTGACCCTGCCGCGCAGTGCTGGACCGCATCCGGGACTTGTACTCTGTCACGGCCTCGGCGCGACACACGACATGATGATGTCGCAATACGAGCAACACTTCGCGGCTGCCGGCGTGGCGACATTAGCCTTCGACTATCGGCACACCGGCGCTTCGGACGGTTCGCCACGGCAGCGCTTCAGTATGCGCGGACACCAACAGGACGTCGGAGCTGCGCTGGACTATCTGCGTTGCCAAGACGGTATCGACTCCCGACGAATCGGGTTGTGGGGCACCAGCCTTGGCGCGATGCATGTGCTGCGGGAGGCCACAGCGCGACGCGACCTCGCTGCGGTGGTCGTGCAGTGCCCGATCATCCATGGACCGGCAACACTGACCCGCGGTGGCTGGCGACCGGCTCTCCGCGCGACACCGGCGATTCTCGACGACGTGCGTCGCCGGATTCGGGGCACCGCGCCGAGATATGTCCCGATCGTCGCCGAGCCGGGCAGGCTCGCAGCGGTCACCATCCCCGGGGCTCTCGACGGCTGGTACTCGACGGTGCCCACCGGTGCGACCTTCGACAACCGCATTGCCGCCGCTGACATCGTCGGCATCGCACTGAGCAGCGCCAAACGCGGCGCCGCGAAGATTGCGGCTCCGCTGCTGGTATGTGTCTCCGCACGAGAGACCCTGATGGACCCGCGTCACGCCGCCGATGTGGGGCACCGCGCGCCGTATGGCGTCGTCTGCCACTACGACGGGGACCATTTCCAGATCTATCACCCGCCCCTCCTAGCGGAGCTGCTCGCCGACCAAACCCAATTTCTTCTGGAGCACTTGAATGTCTAAAGCAGCTGATGCACTGCGGGACAACGACGCTCGGCTTGTCGCATTCCTCAGTACTCTCACCGAAGACCACTGGGTGCGGCCCAGCCTATGCACAGACTGGAGCAACCACGATGTGCTGGCCCACCTCGTCGTCGGCTACTCGGCCGCGCTGCCGTCGATCATCGCCGCCATGCTGCGACACCACGGCTCGTTCGACCGCACCAACTCCTCCATGGCCCGCAGGCTGGCGGCACAACGGGATCCGCACACCCTCCTTGATGACCTTGCGGCGTTGACACGGCGGCCACGAGGCGTCGGATGTGTCTTCCCCCGGCGGCTGCTCCTCGGCGATCACGTCATCCACCAGCTGGACATCACCTACGCGCTCGAGGCAGATTCCACGATTCCCCCGGCAATACTCGCCGCGGTTCTCGACACCGAGGTCCAGGTCCCGAACCCCTTCGTCCCAGCCGCTGCGCGCGCACGAGGCCTGAACCTCATCGCCACGGACGCCCCATGGTCACACCCCGCTAATGGACCCACGGTCACCGGCGAAGCCGGCCATCTTGCCTCCGTGCTGGCCGGCCGTCCCTGGGCTCTACGGCATTTGACCGGCAATGGAGTCTCGATACTGGCCACCCGTCTGCAGGCATCGCCAAAGTCCGTGCGGGGACACGCCGTCCAGCACCGCCACTGACGGCGCACCTCAGGAACGTGCCGTCCTGGGCCACGATGGTGATTGATTGATCGTCCCGGCGGCGAGTTGGCGTCGCGCGGTCACGCCCAGTTTGATGAATACCTTGCGCAAGTGGTACGCAACGGTGTTAGGACTGATAAACAGCCGGGCGCCGATCTCCGAGTTCGTGGCCCCGCCCGCGGCCAGTTCGGCAATCTGCGCCTCACGTGGAGTCAGGACAGAATCGTTTCGGACGGCGGGCTTTTCGCGGATGCGCTCGCCGATGGCTTCGAGTTCGAGCCTCGCGCGCCTAGCGAAGGCTGCCATTCCAATGCTTGTGAACATTTCGTAAGCCGGCCTCAGCTGGGTGCGTGCATCGAGCGGCCTTCGTTCCCGACGCAGCCACTCTCCGTAGACAAGTCGTACACGCGCGGCGGCCGGACGCAGGTTTGTGCGGTCCATCCGCTCGATCGCCTCGCGGTACAGGCTTTCCGCGGACTCGCCGTCGCTCACGAGCGCCCGCGAGCATGCGTAAGTCCCCAGGGCCCAATCTGTTCCCGCAACCTGCGCGCTCTCTGCAAGAGGGGCAAGAGCATCACGTGCATCGCGCATTTGCCCACAACGAGTTGCCGCCTCTATGAACTCGGGAAGCAAAAACGTCGCCCACAGTTCTTCTGGGTGCTCGCATCCTTGTCGGGCTGCCACCAAAGCCTGGTCATAACGGCCCAGCCCGGTGCACAGCAACGCAGTCGCCAATTCGATTGACGCTAAACCCATTCCCTCACCGCGGGCTACCGCATAGTACTTCCCCGACTGCACCAACCGTGCGGTCTCTGTCTCGTCGCCTTGCCACGCCGCAAGCGGAAGTGCCGCGTAGGGAAAGACCGTTGTAGCCGTCGACGCCGTGATCGAGTCGGCCTCGGTGATCAGCTGCCGGGCCGCTGTGAAACTCCCACACCAAGTCAGCGCCGCCGCCAGGGAGTGCAACGCCACGGGCAACACGCGTTGATCTTCCGCCGCACGGGCGAGCTCGACTTGCCGAGCCGGCAGGTGCAGCCACGCGCGGTCGTCCCAAGCGATGATCGCGCCGTGGCAGGCAAGCCACAGCCAGCGCGTCCCGTCCTCGACGGGACGCGCTGGGGTACAGAAGCCATCCAACGCGCCTTGAATCAGCCGGACACCAGCTCGGGGTCCAGCGACGACCAGGGCCGTCAGCCCATCCAGTAAGAGATCTGCCGAGCTTTCCGGTCGCCGGGCCGCGGGGGCGGCCGCAGCCGCCCTCGCCACTTCCAACACACCACCGCCGCCGGCGAGACGGCCCGCGAAAAGGACCGCCGATAGCGCCTCCAGATACAGTTCGCGCGCCGCCCCCGCATCGTGCGGCGCAGATTCCTGGGCCAGCCCAATCAACGCGGCAGCGGCGTCACTGCCACACTTCGACGTGAACATCATCTCGCCGCGCAGCGCGGACGGCAGAGCGCTTCGCAGCAGCGAGACCCGGTCCGCGGGGAACATCAGCGCGCTCGCCGTCTAAGCGGTGGCCGCGGGTCAATGCGGCCGGTCAGCGGGGCGACAAGACGAGAGTTGATGACTTCGCGCCCGCCCCGGCTCCGGGCGTAAATCATGTCGGAAGTCTATCGGCTGCCGGGGAGGAATGCCGCCCGCCTAAATGCCGAACCGACGCACCGGGCTCGGCCGTCGATCGCACGCCGACTACCAGGTCTTGAGGATTCTGCTTTGGGTCGCGACGCTTCATCATCGAGGTAAGCCGGGGGGTACGGGCCCACGCGCTCATTCGTGGAGCTTTGGAGGTAGCAGCATGACCACCGTTCGTGAGGCGATCCTCGACGTGCTGCGCACACATAAGTTGACAACCTTTTTCGGCAATCCGGGCTCGTCGGAATTGGCTTTGCTGCAAGACTTCCCAGACGACTTCCGCTATGTGCTGGGGCTCCAAGAAATGGTGCCGGTCGGGATGGCCGACGCATACGCACAAATCACCGGGCGCCCCGCAGTTGTCAACCTGCACACCGCTCCCGGAATGGGCAACGCGCAGGGCCAGCTTTACAACGCATTCATCAACAAGACCCCGCTGATCGTGACCGCCGGAAATCAGCGCCGCACGATGCAGAACCAGTACTGCCTGCTGACGAACGTCGAGCCCGCTTTGGTGCCAAAGCCATTCGTGAAATGGGCAGCTGAACCCGCGATCGCCACCGAGGCTCCTGCCGTGTTGGCCCGGGCCATCCATCTGGCGACCACGCCACCGATGGGCCCGGTATTCGTCTCGCTGCCGATGGATGACATGCCGGTCCAATTCGATGACGCGCAGGCCACCGACGTCGCCGCCCTCCGCGACCGCTCGGTGACCCACACCGCGGGCTTTTCCCCCGAACTCGCCAATCAGATCGGCGACCGACTGGAATCCGCTAAATCGCCGGCACTGATTGTGGGCGGCGACGTCGAACGCTACCGCGCGTGGGAGGCGGTGATCGCGTTGGCGGAGCGCACCCAATCAGCCGTCTGGACTGCACCGCTAACGGGTTGGAGCGGATTTCCGGAGAATCATCCGCAGTATCAGGGAATTTTGCCGCCCGGCGCGGGCTGGATCTCCGAGATGCTGGCCGGACACGACCTAATCCTGGTGATCGGGGCACCCGTCTTCCGGTACTACCCGTTGGTGCCAGGACCGTATCTCCCCCAGGGTGCGAACCTGATTCATATCACCAATGACCCTGATGAGGCCGCGCGCGCCCCCGTCGGGGACGCGATCGTTGCCGACCTTGCCAGCGCGGCCGAGGCACTGCTCGCGGCGACCAAGCCAACCCAGCGGCAGGCACCCCCGGTCCGCGCGCCGATCCCGGACCTGGAAAATTCACGGACGCCGCTGCGCCCTGAAGCACTATGGTCGGCCGTGAGCCGCGGCGCGCCACCGGAGACGCTGTGGGTCAGCGAGGCGGGCAGCAACGAGGTCGCCATCACGAACAGCATTCGACCCAGTTACCCGTTCTCGCACTTATCGTCGGCCGGCGGCGGATTAGGTTTCGGACTACCCGCTGCCGTCGGTGCTCAACTCGCGGCCCCGGACCGTCCTGTCGTCGCGTTGATGGGCGACGGTTCGATGCATTATGCGATTACCGCGTTGTGGACCGCAGCGCAATACCGAATCCCGCTGACCATCGTGGTGGCCTCCAACGCCGAATACGGTGTGGTCAAAGAATTCGGCGAATGGGAGAAGACGCCGGGGGTACCCGGGCTCGACTTACCCGGGCTCGATGTCGTGGCAACAGCGGCCAGCTACGGCGTCGACGCCTATGAGGCGCACACGGCGGACGAGGTCATCGAGTTGGTGAAAAGCGGCATCGCCGACCGGCAGCGCCCCACGCTCATCAACGCACGCACGACGCCGGTGGCCGCCTGGTGACCGCCGAGCTGCCCGTCACCCGCCGTAGCTAGGACGCCCCAGCTTCAGCGCGTGCTGGGCGATCATGTTGCGGAACACCTCGAGGGTGCCGCCGTAGATGCCGAGCGGCAGCGCCAGCCGGTAAAGGTGTTCCGCCGCACCGTCACTCGCGGAGCCCTGCGTCTCGGCGGGCAGCGCGGAGGCGGGCCCCAGGATGTCCATCAAATCCGGGGAGATGTCGCGCATCGTCTGCGCGATCGCGACGCGCCCGAACATCCCCGGCGTGGACAGCGCCGCCTCCATCCGCGCGACGGCCCGCCCGAGCCGGTATTTCACGGACTGGTCGTCCACGTTCGCGACGAGCGCCGCGACCGTGTCGACCACCTCGGCCATGATGTCGCCGTGCGCCGACATCGCCGCAACGTATTGCAGGCCATGCTCTTCCGGGTCGACCATGCCGTGTTCGGAGTCCAGCGCCGCCCGCATCACCGTCCAGCCGGCGTTGACGTCGCCGATGCGGTAGAGGTCGTCGACGCGCACGTCGCTGTAGAAGACGATGTTGGTGCGGTCGCCGTCCAGGGTGCGGATGGGTTGAATTTCGATGCCGGGTGAATCCAGCGGCACCAGGAACATAGTCAGGTTCTTGTGTTTCGGGCCCTGCGGATCGGTGTTGGTGAGCAGGAAGACGTACCGCGCGTTCTGCGCGTTGGAGGTGAACATCTTGGAGCCGTTGATGATCCACGCAGACCCGTCCCGCACCGCGCGGGTCTTGCAGGTGGCGACGTCGGAGCCGCCCTCGGGTTCGGTGTATCCCAGGCACAGCCGGATCTCGCCGGACAGCACGCCGGGCAGGACCTTGTCGACCAGCTCGGGAGCGCCGAACTGCTGCACCAGCCGCGCGACGACGGACGTGGTGCCCCAGTGGTACCAAGGCGTATGCGCCCGGGCAATCTCGAGGTGAAAGATGCGCCGGCGGACGGGGCTGAATCCGCCCTCGGACTCCGGCCGCCAATCCGAGGCCAGGTAGCCGGCTTCGCCCAGCGCCAGATGGACCTGCTCGTCGAAGTTTTCGCCGAACTCGCGCTGGCGGCGCAGCACTTCGTCGGTGACGTGCTTCGCGATGAGGGCCCGGGTCTCCTCAAGGAATTCCTGGTCCTCGGCGCTGAGCTCGACGGCTGAGAAGTCCATCTACATCGCGTCGATCACGAGCGTGCGGAACCGATCGAGGGTCTCGAGCGCATGCGCCATGCTGTCGCCGGGCAGGTGGACGCCGACCCACGTGACTCCCACGGCCGCAAGCTTTTCCAGGCCGCCGAGGTATGCGTCGGCGTTGAAGTCGTCGGTCGCGGGGCTGCCGCCCTCGAAGTTGGTGAACGTGATGTCGATCGACGACCAGTCCCTCCCCACCGCGTCACAGCGGCGCCGCAGATCGTCGATGCCCTCGGTGAGACTCTCGACGGAGTCGATCACCGCGGTGCCCGCGGTCTGGGCCAGCTGCGGCGGGGCGGGAAACGGACACCAGCCGTCGCCATACTGGGCGACGCGCTGGCGGGCGGTCGTGGTGTTGCCGCCTATCCAGATCGGCGGAGGGCTCACCGGCCTGGGGTGCGCGGTGATGCCCTTGGCGCTGAAATGCCTGCCCTCGAACGAGATATCGTCTTGCATCCAGATGGCCCGGATCACCTGCAGCGCTTCCTCGAACAGCTCGGCGCGCTCGTCATAGCTGACGCCCAGCGCCGCGAATTCGCGCTTCAGGTAGCCCACACCGACCGCGAGCGTGAAGCGGCCACCCGAGAGCAGGTCCAGCGAGGCGCCGGACTTGGCCACCACGAACGGGTTTCGATACGGCAGCACCACGATGTTGGGAATCAGGCGCAGCGTCGTCGTCCTCGCCGCCGCGAAACCCAAAGCGACAAAAGGATCTAACGCATCGTGCCCGCCGGCCTCGAGCCAGCGCTGCGACGGCGCGGGGTGGTCGGTGAAGCCGAAGCCATGGATGCCCGCCGCCTCGGTGGCCGCGGCCACCTTTCCGATGCCGTCACCGCTGACCAGCTCCGGGTTGTACGGATGGCTGTGCATCGGGTGGGTGATGGTGAAGCGCATGGCGGTCAGAACCGAGCGCGCGAATCGATCGCCGTGTCGCTGGTGCGCAGCGGACGGATCAGCGCCTCCTGGGCGAAGGAGGCCAGCAGCTCACCCTCCTCGCTGTGCACCGTGCCGCGCACGTACGACATTCCGGCGCCGACCTGGGTGCTCTCGTGGGTGTAGAGGAGCCACCCCGCCCAGCGCACGGGCTCGTGGAACGCGACCGAGATGCTCATCGGTGCGGTCGACACCGTCAGGTGCGCCTGGCTGGTGCCGATGCCCGGGTGCGCCCGCATGGTCGTGGAGATGCCCAGGTGCCCGGTGAAGTAGGCGATGAGCGCCTTGGCCAGATCGTCGCGGGTCGGAATCGGGTCGTAGTGCAGCCACGCGTACAGCTCGGGCGGCCCGACCTCGTCGGGGCTGTTGACGTCGACGACGTCGACGAGGCGCAGCTCGCGCCCGATCATCGGCATCGGCGAGTGGTTGGCCTCGGCGGGGGCCGCCACGTCGGGACGCGGCAGGTGGTGACGGATGACGTCGCCGGTCGGGACGTCGGCCAGCACGGTGATGCTCAGGCAGCGCCGTCCGTTCTGATGGACGGCGACCACGGCGGTCGCGGTCGACCGGCCTTCGGCCACCACGTCGAGGACGAGTTCGACCGGCGGGCCGACCGTCACGGCGCGGGAGAACACCGCATGCGCCGAACGCACCGACTTGTCCGGGAATCGTTTGGCCACCGCGACAATCGCCTGGGCGAGTACCTGGGTGCCCTCGACGACCTGCCGTTCGTCGCCGACGGCGATCCCGGTGTCTCCGGTGAAGCGATCCGGCCCGTCGGGGCGCACGTCAAACAGGTCCAGCAGACCTTGCACGGTCCACTCGGTCTGCTCGGATTCCTCAGAAGCCTTGGTCAAATCCGCTCCACCTCCGCGCTCGCAGCTCAGGGCTCAGCGTGACACTTTGAGTAGGATTTGTAAAGCTTGGCTAACAGACGCGGGAGGCAACGCAATTGGGCATCGTGACGAGCACTTCGGAGACCGCCTTCACCCATTCCGCCGAGGCGGTGTACGACTTCGTCACCAACCCGGCCAACTGGACGAAGACCTATCCCGGCAGCGCGCACATCGGCAAATTGCCGGGGCTGCCGCTGAAGGTCGGCGACACCTGGGAGGAGGCCGGCCCCGACGGCGAGCGCATCTTCAGCTGGCAGCTGGCCATCGCCGACCGGCCCACGCTGTTCGTGTTCAACTCGGTGGGTCGCCTCGGCCACGACCGCCGGGGCGAGGGCGGGATGGAGGGCCGGATCACGGTCACGTACCGGTTCACCAGGCCCGGTCAGGACGTGACGCTGTTCTCCCGGACCATGACGATCGAGGCGTTCAAGCACGCGCCGCTGCCCGACGCGCTCTTCCAGCAGGCCAACCCGGCGCGCATCGACGCCTACCACGCGGCCGTCGCGCGCGAGCTGGGCGAGATTGACACCGACGCAGGCAGTGCGTGACACTTTTCCGGTGTTTTGTAAAGGCCTGAGCCGATGATCCCGGAGCCGTTGGCCAAGGGGTTCTGCTTCGGCGAGGGTCCGCGCTGGTTCGAAGGACTGCTGTGGTTCTCCGACATGCTCGGTGAAGCCGTGCACACCGTGGACATGCGGGGCTCGGTGACCACGGTGGTGCTGCCCGGGCGCTCCCCGTCGGGCCTCGGATTTCGTCCCGACGGGTCCCTGCTGATCGCCTCGACCGAGGACCGGCAGGTGCTGCGCTACGACGGCGAAACCGTCGAGGCCGTCGCCGACCTCGCCGCCCTGACGCCCGTCAACCTGGGCGACATGGTCGTCGACGACGCCGGGCGCGCCTACATCGGCTGCCAGGCTTTCTCCGGCGGCGCGATCATCCGCCTCGACGCCGACGACACGCCGACTATTGCTGCCGAAGACCTCGACTTTCCCAACGGCATGGTGATCACGCCGGACCGAAAGACGCTGATCGTCGCCGAGTCGACGGGCCGGCGGCTGACCGCGTTCAGCATCGGCGACGACGGCGGGCTGAGCGGCCGCCGGGTTTTCGCCGACGGCCTGGACGGACCGCCCGACGGCATAGCGCTGGACGCCGAGGGGGGAGTGTGGGCGTCCATGACGCTGGCGCACCAGTTCGAGCGGATCACCGAGGGCGGCACCGTGACCGACCGCATCGACATGGGCGAACGGGTGGCGATCGCGTGCGCGTTGGGCGGCCCCGCGCGTCGCACGCTGTTTCTGCTGTCGAGCACCGACGCGTATCCCCAGCGATTGATCGGCACCCGGCTCTCCCAGCTGGACGTGGTGACGGTCGACACCCCCGGCGCGGGCCTACCCTGACATCCGGAAGGCAGACGATGACCGACTCCTATTACGAGCTGATCGATGACGCCGACGCGCGGGGCGAAAAGTTCGCGGCGACCGATCTGGCGCGCGGCACCTGGTCGGCCGCCATTCAGCACGGCGGCCCGGTGTCGGCGCTGTTGGTCCGGGCGCTGGAACGCTGCGATCAGCGCGACGACACCCGCCTCGGTCGGGTCGTCATCGACCTGCTGGGCGGGGTGCCGGCCGAGGGCGACCTGTGGGTCAGCTCGCGAGTGCAGCGGGGCGGGAAGCAAATCGAGCTCGTCACCGCCGAGATGCTGGCGCCGGGGCCCGACGGCGAACCGCGGCCGGTGGCGCGCGCCAGCGGGTGGCGGTTGCAGCACTTGGACACCCGGGCGTTGGCTCACGCCGCGACTCCGCTGCCCCGGCCGCGGGCCGAGGCCCGCGACCGCAACCTCACGGCGCGGGACTGGGATCGCAACTACGTGCACAGC
This sequence comes from Mycobacterium sp. E796, assembly GCF_001672815.1. Classification (GTDB taxonomy): domain Bacteria; phylum Actinomycetota; class Actinomycetes; order Mycobacteriales; family Mycobacteriaceae; genus Mycobacterium. Next base: position 11,859 of record NZ_LZKK01000051.1, on the reverse strand, counting down.
CTGGACTGGCTGTGGCTGACCGAGCCGCTGAGCGAGGGTCCGGGCGAATCCTGGATCAAGCCGACCGTCGACCTCGTCAAGGGCGAGGCCATGACCCCGCTGGAGCGACTGTTCGCGGTGGCCGACTGCGCCAACGGCATCGGCAGCAAGCTGGACATCAGCAAGTGGACGTTCCTCAACACCGACCTCGCGGTGCACGTATTCCGGGTCCCGGACGGCGATTGGATCGGCATTCGCGCGGAGACAAGCTACGGGCCGGACGGCATCGGGACCACCGTCGGCACACTTTTTGACGAGGGGGGCGCGGTCGGCGCCATTCAACAATGCGTGCTGGTGCGAGGGCGCCCTGGCCGGGAAGCGAAAAAACAGTGACACGCTCGCGATACTTCGTAAAGTTTCTGCTATGAGCCACCCGGCCCCAGCCGCGGACATCGACACCTCCACACGCCAGCGCATCCTCGACGCCACCGCCGAGGTTCTCGGCCGCAACGGCAAGACCAAGCTCAGCCTGTCCGAGGTGGCCGCCCAGGCGGGAGTCTCGCGTCCCACGTTGTACCGCTGGTTCGCCTCCAAAGAGGAATTGCTGTCGGCGTTTTCGCAATACGAGCGGCAGAGCTTCGAAAGCGGCCTGGTGAGGGCCACCGCGGGGCTGAAGGGCGCCGACAAGCTCGACGCCGTACTGCGCTTCATCGTCGAGTTCCAGCATTCGTACTCCGGCGTGCGGATGGTCGACGTCGAACCCGAGCACACCATCGCCCAGTTCGGCCGCGTCATCCCGCAGATGCGTGACGGCCTGCAGCGGCACCTCTCCGGACCCAACGCCGCGGTGCGCGCCGCGACCGTCATCCGGATCGCGATCTCGCACTACATCGTGCGAAGCGACGACGCCGATCAGTTCCTCGAGCAACTGCGCCACGCCGTCGGAATCAAGGGAACGACCTGATCAAATTCCGCGCGAGGGAGCGTGTCTGTACGGCGACACGCCGTGACGGCTGTCATTTTGCGCACCCTCGCGGCCAACAGGATCAGTCGAGCCGCACCGCAACCTTGACGCGGCCCTTCTCGTCGCGGCTGGCGAGCGCGTGTCCGGTGCGGTCGGCGCCGTCGAAGTTGAGCAGTGTGATCGGGCCACCCTCACCGAGGAAGTTTCGCCACCATGTCTTGCTATCGGGCGACATGACATTGATGACGATGCCGTCGCTGGAGCGGCGGTACCCGACCGGGGTCTGGATCGTCTTACCCGAACGCCTGCCGACATAGCGAATCTTGATCAACCCGCGCCGCACCAGTGGCCCCACAACGGGGGCGTCGATCAAGCCATCAAATACGTTGTTGATGATTCCGGCGATGGGCGTGTCGAAGATTCCGGATGCCATGGATGCCAGCGTATGTCAGACGACGTGATAGGGATCAGTCGAACAGCACGGCCGCGTTGAGGTAACCGGTCGGGTCGAGGGCGGCCTTCACGGCCCGCATCGCGGCGATGTCGGCGGGCTCCCGCGACATACCCAGGTACGGGCGCTTCCGACTGCCGACTCCGTGCTCGGAGCTGACGTTGCCGCCGCACCGCGCGATGAGATCCATCATCGGCGCGTACAGCGCCTGCTCGCGTTCCAGCGGGCAACGCAACACGTTGAGGTGCAGGTTGCCCTCTCCGATGTGGCCGAACAGCACGGGCAGCGCGTCGGGTGCGTGCACCCCGACCAAATCGACCGCCTCCCTGGCGAATTCACCAACGGCCGACAGCGGCAAGGACACGTCAAACTTAAGCGGCGGCCCATACACGCCCAGCACCTCGGCGAGCGATTCCCGTACCCGCCACAACCGTTGCTGCGCAGCGACGTCCACACCGACGGCCGGCTCACCGGCCAGGCGCACGCCCTCGAGCAGGTCGGCGAGCCGATCCGTCTGGTCGTGGTCGGCGGCCAGCTCCACCAGCAGCAGCCAGTCACCCTGCACGGGCGCGCCTACCCCGAGGTGTTCGGCGGTCAGCGCGGCGGCCCGGCCGTCGATCAGCTCCAAAGCCGCGATCCCGTCCACGTCGCGAAAGGTGCGGCCGGCGTCGATCAGCGCCTCCAGTTCGGAGAACCCGCAGACCGCCGTCACCCGATGCGACGGCGTGGGATGCAACCGCAGGTCCAGCGCGGTGATCACGCCGAGGGTGCCCTCGGCGCCGACGAACAGCGCCGGCAGGTCGTAGCCCGTGTTGTCGCTGCGCACCTCGCTGTGGCGGCGCAGCAGCGAACCGTCGGGCAGCGCCACCTGCAGGCCAAGGACCTGCTCGCCCATGTTGCCGTAGCGGACGGTGCGCAGGCCGCCGGCGTTCGTCGATGCCATGCCGCCGACGGTGGCGGTGTCGCGGGCGGCCAGGTCTACCCCGAACACCAAACCCGCTGCGGCAGCGGCGTTTTGGACGACGGCCAGGGTGGCTCCGGCGCCGGCTGAGAGGCGGCGCTCGACGGTGTCCACGTCGCCGAGCGCGCGCAGCCGTTCGGTCGACAGCAACACGTCGTCGTGCTCGGGGACGGTTCCGGCCACCAGCGAGGTCCGTCCGCCCTGCACTGTCACGCGCGCCCCCGCGTCGCGGCACACCCGCAGCGCCTCGGCGACCTCCTCGGCCGTACCCGGCCGCACCAGCGCGTGGGCGCGCCCGCGGTAGCGCCCGGTGTGATCGACGCTGCGGCCGGCCAGCACGTCGGGGTCGGTGACGACGTGAGACGAACCAACCACACCGGCCAAACTGCGCAGCATGCTCGCGGTTATAGCACCTAGAACTCTTTGTGGTTCACGTCGGTTATCAGCCCACCGTCCATCACGAATTCGCTCCCCGTCGAGTAAGACGACTCGTCGCTGGCCAGGAACAGCACGAACGTTGCCACCTCGCGGACTTCACCCGGACGGCCGAGCGGGATGGTGACCATGTCTTCGGGCAGGTGCGCGGTCATCGGGGTGCGGATGAAACCGGGGTGGATCGAATTCACCCGGATGTTCAACGGCGCCAACTCCAACGCCGCCGACTTGGCGAGCCCGCGCACACCCCACTTGGACGCGACGTACGGGTGCACCATCGGCGCGCCACGCAGCCCCTCGATCGACGAGACGTTGATGATGGAGCCACCCCCGGCCGCGGTCATGGGCTCGACCGCCGCCCGCATGCCCAGGAAGGTGCCGGTCAGGTTGACGTCGATCACCTTCTGCCACTTGTCCAGCTTGAAGTCCTTCAACGGCCCCAGCGCGACCGTGCCTGCATTGTTGACCAGCACGTTCAGCTTGCCGAATTCACCGACGGCGGTCGCCACCGCGGCGTCCCACTGGTCGGGCTGGGTGACGTCGAGGTGGACGTAGCGCGCGGAGTCGCCGAGCTCGTCCGCCAGCGCCTTGCCCTGGTCGTCCAGGATGTCGCCGATAACCACCTTGGCGCCTTCCTCGACCAGCAGCCGCGCATCTTCGGCGCCCATGCCGCCGGCGGCGCCACTGATCAGCGCTACCTTGCCGTCAACCCGTCCCATTAAACAGTCCTTTCGAATTTACTGAACTACCAAGTCTTTTGGCGCATAAAGGCCCTTACCAGTCACCAGCGGCAGATCCAGCGTCGTCCGGATCCCCGGTGGCGCGGCGATCACCGCGGGAATCGCGTTGACGATGCGGCCGGCGGCCCCCGCGATCGCGGCGTGATTGTGGTCGCCCTTGCGGCTGCTAGGAATGATGTCCACGGCGTAGGAAGGTTCGCCGGTGATCTCGACGCGATACGAGCCGTCGCCGGAGGCGGGCTGGGGCAGGTCCGGGCGCAGGTCGGGCCGCAGCCGGGTGACGTGCTCGATGACGATCGCGGGGTGGCCCTTGACCATGCCGCGGATCTCGAACTGCAGCACCGCCAGTGTGCCCTTGGCAACGTGCCCCACAGCGATGTCGAAGTCCTCGGGTGCCGGCTCACGTTGGTAGGACTCGCTGATCTCGTCGATCTCGATGCCGAGGCCGGCCGCCAACTGTCGGATCGCGGTCCCCCACGCGATGCTCAGAACACCCGGCTGCAGCAGCATCGGGATGTAATCGAGGGGCTGGGCGAAGCCCATGTAGCTCATCACTTCGACGCCGTTGTATGACGCATAATCGTGAATCTCCATGCAGCGCACCTGTTCGATGCGCTGACAGGTTCCGGCGAGCGCGAACGGGATCAGGTCGTTGGCGAATCCCGGATCCACGCCGCTGATGAAGATGCTCGAATTCCCTTGCTGGGCAGCATCTTCCACCCGGGCGATGTATTTGTCAGGCATGACGCCCCAGGGGTACTGCAGCAATCCCGGCGACGATCCGACGACGTTGATGCCGGCGGCCAGGATGCGCATGACGTCCGCCATCGCGTCGGGTAGCCGGGTGTCCCCCATGGCGCAGTAGACGACGCACTCGGGCTTGGCGGCCAGGATCGCGTCGATGTCCGAAACGGCGGCGACGCCCGTCACGGTGTCGGCGTCCAGCCCGACGCCGCACAGTTGCCCGGCGTCCTTGCCCACCTTCTCCGGCGTGGACACGCACACGCCCGTCAGCTCGAACGCGGGATTGGTGATCAGCTCGGCCAGGGCCAACCCTCCGACGTTTCCGGTACCGACGTGTGCGACGCGGATGGCCATGAGAGTCTCCGTCCCTCGAACGCTCGAAACGTTTCTAGACAGTAGTCCACAACTTCTGCGACGCCTACGGCGCCGGGGCACAATGGAAACGCTCATGGCGCAACGCGAGGACGTCCAATTCCGGTCCGGTGCCGACCGGATCAGCGCGTGGCTCTACCGGCCGGAGGGCGGTGGCGCCGCGCCGCTGCTGGTGATGGCGCACGGTCTGGGTGCGGTGCGGACCATGCGGCTGGACGCCTATGCCGAACGATTCAGCGCCGCCGGCTACGCCTGCCTGGTGTTCGACTACCGCAACTTCGGCGACAGCGAGGGTCGGCCGCGACAACTGCTCGACATCGGGATGCAGCTCGCGGACTGGGCGGCCGCGGTCGCCCACGCCCACACTCTTGATGGCGTCGATCACGATCGAATCGGCGTGTGGGGCACCTCTTTTGGCGGCGGACACGTGATCGCGACGGCGGCCAGGGTGCCGGGCATCAAGGCCGCAGTGGCCCAGTGCCCGTTTACTGATGGCATCGCATCCGCGCGCACGCTGAGCCCGGTGATTTTCGGCCGCGTCGGCGTCCTGGCCGCGCGGGACCTCGTCGCGGCCGGGCTCGGCAGGTCGCCGGTGATGGTTCCCGCGGCCGGCAGGCCGGGCGAAGTCGCCCTGATGAACGCGCCCGACGTCTACCCCGGCTATATGAGGCTGGTGCCCGAGGGCCAGACCGTGCCCAACGAAGTCGCCGCCCGGTTTGCGTTGCAGGTCGCCGCCTACCGACCCGGTCGGCTGGCCGCGAAGGTCGCGTGCCCCATCCTGTTCTGCGTCTGCGAGGCCGACTCGGTGGCTCCCCCGGTGCCGACCCTGCGCTATGCGGCGAAGGCCCCGCGCGGGGAAGTCCGGATGTATCCCGAGGGGCATTTCGAGATCTATGTCGGCGACGCGTTCGAGCGCGTCGTCACGGATCAGCTCGCCTTTCTCGACAGGCACCTCAAACGAGCGAACGCCTAGAACTTGCGCAAAACGCCAAACTTACTGGCGGGACAGATCTACCCTCGGTCAATACCTAATACCCACGGTCGCGGATAACTCCCCTTGGGCCGGGATGGCGTCCGTGGGGAAAGGACGGGGAGATGTCGGATTTAATTACTGTCCCTGAGACCTTGGCTTCCACGGCCGCCGATGTGCAGAACATCGGTTCGGCGATCAACGCGGCCGGGACGAATGCCGCCGCACGGACAACCGGTTTGCTGGCGGCGGCGCAGGACGAGGTATCGGCGGCGATCGCGAACCTATTCGGTGCGTACGGCGCGGAATACCAGGCGCTCCTCGCGCAGGCCGCGGGTTTTCACAGCCAATTCACCCAGGCGATGGCGGCGGCGGCGGCCGCCTACGCGCAAGCCGAGGCGACCAACGCGGCGGTCGTCTCCGGAGTTTCGGCTACCGGCATCCCGCAGTCAGTGGTGCAGTTGGCCGCCCCCGGCGACCAACAGTTCGCGTTGATCATGGGCGGCACCAACAACCCGCAACCGGACCCCAAATATGTGGCAAGCGTGTTCAACGCGTACATAAAGCCTCTCTACCCCTTGGTCTCATCACCGCCGCTGTCCGTCTTCACGCCCGAGCAGTTCTGGCCGGTGACGCCGAGCCTCGGAAACATGACGTTCGGGCAGTCGGTCGCCAAGGGCGTCACGTTGCTGAACAACGCGATCAATTCGACGCTCTTCAACCAGCCGAACAGCAGCGCCGTGGTTTTCGGCTATTCGCAAAGCGCGACGATCGCCACCAACGAGATAAACGCACTCATGGCGGCCGGCTCGCCCTATCAGGGCCACTTGAACTTCGTGCTGATCGGCAATCCCAACAACCCCGTCGGCGGCATCCTCGAGCGCTTCCCCGGCTTCTACATCCCATTCCTGGACGTGGCGTTCAACGGCGCGACCCCGCCGAATTCGCCGTACCCGACCTCGATTTACACCTACCAATACGACGGCATCGCCGACCTGCCCCAGTACCCGCTCAACCTCGTCTCCGACCTCAACGCGTTCATGGGCTACTTCTTTGTCCACAGCTCCTACCCCGCCCTGACGGCCACCCAGGTCGGCACCGCCGTGCCGTTGCCCACGTCACCCGACTACACCGGCAGCACGAAGTACTACATGCTGATGACCCAGAACCTGCCGCTGCTGGAGCCGATCCGCGCCATCCCCTATGCGGGCCCCCCGATCGCAGACATCTTCCAGCCGGATCTGCGGGTGCTCGTCGACCTGGGCTACGGCGACTACGGACAGGGCGCCAACTACGCGAACGTTCCGACCCCGGCCGGACTGTTCGACCTACCGAACCCGTTCACGGTCATCCCCGATCTCGCCTTGGGCGCGGTGCAGGGTCCCTACGGGGCCGCGGTCGAGATCGGGGTGGAGGCCGGACTGCTGTCGCCGTCGTATTTCCCGAACACCTACCCGTGGGTTCCGTCCATCAACCCGGGCCTGAACGTCTCGTTCGGCCAGTCCAGCACCACGCTGCTGTCCCTGCTGAGCGGGGCGACCGGCAACGTGCTGCATCTGATCCCGCCGCCCAACTTCGGCTGACGCGCCGGCTACGGGCCGAGCGGGGAATGCTGCCGGATCGACTCGTCGCGGATCAGGCCGCGCAGGAGCGCCGTGCTGAACTCGGCGGCGATTTCCTTGGCGGTGCGCCGCCCGCTCGGGCGCAGCCAGCGGTAGCTGCCCAGCGTCATCCCGATGTAGCCCAGCGCCACCACGTGCGAGTCGCATTCGTAGAACTCGCCGCTGGCGATCCCGCGGTCGATGAGCCCGTGCACGTGCTCGTAGACCTGGGCCTCCTTCTCGCGGACCTCGGCAACCTGCTCGGAGGTGAACCACTCGGTGATGTACGGCTGCTCCTGGAAGTACACGGCGGCCCGCTCGGGGTTGGCCGCGATGCCGGTCAGCAGGCGCACGGTGTACTGGTAGAGCGCCTCGCGGGCCGTCCACGACGGGTCGTCGTGCACGGCGGCCAGCGTGCCCTCGGCGGCCTGGCGGTAGATGTCGAAGAGGATCAGCGACTTGCTGGCGTAGTAGTGGTAGACGGTCGCCTTGTTCAGCCCGATCACGTCGGCGACGTCGTCCATCCGGGTGCCGTGATAGCCGCGCGCGGCGAACAGCTTGGTGGCAACCGCCAGCAACTCCTCGCGGCGGGTCAGCCCGTTCTCGGATGGCATCTTTCTCTGGGTACTCTCTATCGTTCACTGCCGACGGGCCACGCTGAGGCCCGGATACGGCAAAGTATCAATCAACTGGTTGGACAGTTTAAGGGCACCGCCGCCTGTCGCCCCGGCGGCTCCGCGACTACGATGGTGTGTCGAACTGGTCGCGAGTCGAGAGGTGGGGACATGGATCCGAGTCCGGACTATGACATGAGCGACGAGATCGAGTTCTTCTTCAAGTATGTGCCGTGGGGCCTGCGCGGCGTCGTCGACGGCAACGGCTACCCGCCGCCGGCCTACCCGCCCGTCTAGCGTGTCTGGCGGTGACCCGCGGCGCCCGGCTTCGCCGCGCTCGCGATCACCGCTACAGCGCCTTTAGCTCCTCGGCGACCTCGGTCACCGACTTCTTTGCGTCCCCGAACAACATCGTGGTGCCGTCGGCGTAGAACAGCGGGTTGTCGATGCCGGCGAATCCGGAGTTCATCGACCGCTTCAACACGATCACCGACTTCGCCTTGTCCACGTTGAGGATTGGCATGCCGTAGATGGGGCTGGACTGTTCGTTGCGGGCCGCCGGGTTGGTGACGTCGTTGGCGCCGATGACGATCGCGACGTCGGTGCGCGCGAACTCGTCGTTGATGTCGTCCATGTCTTTCATGGCGTCGTAGTCCACCTCGGCCTCGGCCAGCAGCACGTTCATGTGCCCGGGCATGCGGCCGGCGACCGGGTGGATCGCGTACTTCACCGCGACGCCCTTGTCCTCCAGCAGCGAGGCCATGTCCTTGACGGCGTGCTGGGCCTGCGCCACGGCCAGGCCGTAGCCGGGCACCACGATCACCTGGTTGGCGTAGGCCATCTGGATCGCCGCATCGGCGGCCGACGTCGCCTTGACGTGCTTGTCGCCGCCGCCGTCGCCACTGGGCGCCACCCCGCCGCCGCCGAAACCGCCCGCAACGATCGCGGGAATGGAGCGGTTCATGGCCTTGGCCATCAGGTTGGTCAGGATCGAGCCGGACGCGCCGACGATCATGCCCGCGACGATCATCGCGGTGTTGTTCAGCGCCAAACCGGCCGCGGCGGCAGACAGCCCCGTCATCGCGTTGAGCAGAGAGATGACCACCGGCATGTCGGCGCCGCCGATGGGCAGCACGACCATCAGGCCCAGCACCCCGGCCGCGGCCAGCAGGCCGATCATCCACCACAACGACACTCCACCCGTGCCGGGATGCGCGCCCAGGCCGATGACCACCGCGGCGGCCACCGCGGCGGCCAGCAGCAGCAGGTTGATCGGCTGCTGGGCCTTCCCGAAACCGATCGGCGATCCGGAGATGATCTCCTGCAGCTTGCCGAACGCGATAATCGAGCCCCAGAACGAGATCGACCCGATGATCGCGGCGAACAGCGATGCGACCACGATGTGCACGGTCGGAGACTCGCCGTGCTGGAAGGCCGAAAAGCCTTTGGTCTCAATGAATTCCGCGAGCGCGATGAGCGCGACGGTGCCGCCGCCCACGCCGTTGAAGAACGCCACCAGCTGCGGCATGGCGGTCATCTTGGTGTAGCGGGCCGGCGGGACGCCGAGCGCGACGCCGACAACCAGCCCGAGGATGATCAGCACCCATTGGTCGGTGTGCCGGATCTTGATGAGCGTCGCCGTCACGGCCAGCGCCATGCCCGCCGCGGCGATCAGGTTGCCGCGCACCGCGGTCTTGGGCCCGGTCAGGCCCATCAGCCCGTAGATGAACAGCGAGAATGAGATGATGTAGAGGACGGTCACCAGGTAGTTCATTTGGCGACCTCGTCAACTTTGGCGGGCAAAGGCTTCTTCTTGCCCTTGAACATGCCCAGCATCCGGTCGGTGACGATGAAGCCGCCGATGACGTTGAGCGTCCCGAACACCACCGCGACGAACAGGATGATCTGCACCGCGAGCGACGGGTGCTCCACCTCCCCGAACACCACCAGCGCACCGAGCACCACGATGCCGTGGATGGCGTTGGTGCCCGACATCAGCGGCGTGTGCAGCGTGTTGGGCACCTTGGAGATCACTGCGAACCCGACGAATCCGGAGAGCACCAGGATCGCCAGGTTGGCCAACAGCTCGTCGTACATCTAGGAAACCTCCCGAGTGACACACGAGTTCGCGATCACCTCGTCGTCGAAGTCCGGCGCCAACTTCCCGTCCTTGATCAGCAGGTCCAGCAGCGCCGTGATGTTCTTGCTGTACAGCTCGCTCGCGTGCTCCGGCATGGTCGCGGGCAGGTTCAGCGGCGAGGCGATGGTGACGTCGTGCTTGACCACGGTGCGGCCCGGCTCGGTCAGCTCGCAGTTGCCGCCGGTCTCACCGGCGAGGTCGACAATCACGCTGCCGGGTTTCATCGCCTCGACCGCGGCCGCCGTCACCAACCGCGGCGCCGGGCGGCCCGGCACCAGCGCGGTGGTGATCACGACGTCAAATCCGGCGATCGCATCTTCCAGCGCCTTCTGCTGCTGGGCGCGCTCCTCGTCGGTCAGCTCGCGGGCGTAGCCGCCCTCGCCGGCCGCATCGATCCCGACGTCGAGCCACTGCGCCCCCACCGAACGCACCTGGTCGGCCACCTCCGGACGCACGTCGTAGCCGGTCGTCCGCGCGCCAAGCCGCTTGGCCGTCGCCAGCGCCTGCAGGCCGGCCACCCCGACGCCGAGCACCAGCACGGTGGCCGGCTTCACGGTTCCCGCCGCGGTGGTCAGCATCGGGAAGAACCGGGTCGATTCCGAGGCCGCCAGCAGGACGGCCTTGTAGCCGGCCACGTTGGCCTGCGACGACAGGGCGTCCATCGCCTGGGCGCGCGAGATGCGCGGGATCGCCTCCAGCGCGAACGCCTGCACCCCGGCCTGCTTGAGCGCGCCGATCGCGTTGTCCGCGTTGCGTGGCGCCAGGAAGCCGATCAGCGTCTGGCCGCTGTGCAGCCGGCCGACCTCCTCGGCCGTCGGCGGTGCGACCTTGACGACGACGTCGGCCGCCCAGGCGTCCCCGATGGTGGCCCCCGCCTCGGTGTACAGCGCATCGGGCAGGAGCGCGCGTTCGCCCGCACCGGACTCGACCACCACCGCCAAACCGCTACTGACCAGCGACGCGACCGCCTTCGGCACCAGCGCGACGCGCCGCTCGTCGGTCCCCGACTCGGCGACCACCCCCACCTGAACGAGCACCGTCTGCGCATCTGTCATGGCGCGTACATCTACTTCCCTTATGTCTTCGGCTTGCCGCAGACACCCTAACCGCAGTCACCAAAGCGGAATATCTTGCCCGTGCTCCGACGCCGGGCGGGGCCCGAAGTACCGGCGCTCGGATTCCTGGATCGGCACATCGTTGATGCTGGCCTCGCGGCGGGCCATCAGCCCTGAGGGGGTGAACTCCCACAGCTCGTTGCCGTAGCTGCGGTACCACTGGCCGGTGTGGTCGTGGCACTCGTACTGGAACCGCACGGCGATGCGGTTGTCGTGGAAGTCCCACAGGCTCTTGCGCAGCGAGTAGTCGAGTTCGCGCTGCCACTTGCGGGTCAAAAACGCCACGATCTCGGCCCGGCCGACGACGTGCTCGTCGCGGTTTCGCCACTGCGAGTCGGGCGTGTACGCCAGGCTCACCTTCTCCGGGTCGCGGGTGTTCCAGGCGTCCTCGGCAGCCTGGACCTTCTGCAGTGCCGTCTCGAGGGTGAACGGCGGGAACGGGGGGCGTGATTCGGTCATGGCGTCCATCGTGCGCCGCCGATTGACAATGCCCGGCGTGTCGTATGCGTGGCGTAAGTGTCGCGCTGGGACCCGCAACCAGAGCCGCCGGAACTCTGCTCGCGCCGCCCGGCGACACGTGTCCTATCGTGACGGTCATGGACTTCGCGATGTCGGCCAAAGCCAGCGATTATCACAAGCGATTGTCCGACTTCATGATCGAGTACGTGTTCCCGGCCGAGGCCGAATACGACAAATACCGTCACGAGGCCGGCCCGAATGACCACACGGTTCCGCCGGTCATCGAGGAACTGAAGATCAAGGCCAAACAGCAG
>NZ_LZKK01000050.1 GCF_001672815.1 Mycobacterium sp. E796 | reverse complement strand
CGTGGTGACCGAGCGGGCCGACCCCATGGCATTCGCCACCGAAGTCCCGCCGCACACGGCGTCCCGCGTCACGCGCAGCACCTACACGTGGGAGGACGCCGACTGGATGGCGCGGCGCGCGCAGCGCAATCCGGTCTTCGAGCCGATGAGCACCTACGAGGTGCACCTCGGTTCCTGGCGCCCGGGGCTGAGCTACCGTCAGCTCGCCCGTGAACTGACGGATTACGTTGTGGAGCACGGGTTCACACATGTGGAGCTGCTGCCGGTCGCCGAACACCCGTTCGCGGGCTCGTGGGGATACCAGGTCACGTCGTACTATGCCCCGACGTCTCGATTCGGCGCGCCCGACGACTTCCGGGCGCTGGTCGACGCCCTGCACCAGGCCGGTATCGGCGTAATCGTGGACTGGGTGCCGGCGCACTTCCCGAAAGACGCGTGGGCGTTGGGCCGATTCGACGGCACCCCGCTCTACGAGCACGCCGACCCCAAGCGCGGCGAGCAACTCGACTGGGGGACTTACGTCTTCGACTTCGGCCGCGCGGAGGTGCGCAACTTCCTGGTCGCCAACGCGCTGTACTGGCTCGAGGAGTTTCACGTGGACGGCCTGCGGGTGGACGCGGTCGCATCGATGCTGTACCTGGACTACTCGCGCCCCGAGGGCGGCTGGACCCCGAACGTCTACGGCGGGCGGGAGAACTTGGAGGCCGTGCAGTTCCTGCAGGAGATGAACGCCACGGCACACAAGGCTGCGCCCGGCATTGTCACCGTCGCCGAGGAGTCGACGTCGTGGCCGGGCGTCACGCGGCCGACCAACCTTGGCGGCCTTGGCTTTTCGATGAAGTGGAACATGGGCTGGATGCACGACACGCTCGACTACATCAGCCGCGATCCGATCTACCGCAGCTACCATCACCACGAGATGACGTTCTCGATGCTGTACGCCTTCAGCGAGAACTACGTGCTGCCGATCAGTCACGATGAAGTGGTGCACGGCAAGGGGACTCTGTGGGGTCGGATGCCGGGCAACAACCACGTCAAGGCCGCGGGGCTGCGCAGCCTGCTCGCCTACCAGTGGGCGCACCCGGGCAAGCAATTGTTGTTCATGGGCCAGGAATTCGCTCAGCGCGCCGAGTGGTCAGAGCAGAACGGTTTGGATTGGTGGCAGCTCGATGAGCAGGGCTTCTCCAACGGGGTCTTGCGCTTCGTGCGCGACATCAACCAGATTTATCGCAGCCGCCCGGCCCTGTGGAGTCAGGACACCGTCCCCGAGGGGTATTCCTGGATCGACGCCAATGACTCGGCCAACAACGTGCTGAGTTTCCTGCGATATGGCAAAGACGGCTCGGTAATGGCGTGCGTCTTCAATTTCGCCGGTTCGGAGCACAGCGGCTACCGCCTCGGGCTGCCCTACGCCGGCCGCTGGCGCGAGGTGCTCAACACCGACGCAACGGTGTACAACGGCTCGGGTATCGGCAATATGGGCGGCGTCGACGCCACCGAGGACCCGTGGCACGGCCGCCCCGCCTCGGCGGTGATGGTGCTGCCGCCCACGTCCGCGCTGTGGCTGGAACCCGAATAGGAACCGGTAGCGCGAGCTGGGGGCACCTCCCGCTTGCGGGGGAACGCAAAATCACCCTAAAGACGTGGTTTTAGGGTGATTTTGCGTCTGCTCGGCAGGGAAACTCAGTACAGCGCGTTGGCGAGGTTGCGCCGACCGGCGACAACCTCGGGGTCGGCCGGATCGAACAGCTCGAACAACTCGATCAGGCGGGTGCGCACCCGGGTGCGTTCGTCGCCGGATGTGCTGCGCACCAACGCGATTAGGCGCTCGAACGCCGCGCTGACATCCTGGTTGAGGATTTCCACGTCTGCGGCCGCGAACGCGGCGTCGATGTCGCCTGGAGCGGCGGCGGCCACCGCAACCGCGTCCGGGCGTTGGGCCGTTGCGCGCGTGAGGAAGTCGATCTGGCGGATCGCGCCCTTGGCTTCGGCGCTCGCCGGGTTGGCGTCCAGGATCGCCTGATACGACTCCTTGGCGCCAGCGAAGTCGCCGTCCTCGAGCTGCTGGCGGGCGTGGGCCAACTCCGGATCCACTTCCACCTGCTCGGAACCGCTTGGGCCCCTTAGTTTCCCGGCCGTCGCCTGCAACAGCGAATCCACCCAGCGTCGCAACTGGTCGGGCGGCTGTACACCCTGAAAACTGGATAGCGGCTGCCCGGCGGCCAACGCGACCACGGTCGGGACCGCGTCGACGCCGAATATCTGGGCCACCCTGGGGGCCACGTCGACGTTGACCGTCGCCAACGACCACTTGCCGTCGTCCTCGGCTGCCAAGCCGGCCAGCGTCTCGACGAGCTGAACACACGCGTCACTGCGCGGCGACCACAACGCGACCACCACCGGGACCTCGTCGGAGCGAAGCAGCACTTCCTGTTCGAAATTGGCTTCGGTGACCTCGGTCGCCCCCGGGGCCGCCCGCCCCGCCGGCCCGCCCCCGGCGGGCGACGAAGCGCCCTGCTGGGCTCGCTGCTTGAGACCGGAAAGATCGACCGCACCGGCCAATGCGGGCCCGATCGAGGGTCGCGGACGCGTCACGCCGTCAAGTTTGTCACGTCGCGCCGGTCACGGGTCCACCCGGGTGCCGACAGCAAAAGCCTGATATGACACAAATCACACCAGATTCGACGCGTCGGACCGCAGCAAAGTTACCGGCCAGTTCGGCACCGGTCAGCCCGCGCGCAGGATCAGCGCGTCGCCCTGGCCGCCGGCCCCGCACAGGGCCGCAACGCCATAGCCGGAGCCGCGGCGGGCCAACTCCAGGGCCACATGCAGCGTGATCCTGGCGCCCGACATGCCGATCGGGTGCCCGACCGCGATCGCACCGCCGTTGACGTTGACAATCTCGGGGTCGATGCCCAGTTCGCGGGTCGAGGCCAGCGCCACCGCAGCGAACGCCTCGTTGATCTCGACGACGTCGAGCTGGTCGACCGAAATCCCCTCGCGGCCGAGCGCTTTCTTGATCGCGTTGGCGGGCTGGGACTGCAGCG
>NZ_LZKK01000049.1 GCF_001672815.1 Mycobacterium sp. E796 | reverse complement strand
GGTTATGGGCCGTGATCCCGGTGAACACCCACGTCGACCACGTGCTGGACTCCGCGCTGGTCGCCGACCGCACCGGCGCGCGGCTGGTCGGCGGCGAGTCGGCCGCCAACGTCGGCCGCGGATACGGGCTGCCCGGGGACCGCATCGTCGTCGCGACGCCGGGTGAGCCGATTCGCCTGGGCGCCTTCGACGTAACGCTGGTGCAGTCCCATCACTGCCCACCGGACCGGTTTCCCGGGACGATCGACGAGCCGCTGACCCCACCGGTGCGGTCGGCGACCAGCGCGGAGTCCAGCACGTGGTCGACGTGGGTGTGCACCGGGATCACGGCCTCTAGCCGGGAGACCTTGGCGCGGGCCAGGCAGCCGTCCACGCGCGCTGGTGACGGCGACACCTTGCCGGCGGCCACCCGCGCCAGGCTGGGGCGCGAAAAGTAGCCGTCGGTCAGCAGCGCCGACGACCCGTCGTCGAGTAGCAGCGTCGCCACACCCATCCAGGTCGCCGAAAGCGGCGCGTCGGGTCCCGCCATCGGCACGTCGAACCGGTCCGCGTACCGCGCCAGGTCGGGCCGGCCGAGCTTGACCCGCATCAGCAGAACGCCCCGATCTCGGCGCCGGCCGCCTCCAGCCGATCGCGCACCACGGTCGCGATCTGCACCGCGCCGGGCGAATCACCATGCACGCAAACCGATTTCACGCTGATGCTGATCTGGGTACCGTCGGCCGCGGTGACCCGCCCCGAGGTCACCATGGCCAGCACGCGCTCGGCGATCGCCGCCGGATCGTGCAGCACCGCGCCGGGTTCGCGACGCGAGACCAATTGGCCGTCTTGTCGGTAGGCGCGGTCCGCGAATGCCTCGGCCACCGTGCGTAGGCCAAGCCGGTCGGCCTCCTCGAAAAACGCCGAACCTGCCATGCCGAGCACCGGCAGCGCCGGGTCCACCAGGTGCACCGCCGCCGCGACCGCCGCCGCTTGTTCTCGGTTGGTCACGATCGTGTTGTACAGCGCGCCATGGGGTTTGACGTAGGACACCGCCGAGCCGGACGCCCGCGCGATCGCCTGCAACGCGCCGATCTGATACACCACGTCGGCGACCAGGTCGTCGGGGGCGACGTCGATGAAGCGTCTGCCGAACCCGGCCAGGTCGCGGTAGCTCACCTGAGCGCCGATGCGCACGCCGCGCTCGGCGGCCGACCGGCAGACCCGCAACAGTCCGGCGGGGTCCCCGGCATGGAATCCGCAAGCCACGTTGGCGCTGCTGACGATCCCGAGCATGGCGTCGTCGTCCCCCAGGCGCCAGACGCCAAAGCCCTCGCCCAGGTCGGCGTTGAGGTCGATAGCGGCCACCCGCCCAGCTTATGGGGGGCGTCAGGCGGGAACCTCGCGGCGTCGCCCGAGGAGCCAACAAACAGGTGAAAATCGTTTCCATTAGAAAGTGGCGCAGCGCCGCCTCGTGTGCGCCGACAGCGAACCGCTGTAGCGTCACCGAGCGTGAGTCCCACTCCGCGTCGGCGTGCGACTCTGGCGTCTTTGGCCGACGAACTGAAGGTTTCGCGCACGACGATCTCGAACGCCTTCAACCGGCCGGATCAGCTGTCCGCCGACCTACGTGAACGGGTCCTCGCGACGGCCAAGCGGCTGGGTTATGCGGGACCCGACCCGGTGGCGCGATCATTGCGGACCCGCAAGGCCGGCGCGGTGGGCCTGGTGATGGCCGAACCGTTGACCTATTTCTTCTCCGACCCGGCGGCGCGGGATTTCGTCGCGGGGGTCGCGCAGTCGTGCGAGGAACTCGGTCAGGGCCTGCTGCTGGTCGCCGTCGGCGCGAGCCGCAGCCTCGAGGACGGCACGGCCGCAGTGCTGGGGGCCGGGGTTGACGGCTTCGTGGTGTATTCGGCCTGCAACGACGACCCCTACCTGGAGGTGGTGCTGCAGCGGCGCGTGCCCGTCGTGGTGGTCGACCAGCCCAAAGGCCTGGCGGGAGTGTCCCGGGTGGGCATCGACGACCGGGCGGCCATGCGCGAGCTGGCCGATTACGTGCTCGGGCTCGGGCACCGCGAGATCGGTTTGCTGACCATGCGGCTGGGCCGGGAGCGGCGGCAGGGCCTGGTGGACGTCGACCGGTTGCGTTCACCGGCCTTCGACGTGCAACGCGAACGCATCGTCGGCGTGTGGGAGGCGATGACCGCCGCCGGCGTCGACCCGGAGTCGCTGACCGTCGTGGAAAGCTACGAGCACCTACCCGAATCGGGTGGCGCCGCCGCCAAGGCGGCGCTGGAGGCCAACCCGCGGATCACGGCGCTGATGTGTACCGCTGACATACTGGCGCTGTCGGCGATGGATTACCTTCGGGCCCATGGCATTTACGTGCCCGGCCAGATGAGTGTCACCGGGTTCGACGGCGTGCCCGAGGCGATCGGGCGCGGCTTGACCACCGTGGCGCAGCCCAGCCTGCAGAAGGGCCATCGGGCGGGCGAACTGCTGATGACGCCGCCACGCACGGGCTTGCCGGTCGTCGAACTGCTGGACACCGAGTTGATCCGGGGCCGCACCGCCGGGCCGCCGGCCTAGCTGGCCTGGTGTTCGCCCAGTAGTAACCGTACGGCGAGGTCCAGCCGTTTGCTGACATCGGTTGCCGAGGCGCGACGGGTGAGCCACGCGAGCAGGTTGGACAGCCACACGTCCGAGATCACCCGGGCGATGTGGTACTGGTCCTCGGTCGGTTCACCGTCGGACATCGCCCGCGCGAACATGCTGTCGATGAGCTTCTCGACCTGGTCGACCTCGCTGGCCGCGGAGGCGTCGGCGAACACGTAGGCGCGCGTCATGGCCTCGGTAAGCAGCGGGTTGCGCTGCATCGCGCGGTTCAGCTTGCCGACCATGAAGTTCAGCCGCTGAAACGGGGTGCCCCCGGCGACGGCAGAGCGGTCGGTTTTCGCGTCGATGCGGCTGAACTCCCGGCCCAACGCCGACACCAGCAAGTGCACCTTCGACGGGAAATACCGGTACAGCGTGCCCACCGCCACGTCGGCCCGGTCGGCCACGGCGCGCATCTGGACCGCCTCGTAGCCGCCCTTGGACGCGATGGCCATGGTGGCGTCCAGGATGCGCTTGCGGCGTTCCCGTTGCGCCTCCGAGCCGAGCTCGGACTCGGCGAGGACCGCCACGTTCATGACCTCGCGTGGCTGCGAGTCAGGCACGTCGGCCGCGTTCGGGTTGGCTGACGACATTTGAGGGCGTGCTCCTTCTCGAGGTGGCTCGTTCGCAAACGATACGCATGCTGGGCGTAAATTTCCCACCTCCCCGCAGCAGGGACAACTCACGTGTACTGCTGTAATGGCGTTCGACTTGACGCTCGATCGCTGGCACTATTAGAACACGTTCTAGTGGGCTTTCAAGTCGTGAGAGTGCCCGTCATCCCAAACCAAGCACGCGGAGGACCAGAGGGTGGTAGCGACCGTCACCGACGAACAGTTCGCCGCGCGTGCGCTGGTGCGCGACTGGGCGCGAAGCTCGTGTTCGAGTGAGGCCGTACGCAAGGTCGAGCAGGGCAACCCCGACGCGTGGCGGCCGGTCTTCGCGAGCCTGGCCGACCTGGGGCTGTTCGGGGTCGCGATCCCGGAGGACCGCGGCGGGGCGGGCGGCAGCATCGAGGATCTGTGCGCGATGGTCGAGGAAGCGGCCAAGGCGCTGGTCGCCGGGCCGGTTGCCACTACCGCCCTGGCCACCCTCGTTGTCGAGGAGCCCGAATTGCTGGCCGCCCTGGCCGCCGGGGAACGCTTCGCCGGGTTGGCGCTGGAAGGCGAGGTGCGGTTCGACGCCCAGACGTCGCGCGCGTCCGGCACAATGCCGTGGGCGCTCGGCGCCGCGGAGGGCGCCGTCGTGATCCTGCCCGCCGACGGAAAGTGGCTGCTCGTCGACACCGGCGGCGACGGCGTGGAGCTCGAACCGCTGCCGGCGACCGACTTCTCCCGCCCGCTGGCCCGGGTGGTGCTGACGTCGGCGCCGGTCACGGTCGTCGGGGGTTCGGCGCAGCGGGTCGAGGAGCTGGCCGCGACCGTCCTGGCGGCCGAGGCCGCCGGCATCACCCGGTGGTCGCTCGACACCGCGGTCGCCTACGCCAAGGTGCGCGAGCAGTTCGGCAAGCCGATCGGCAGCTTCCAGGCCGTCAAGCACCTGTGCGCGGAGATGCTGTGTCGCGCCGAGCAGGCCGAGGTGGTGGCCGCCGACGCCGCCCGGGCCGCGGCCGAGGCCGATCCGGCCCAGTTCTCGATCGCCGCGGCCCTGGCCGCCAGCACGGGCATCGCCGCCGCGAAGGCCAACGTGAAGGACTGCATTCAGGTGCTCGGCGGCATCGGCTGCACCTGGGAGCACGACGCGCATCTGTACCTGCGCCGGGCGCATGCCATCGGGCGGTTCTTGGGTGGCGCCGAGCGTTGGTTGCGCCGCATCACCGAGCTGACCCAGGCGGGGGTGCGACGCCGCCTGGGCATCGATCTCTCCGAGGTCGAGGGGCTGCGACCCGAGATCGCGGCGGCCGTCGCCGAGGTCGCCGCGCTGCCCGAAGAAAAGCGACAGGTGGCGTTGGCCGAGGCCGGCCTTCAGGCGCCACACTGGCCGCCGCCGTACGGGCGCGGCGCGTCCCCGGCCGAGCAACTGTTGATCGACCAGGAGATGGCCGCGGCCGGCGTGGTGCGCCCCGACCTGGTGATCGGCTGGTGGGCGGCGCCGACCATCCTCGAGCACGGCACGCCCGAACAGGTCGAGCGCTTCGTGCCCGCCACCCTGCGCGGCGAATTCCTTTGGTGCCAACTGTTTTCCGAGCCGGGGGCCGGCTCCGACCTGGCGTCGCTGCGCACCAAAGCGGTGCGGGGCGAGGGCGGCTGGCTGCTCACCGGGCAGAAGGTGTGGACGTCCGCCGCGCACAAGGCTCGGTGGGGCGTGTGCCTGGCGCGCACCGATCCGGACGCCCCGAAGCACAAGGGCATCACCTACTTCCTGGTCGACATGAAATCGCCGGGCCTTGAGATCCGGCCGCTGCGCGAGATCACCGGCGACTCGCTGTTCAACGAGGTCTTCCTGGATAACGTGTTCGTCCCCGACGAGATGGTGGTCGGCGCGGTGAACGACGGCTGGCGGCTGGCCCGCACCACCCTGGCCAACGAGCGGATCGCCATGGCCTCCGGGACAGCGCTGGGCAACCCGATGGAGGAACTGCTCAAGGTGCTGGCGGAGATCGACCTGGACGCGTCTCAGCAAGACCGGCTGGGACGGTTGATCGTTACCGCCCAGACGGGCGCGCTGCTCGACCAGCGCATCGCCCAGCTCGCCGTCGGCGGCCAGGACCCGGGCGCGCAGTCCAGCGTGCGCAAGCTCATCGGCGTCCGCTACCGGCAGGCGTTGGCCGAATACGCGATGGACGTCGCGGAGGGCGGCGGCCTGGTGCGCAACCAAGCGGTCTTCGACTTTCTCAACACCCGCTGCCTCACCATCGCCGGCGGAACCGAGCAGATCCTCCTCACCGTTGCCGCGGAGCGCCTGCTCGGCCTGCCTCGGTAGGTTTCGTCGAGCCTGTAATTCTGCAGGCCCTCACTCGCACTTTGTCTGCGGATTTACCGGCTCGCGAAACCGCGATTAAGAAAACGTTGTCTGCGCGCAGGTGCTGGGCGAGGTGATGTTGACCCCGCCGTACACCACCTGGATGTGCGTGCAGAGGATCACGCTGATGTCGGTCTTGGACTGGCCCGTCTGCCAATCGGCGGAGTCGATGCGGCCGGACGTCTGGTACTTGTCCGGGGGTCCTTCTCCGAAGTAGACGGTGGTGATCTCGTCGGAGCCCATCGCCTTGTGGACCCTTTCGAACTGGCCGTTGGCGTGGGTGTCCAGGTAGGCCAGCCGGTTCGGTGACCGAACCTCGGTGGTCTGGCGGGCCCACAGGCCCGGCGGGAACCCGGTCACGCCGTCGGGCGTGCGCGTATCCGCGCCGACGGTGAAGTCGCAGTGGCCGTCGGCCCTGATGCAGTTGAGGAAGGCGTGCGTCTCGAGCTGGTTGGGCCCGTCCAGCGGGAACAGGCTGGTGGCCTCGTTGCTCGCGGCCGATGCGACGGGACTGGGCAGGAACGTCAGCATGGCCCCGACGACCGCAAATCCCGGTAACAGCCGCTTCATTCGCGCCCCCTTCCGGTTCGCTACGCGCCTATTCGTCGTAGGTGACTTCTACCGAATCAGATTCGGGGCGAGATTGACAGGCCAAAATCAGGCCGTCGTCGAGGTCCTGTTGTTCCAGGACGTCGTTGACCTCCATGTTGACCTTGCCGCTGCGCAGGGTGCAGGCGCAGGCGCCGCAGTGCCCCTCCCGGCACGAAAAGGGGGCGTCGAGACCCTTGGCGAGTAGGACGTCGAGCAGCTTGGCGTTGCGCGGCCACGACACGGTGTGGGTCTCGCCGTCCAGCTCCACCACCGCGGTGGCCGGGGGCTGGTCTCCCTCGGCCGTGTCGGAGATCTTGACCGCCGCGAACGGATCGGACTCCAGTGACTTGAACACCTCGATATGCACCTGCGCCGCAGGCACTTTCAGCCCCTCCAGCGCGACGCGCGCGGCGTCCATGAAAGGGCCTGGCCCACAGATGAATACGGGCCGGTCGGTGTAGGGGGCGGCGAGCTTCGCGAGCGACGTCGCGCCGGGCAGGCCCTGCAGCGATTCCAGCCAGTGCACGACGGTGAGCCGCTCGGGGTACTTCGCAGACAGCTCGCGCAACGCCTCGGCGAAGATCACCGAGCGGTCGTCGCGGTTGGCGTAGAGCAGCGTCACCTGGCCGCTGCCCTCGGCGAGCGCCGACTTGCAGATCGACATGATCGGGGTGATCCCGCTGCCCGCGGCCATCAGCAGGAAGTCGTCGTCGAGGGTCTTGGGCACGAAGTTGCCCGACGGCGCCAGCACGTGGATGCGCATGCCTGCCTGCGCGTGCTCGCACAGCCAGTTGGACGCGTACCCGTCCGCGGTGCGCTTGACCGTGACCGTGAGCGCGTCGTCCGTGAACGGCGAGCTGCACAGCGAGTAGCAGCGCGCCACCGACCCGGTGCGCTCGCTCGGCACCCGCAGGGTCAGGAACTGCCCCGGCGCGTACCGCAGCCGTTCGGGCGGGATGCCGGGATCGCCGGGCGCGTCCGGCACGGCGAACACCAGCGACCGCGCCTCGTCGGTCTCGGCGATCACCTCGGCGATCTGGAGTTCCAGGACGTGGTCACCCAGCGGTTCGTCGGGAATCGCTTCCGTCAAGACCCGTCCCTTCCTTTCGACACAACTAGAACATGTTACAGAAAACCGGATATATACCGCTACCAGCCGCAGGAATACCGTGCTCGACACGAATCGGAACGTGTTCTAGTCTTCTGTGTTAAGTCCGTACTCTCGGGAGGCAACGTAAGTGACGTCCATTCAACAGCGTGACGCGCAGTCGGTGTTAACTGCCATCGATGATCTGCTGCCGCGGATTCGGGAGCGCGCCCAGGCGACTGAGGACTTGCGCCGGCTGCCCGACGAGACGGTCCAGGAGCTCGAGGACATCGGTTTCTTCACCCTGTTGCAGCCCGAGCAATGGGGCGGGCTGCAGTGCGACCCCACGCTCTTCTACGAGGCCGTGCGCCGGCTCGCGAGCGCGTGTGGGTCGACCGGCTGGGTGAGCTCGATCATCGGCGTGCACAACTGGCACCTGGCGCTGTTCGACCAGCAGGCCCAGGAGGAGGTCTGGGGCGAGGACACCAAGACGCGGATCTCGTCGTCGTACGCGCCGATGGGCGCCGGCGTCGTCACCGACGGCGGCTACCTGGTGAACGGCTCGTGGAACTGGTCGTCGGGCTGCGACCACGCCACGTGGACGTTCGTCGGCGGCCCGGTCATCAAGGACGGCCGGCCGGTGGACTTCGGCAGTTTCCTCATCCCGCGCAGCGAGTACCGCATCGACGACGTGTGGCACGTCGTCGGCCTGAAGGGCACCGGCAGCAACACCCTGGTGGTCAAAGACGTCTTCGTGCCCCGGCACCGGTTCCTGTCCTACAAGGCGATGAACGACGGCACCGCCGGGGGATATGCGACCAACACCGCCCCCGTTTACAAGATGCCTTGGGGCACAATGCATCCCACCACCATCTCGGCGCCGATCGTCGGCATGGCCTATGGCGCGTACGACGCGCACGTCGAACACCAGGGCAAGCGGGTGCGCGCGGCGTTCGCCGGCGAGAAGGCCAAGGACGACCCGTTCGCCAAGGTCCGCATCGCCGAGGCGGCCAGCGACATCGACGCGGCGTGGCGCCAGCTGTCCGGCAACGTCGCCGACGAGTACGCGCTGCTGGCCGCGGGCAAGGAGATCCCGTTCGAGCTGCGGGCCCGCGCCCGCCGCGACCAGGTGCGCGCCACCGGACGCTCGATCGCCGCGATCGACCGGCTGTTCGAGGCGTCCGGCGCCACCGCGCTGGCCAACGACCAACCGGTGCAACGGTTCTGGCGCGACGCGCACGCCGGCCGGGTGCACGCCGCCAACGACCCCGAGCGCGCCTACGTGATCTTCGGGAACAACGAGTTCGGGTTGCCGCCCGGCGACACGATGGTCTGATGACCACTGCCACGGGGGAGCTCACGTTCGAGTCCACCTCGCGCTTCGCCGAGGTGGACGTCGACGGCCCGCTCAAGCTGCACTACCACGAGGCCGGAACCGGCAACGATCAGACGGTGGTGCTGCTGCACGGCGGCGGTCCGGGCGCGTCGAGTTGGACCAACTTCTCACGCAACATCGCGGTGCTGGCCGAGCATTTCCACGTGCTGGCCGTCGATCAGCCCGGCTACGGGCACTCCGACAAACGCGCCGAGCACGGGCAGTTCAACCGCTACGCCGCCCGGGCGCTCAACGGGCTCTTCGACCAGCTGGGTCTGGGACGCGTTCCGCTGGTGGGTAATTCGCTGGGCGGGGGCACCGCGGTGCGGTTCGCCCTCGACTACCCCGACCGCGCCGGACGGCTGGTGCTGATGGGCCCCGGCGGGCTGAGCGTCAACCTGTTCGCGCCCGACCCCACCGAGGGAGTCAAACGGCTGGGCAAGTTCTCCGTCGAACCCACCCGGGAGAACCTGGAGGCCTTCCTGCGCGTGATGGTCTACGACCAGAAGCTGATCACCCCCGAGCTGATCGATCAGCGCTTCGCGTTGGCCAGCACGCCGGAATCGCTGACCGCGACCCGCGCGATGGGAATGTCGTTCGCCGGGGCCGACTTTGAGCTCGGCATGATGTGGCGCGAGGTGTACCAGCTGCGCCAGCCAGTGCTGCTGATCTGGGGGCGCGAGGACCGGGTCAACCCGCTGGACGGCGCGCTGGTCGCGCTGAAGACGATTCCGCGTGCGCAGCTCCACGTTTTCGGGCAATGTGGGCACTGGGCTCAGGTGGAGAAGTTCGACGAATTCAACAAGCTGACCATTGATTTCCTGGGAGGCGGGCGATGAGTATCCGGTCGCTGGGCTATCTGCGCATCGAGGCCACCGACATGGCGGCGTGGCGGGAGTATGGCCTGAAGGTGCTGGGCATGGTCGAGGGTAAGGGCACCACCGAGGGTGCGCTCTACCTGCGCATGGACGATTTCCCGGCCCGGCTGGTCATCGTGCCCGGTGCGCACGACCGGCTCTCGGAGGCCGGCTGGGAGTGCGCCAACGCCGAAGGGCTGCAAGAGATCCGGAATCGGCTCGACGTGGAGGGCACGCCGTATAAGGAGGGCACCGCGGCCGAACTCGCGGACCGCCGGGTGGACGAGTTGATCCGCTTCTCCGACCCGTCGGGCAACTGCCTCGAGGTGTTCCACGGCGCCGCGCTGGAGCACCGCCGCGTGGTCAGCCCGTACGGGCACAGGTTCGTCACCGGCGAGCAGGGCCTGGGGCACGTGGTGCTGACCACCCGCGACGACGACGAGACGTTGCACTTCTACCGCGACGTGCTGGGTTTTAAGCTGCGCGACTCCATGCGCCTGCCGCCGCAGGTGGTCGGTCGGCCCGCCGACGGGGCGCCGGTCTGGCTGCGGTTCCTGGGCTGCAACCCGCGCCACCACAGCCTCGCCTTCATGCCCGGGCAGACGCCCAGCGGCATCGTGCACCTGATGGTGGAGGTGGAAAACGCCGACGACGTTGGCCTGTGCCTGGACCGGGCGCTGCGCCGCAAGGTGCCGATGTCGGCCACGCTGGGCCGCCACGTCAACGACCTGATGTTGTCGTTCTACATGAAGACGCCCGGCGGGTTCGACGTCGAATTCGGGTGCGAGGGGCGGCAAGTGGCGGACGACGACTGGATCGCCCGGGAGAGCACCGCGGTGAGCCTGTGGGGCCACGACTTCACGGTTGGCTTCCGAGCCTAGCCCGAGGCAACCATGTCGGCACAGATCGATCCGCGGGCCTTCCGGCAGGTGCTGGGTCAGTTCTGCACCGGGATCACCATCATCACCACCGTGCACGACGACGTGCCGATCGGCTTCGCCTGTCAGTCGTTCGCCGCGCTGTCCCTGGACCCGCCGCTGGTGCTGTTCTGCCCGACGAAGGTGTCGCGGTCCTGGAAGGCCATCGAGGCCAGCGGCCGGTTCTGCGTCAACGTGCTGACCGAAAAGCAGAAAGACGTCTCGGCACGGTTCGGTTCGAAGGAACCGGACAAGTTCGCCGGGATCGACTGGCACCCTTCGGAATTGGGTTCGCCGATCATCGACCGGTCGCTGGCCTACATCGATTGCACGGTGGCGTCCGTGCACGACGGCGGGGACCACTTCGTGGTGTTCGGTGCCGTGCAGTCGCTCTCGGAGGCTCCCAAGATCAAGCCGCGGCCGCTGCTGTTCTATCGCGGTGACTACACCGGCATCGAGCCGGACAAGACGACGCCCGCCCAATGGCGGGACGACCTGGAAGCGTTCCTCACCACGACCACCCAGGACACCTGGCTGTAGTTTTTTTGGCCGCGAGCGTAACCACAATGCGATATTTCGGTCGCGTTTTCGCAGTGTGGTTACGCTCGCGAACCGACACCCCATGTTTGGCGCCGGCCGCCTTGCGGGCATCCGGTGGGGTATGCGCTCATCAGCCACCCGGGCGTTGACGGATTATCTCAACGCCCAAATCGACGAGATAGAAAACGGCGACGAGGAGTTGCGCCACGGCGGTGGCGAAGACCCCGTGCACGACACCCGCGTGGCGGTCCGGCGGTTGCGGAGCACCTTGCGCGTCTTCGCCAAACTGCTGGACCGGCAGAAGGTCGGCGACGCCGACGTCGAACTCAAATGGTTCGCGGCGCTACTCGGCGACGTTCGCGATTGCGAGGTCCAGGAGCGCCGCTTCGCCGAGGCGCTGGACGGCATGCCCGACGAGCTGATTCTCGGTCCCGTCCGGTCGCGGATCCGCAACGACCTGCAGGCGATCGAGCTGCCCGCCCGCGCCCGGCTCGACGAGGCCATGGACTCCGACCGTTACCGCGCGCTGCTGACCGTGCTGCGCGACTGGCGCTACGAACCGCCCGTCGCGCAACAGATCTCGGCCGCGGCGCTGCGCAGGCGGGCCCGGCGCGCGGAGCGCAAGGCGGATCGGCGGCTGGCCGAGGCGCTCGGATCCGACGACAACGAACTGCTGCATCGAGCGCGCAAGGCCGCCAAGCGCGCCCGCTACGCCGCCGAACTGCGCAATCCCCTCGACAAGCGAGCCAAGCGGACCGTCAAGCACTACAAGCGGATTCAAAGCCTGCTCGGCGACCACCAGGACACCGTCGTCGCCACCCACACACTTCGGCAGATGGCGTTGGCCGCGGGAACAACTGTGGGGGAGAACGGCTTCAGCTACGGCATGCTGTACGCGCGCGAACAGCAACTCGCCCGCCAGTGTCGGGAAGACGCCTTACAGCTGGTGTAGACGACCGTGCCCGGTGGCCCGCTGAGGGGGCGGGCCACCGGGACTGGCCGGCCGGCCCGGGGCTTAGGCGCGGTGGTGCCTGGTCGCTTCCGCGTTGGTCTCCGGTGACCTCTCGTCGCGCGCTGCGTCATGGCCGTCGGCGGGCGTCTCGCGTGTTTCGGCGCGGGTCTGCGGGTCGATCTTCTCGGCGCGCTTCAACTGGTCCTCGAGTTCCTCGCGCGTCGTCGCCGCGTCGTTATGATGGCTAGCCGCGCGTTCCTGCAGCCTTGCGGCTTCGGCGGCCTTGGCTTCGGCCTCCGCCTGCGCGGCCCGCGCCTTGGCGGCCGTTTCATCGGCGAGGGCTTGCCGCTTCTCGGCCCTGGTCGTGGTGACCCTGGCCTGTTCGCGAATCTCCTCAGCCTGCCGCACGCGCCGGCGGCGCGACGCCGCCCTCGCGGCAAAGATCACGGCGGCGATCACGAGAACCGCCGCGACCACGGCGATCACAATCCACATGGTGCTCGTATTCATAGGGGGCTCCGTCGGTTCGTCTGGGTAGCTGCTGCAGCCCGTCCGTACCGGGGTCCCCATATTTGACAGGAATAAAACAACCGGGTATCCGCCGGTGGCTACCTGAAGTCGAGCGCCTCGACCGTCGCGATGGGGCCCTCGTGGGTCGGCCGATTCGCCCCGCCGATGCAGTAGACGGTGTTGCCGACCGTCGCCACCACCTCGGCGTGACGCGGCGTCGGCATGGGGGCCAACGTGGTCCATTTGCCGTCGGCGATCTCGTACATCTCGACCACGTTGAGCACCATCGTCGGTTCCTCGCCACCGACTGCCACGATGCGCCCATCGATGTACGTGGCGCCATAGCTTCCGCGCGGCGTCGGCATGCCCACCAACCTCGTCCACGCCCCGGATACCGGGTCGAAGCGTTCCAGCGCCGCGGAGTTCTTGTCGGAGGAAAGGAACCTGCCGCCGACGGCGTACACGTAGGTGCCGTCGGACACCGCGGCCAGGTGTTCGCGCGCGGTGGGCATGTCGGGGGCATCGGTCCACGAACTTCCGTCGAAGACCTCGGTCTGCGGGACCAGCTGCTTCGCGTTCTGCCCGCCGACGGCGACGAGCTTGTCGCCGGCCACCGCCGCCGCCGGCGCCGCCCGGGCGTGCGTGAGGCTGGGCAGCTCCACCCAGTTGCCGCGGCGCAGCGCGAAGACCCGGTTGGACCCGTCCGCGATGTTGTCGCTGGCGCCCCCGAGCACCACCACCTCGTCGCGGTAGGTCGCCGCGGCTGCGTGGTGCAGCGGGATGGGCAACGGGGGCCCGGTCTCCCAGGCGCCGGTGCGCGGCTCGTAGCTCTCGACCGTCGTCAGGGCGACGCCGTCCCGTAGGCCGCCCAGGATCCAGATCTTGTCGCCCAGCACGGTCCACGCCGTCATCAGCCGCGGGGTCGGCGCGTCGGGCAGAGAACGCCATTGCGACGCGGGCTGGATCTCGCGGGGCGGCAGCTTCAGCGATTCGGCCTCGGAAATCACCTGGCTGTCCCCGACGGCCGTCGAGCCGCCGATCGCGTACACGGACTTCTCCACCGCGGCGACGGCCATTCCGTGTCGCGCCGTCGCCATGTCGGGCAGGGGATCCCAGTCGTCCTCGGCGGCTGGAAGACCGTCAACGGCAAAAAGGTTGCCAGCGATCAGGTTTGGCGGGTGGTCAACAGCCGGTGGGTCGAACTGCCGCACCTGTTGGCGCCCAGGGCCGCCGCGGCGGCCGCGGTGGTCGGAGACCGGCTCGTCGTCCAGGTTTTCGCGGCCGGGTCGTACGCCTCGACCATCGTCAGGCTGGAGTCCCCGGTGGTTCCCCCGACCGCATACATCAGCTTGCCGTCGGACCCCGCGGCCAGCATCTGCCGCGGTGTCGGTATGGGCGCGCCCAGGCTCCAAGTGTTGCCGTCGAAGACCTCGGTGGTGGTCAGCAGGGCGCCCGCGGCATCGACCCCGCCGGTGACGACGAGCCGGTCTCCGACCACCGCGGCCGCCGCGGCGGCCCTGGGCGCCAACAGGTGCGGCAGTTCGACCCACCGGCTGTTGACCACCCGCCAAACCTGATCGCTGGCAACCTTTTTGCCGTTGACGGTCTTCCAGCCGCCGAGGACGACCGGGTTGCCCTGCCAGGTCACGGCCATCGCGTGTTGCAGCGCCACCGGCAGATCGTCGCCGCCCTTCCATTCGTCGATGGCGGGGTCGTAGCCCTCGTGCTTGGTGGTCGGGTTGCCGTCGCTTCGGATGCCGCCGAAGACCCAGATCGTGCCGTCGGCCTGGGTGGTGGCGACCGCATCGCGCGCGACGCGGGCGTTGGTGATCGGCTTCCAGGCGAGGGGCGCCTGGGCCGGCGGGCCGGCGGTCTTCTGAGTGCCGTTGTCGGGCCGCAACCACAGGAAGACGGCGCCCACGGCCAACAGCACCACGACGACGGCCGCCAGGGCGATGCGACCGCGCCTCTTGCCCGGTTGGGCGAACCACTCCCGGACGCGCAGCGCTACGGGTTTGCGCCATGGGGGCGGCGCCGGAGGCTGTTGGGGACCGCTCGGCGCGCTCGGCGGCCCGCCGGACGACACCCGCGGCTGCGTTTCCGCGGCGTGCCCGCTGCGCAGGACGCCGGCAGCCGCGGAAAACTCATCATGACCGGAGGGGCCCGACGGGGTGCGGGGCGCGGCCGCAACCGCGTCGTGGTGGGCGACGGGCGCCCCGATCGGCGAAGTCGGGCGGGTTTCCCCGCCATTAGGGGAGGGGGAGGGGGCGGCGTCGACGGCCGCGCGACCCAGCCCGCCGATCGCCATCGCATCGGGTTTGAGGCCGTTGACGCGCTGCGCAGCCTGCAACTCTCGGCCGAATTCCTCGGCCGAGGCGGGCCGGTCGGCCGGGTCCAGCGACATCGCCCTCTCGATCGCCGAGCACACGGCGTCCGGGATCCCCTCGGGGCGCAGATCCGGGACCCCGGTCGTGCTGATCCGCAGGTACTGCGCGATGAGGTCCTCACCCTTCTTGCGCTCGTGGGGGGCATTGCCCACGATGAGCGCATAAAGGGTGGCGCCGAGCGAGTAAATGTCGGCCGCGACCGTCGCCGGACTGCCGGTCATGACCTCCGGCGCCGTGTAGTCGATGGTGCCGGAGAAGAACCCGGTCGCCGTCTCGTAACCGCCTTCGATGTGGGCGATGCCGAAATCGCTCAACTGCGGTTCGCCGTAGTCGTTGATCAAGATGTTCGCCGGCTTGATGTCGCGATGCAGCGTTCCCGTCCGGTGCGCGGTTTCCAATGCGCCGCAAAGCTTTACACCGATGCGCAGGGCGTCGGGCCAGGACAGCGGTCCCTCGCGGCGCAACCGGACCGCCAGGGAATCCGCGGCGTGGTAGGGCATCACGATGTACGGCCGGTTGCTGGTGGTCACCCCGACCCGCAGGATGTTGACGATGTTGGGGTGCCCGGACAGCCCGCCCATGGCGTAGCCCTCGCGCAGGAAGCGTTCCCGGCTCTCCTCGTCCATGTGCGACGGCAGCAGCTTCACCGCGACGCTGCGGCCGAGCGCCGTCTCGTAACAGCGATAGATCACCCCGGCCCCACCGCGGGCCACCTGCTGCGCATCCTCAAATCCGGCGGCCGCCAGCTCCGCGGCGATCCCGCCGGATACCGACGCCACGCCGTCGGACCTGGGTTCTTCGGGCATTCCTGGCCGCTTAACCTCCCGTGCTTACAGCTCGAAGAGCTCAAGAGTATCGCCCGTGACCTCGCGGGAGCATCTTTCGGCGACCATCGTTATCAAGGGAAAACGTGGCGGCCAACCGCACGAGGAAGCAACGGGTTTGGCGCGAGCCTTCGAGGGGATGCTCGGGCCAGAATGGCGATATGACGTTGGATCTGATGGGGTATTTCGAGCGCATCGATTTTCATGGCGTTGCCGAGCCGACGCTCGACGCGCTGCAGGCGCTGGTGAGCGCTCACACGCGCGCGGTCCCGTTCGAGAACCTCGATCCACTGATGGGAACGCCAGTCGAAGACCTCGGCCCAGATGCCCTGACGGACAAGCTGGTTCAGCGGCGCCGGGGCGGCTATTGCTACGAGCAGAACGGGCTGATGGGTTACGTCCTGTCGGAGCTCGGCTTTCGGGTGCGGCGCTTGGCGGGCCGGGTGATCTGGATGCTTCCGCCCGATGCGCCGTTCCCGGCGCAGACCCACACCGTGCTCGCGGTGACCTTCCCCGGTTCCCAGGGGCCCTACCTCGTCGACGTCGGCTTCGGCGGACAGACACCGACCTCCCCGATCCGGATCGAGACCGGCAGCGTCCAACAGACCGCGCTCGAGCCGTATCGGCTCGAGGACTGCCGCGACGGGCTGGTGCTGCAGGCCCAGATCCGCGGCGAGTGGGTGCCGCTGTATGAGTTCACGACGCGCACGGCACCGGCGATCGACCTCAAGGTCGGCAGCTGGTTCGTCTCAACCCACCCGTCGTCGCACTTCGTGACCGGACTTATGGCGGCCCGCGTCACCGACGACGGCCGATTGAACCTGGCCGGGCGCTACCTGACCGTCCACCGCGCCGACGACAGCGACAAAATCCGGCTGGACGACGCGGCCGCCGTCGTCGACACCCTCGCCGAACGGTTCGGCATCAATGTCGCCGACCTGGGTGACCGCGGTGCGCTCGAGGCCCGCCTCGACAAGGTCCTCGGGCCCTGAGGCCGATTTCCAAAGTGATCCGCAGCGCGCCCATTGTTCGACGTGACGACCGCCATACCCAGGCAAATGCGGCGAATAATAAGAGCGTCTATTAACCTGTCCCAACGTGAGTCGGGATCACGGGTCGGCCGGTGCTGTCGGGGCTGCCTCGGGCAGTGTCGACCCTAACGCTGCCCCGAGCGGCGGGATTGTGGTGCCCGAGGGTGTCACCCTGACCTCGAATTTCGACCACAACCGAGCCCTGTTGGGTGACAATCCGGCCTACCGCTTCATCGACTATTCGCAGGACCAAGACGGGCGAATCCTCGAACTCAGCTGGAACGAGCTGTGGTCGCGCGTCTGCGCCATTGGCGCCCGATTGCAGCAGGTCACCAAGCCCGGGGACCGAGTGGCGATCCTGGCGCCCCAGGGCCTCGATTACGTGGCGGGTTTCTTCGCCGCCGTCCACGCGGGCAATGTCGCGATACCCCTCTTCGCGCCGACGTTGGCGGGGCACGGCGAGCGGCTGGCCGCGGTGCTGGCCGACGGCCGGCCCGCCGCGATCCTGACCACGACCGCGGCCGCCGAATCGGTGCGGACGTTTATCCGGACCCTGCCCGCGAACGAGCGGCCGCGGATGATCGCGGTCGACGCGGTACCCGCCAGCCTCGCCGAGACCTTCACCGACCCCGTTCGGGACACCGACGACCTCGCCTATCTGCAGTACACGTCGGGTTCCACCCGCACGCCGGCCGGGGTGGAGATCACCCACCGCGCCGTCTACACCAACGCGATGCAGATGATCCTGCACGGCGGGCTGAACACCGACGTCCAATGCGTGAGCTGGCTACCGCTGTATCACGACATGGGACTGAT
Organism: Mycobacterium sp. E796; assembly: GCF_001672815.1. Lineage (GTDB taxonomy): Bacteria > Actinomycetota > Actinomycetes > Mycobacteriales > Mycobacteriaceae > Mycobacterium. Next base: position 26,659 of record NZ_LZKK01000049.1, on the reverse strand, counting down.
GATGATCGTGTTCACGGCGTATTTCGGGGCGCACGTCGCGCTGATGGATCCGATGGCTTTCCTTCGCCGGCCCTACCGCTGGATCAAGCAACTGGGTATCGCGGCGACCCGCGGCCGGACGATGGCGGCGGCACCGAACTTCGCCTTCGAGTTGACGGCCCAGCGGGGACTGCCCCCGAAGGGCGAAGACCTCGACCTCAGCAACGTGGTGTGCCTGCTCAACGGGTCCGAGCCCGTGAGCATGTCGGCCATCGAGCAGTTCACCAACGCCTTCGCCCCGTACGGTCTGCCCGCGTCGGTGGTCAAGCCGTCCTACGGGATGGCGGAAGCGACGCTGTCGGTCGCCAGCATCGCCCCGGACGCCGCGGCCAGCGCGATCTTCCTCGACCGCGAGCAGCTCGGCGCCGGCCGCGCGGTGGTCGTCGACCCGACGGCACCCGGTGCGCTTTCCCTTGTCTCCTGCGGCCAGCCGATCCTCGACGAGTGGGCGGTGATCGCCGACCCGGACGGCGCGGAGGTGCCCGACGGCACGGTGGGCGAAATCTGGCTGCACGGCAACAACGTCGGCCGCGGATACTTCGGCCGCGAGGAAGAAACCCGACGAGTGTTCGGCAACAAGCTGCAGTCCCGGCTCGAGGTGGGCAGCCACGCCGAGGGCGCTCCGGACAACGGGTCCTGGCTGGCGACCGGCGATCTCGGCGTCTACGTCGACGGCGAGCTGTACCTGACGGGCCGGATCAAGGACCTCATCATCATTGATGGCCGCAACCACTACCCGCACGACATCGAAACCACCGTGAGCGAAGCGTCGCCGGCGATCCGCACCGGCTACGTCGCCGCGTTTTCCGTTCCGGCCGAGGCGGTTTCAACTCTCACCGGGAGCGGCGGATCCGGCGAGCAGGTGGTCGTCGTCGCCGAGCGCGCTCCCGGCGCGGGCCGCGATTTGGGGCCCATCGCCGACACGGTGCGGGCGGCGATCTCGCGGCATCACCAGATTCGCGTCGCCGACGTGCGCCTCGTGGCCGCCGGGGGGATCCCACGCACGACGAGCGGCAAGCTCGCCCGTAACGCCTGCCGGGCCGAATACCTCGCCGGGCGGTTCAACCGCTGACGGGCAGCCAGGGGCCGATTCGGTTGAGGGCCTCTTCGATGTCGCTGGTGGGTCCGGCGAACGACAACCGGACGAACGAATTCCCGCGCGCGGTGTCGAAGTCGATGCCCGGCGCGATCGCAACGCCGGTGTCGGCCAACAGCTTTGAGCAGAAACCGAACGAGTCGTCGGTGAAGTCCGAGACGTCGGCGTACACGTAGAACGCGCCGTCGGTGGGCGCCAACCGGTCGACGCCGATTCGCCGCAGGCCGTCGAGCAGCAGCGAGCGGTTGATCGCGTAGTGCGCCAGGTTGCCGTCGGCTTCCGCAGTCGCCTCCGGGGTGAATGCGGCCACCGCGGCGAGCTGCGACAGCACCGGCGGGCAGATGGTGAAGTTTCCGGTCAGGCAGTCCACCGCGCGTCGCAGCTCCGTCGGCAGCAGCAGCCACCCTAGTCGCCAGCCGGTCATCGCGTAGTACTTGGAAAAGCTGTTGACCACCACCGCGTCTCGTGAGGTCTGCCAGGCGCAGCTGGTCTGCGGCGCCCCCTCGTAGACCAGCCCGTGGTAGACCTCGTCGCTGATCAGCCGCACCCCGGAGGCCTCGCACCACGACGCGATGGCGGCGAGCTCGGCCGGCGGGATGACCGTGCCGGTGGGATTGGCAGGGCTGGCGACGATCACGCCTTTTATCGGCGGGTCGAGTTCGGCGAGCATCTGCACGGTGGGCTGAAACCGGGTCTCCGGGCCACAGGCGATATCCACGACCTCACATCCCAACGCGGACAAGATGTTTCGATAACAGGGATAACCGGGGCTGGCCAGCGCCACCCGATCTCCCACGTCGAAGCACGCCAGGAATGCCAGCAGGAAGCCACCGGAGGAACCCGTGGTCACGACGACCGCGTCGGACTCGACCTCGATCCCGTGTTTGCGTTGATAGTCCGCCGCTATCGCGGCGCGCAGCTCCGGAATGCCAAGCGCGACCGTGTAACCCAGCTGGTTGAGGTGCAGCGCGGAGGCCGCGGCCGCGCGCACCGGCTCGGGAGCGCCGACGCTCGGCTGGCCCGCCGACAGGTTGACCAGGTCGCCGTGGCTGCGCTGGCGCTCCGCGGCGGCGAGCCAGACGTCCATCACATAGAACGGCGGGATGCCGGCGCGCAGCGCGACGTGGTCAATCACGTTGGCAGGACTTCAGATTCCAGCTTGCGCAGCAGCTCTCGCGGCGGGTCGAGCAGGTGCGCGCTGCCATGGGCGCGTTTGAAGTACAGGTGCATGTCGTGTTCCCAGGTGATCGCGATGCCGCCGTGCAACTGAATCCCTTCGGCCGCTACGGATTTCATGGCTTCGGTGGCGGCGAGGCGTGCCGTCGCCGCGCTGGTGGGATTGGGGTCGTCGCACGCGTCGGACACGACGGCCTTGGCCGCGGCGACGGTGACATACAGGTCGGCCATCCGATGCTTGAGCGCCTGGAAGCTGCCGATCGGGCGGCCGAATTGCACCCGGTTCTTGGTGTATTCGACGGTCAGTTCCAGGCAACGTTCGGCGGCGCCGATCTGCTCGGCCGCCAGCAGAATGGCGGCGATGTCCGCGATGCCCGGGTCGTCACCGATGGCTTCGGTCTCCTCCGGTTGCACTCGGGCCAGGCGGCGGGTGGGGTCCATGGTGGCGACGGGCTGTGCGCTGAAGCGGGTCCACCTGCTCAGGCCGCCCTCGGCGGCCGCGACGACGACGTCGGCGACGTCCCCATTGACCACGAAGTCGGGGTCGAGCACCAGCGCGCCGATCGAACTGCCCTCGGCGAGGGCTTCGAGTGTCTTCGCGTCCGGTTCGGCCGCCGCGAGCAACGCCAGCTCCGCGAGCGTCGTGCCAAGCAGGGGAGAGGGAACCAGGCCACGGCCCAACTCCTGCAGAACGACTGCGGCGTCGGCCAATTCGCCTCCCGCGCCGCCCAGCTCCTCGGGAATCACCAGCGCCGCGGCGCCGACCTGCTCACACAACAGTTGCCACAGCGCCTCGTCGTAGCCGCGCTCCGACTCCGTCGCGGCCCGCACCGCCGCCGGGTCCGCGTGCTTGGCGACCAGGGCGGCCACGGTCTCCCGCAAAAGCTCCCGCTCTTCACTCATAGCGCCTCCAGGACTCGCCGCCGATGTGCCTCGGGTGTGCCCCAGGCCGAGCGTAGTGCCTGCACCCGCAGCAGCCACAGTGACAGGTCGTGCTCCTGGGTGAACCCGATGGCGCCGTGGGTTTGCAACGACGCGCGCGCCGCGAGGAGGGCCGCGTCGGATGCGGCCGCCTTCGCCGCACTCACGTCGCGTGGTTCCACGGTGAGCGCCGCGCCGTACAGCAGGGGTCGGGCCAGTTCAATCGCGATGTGCACGTCGGCCAGCTTGTGCTTGATCGCCTGATACGACCCGATCACCCGCCCGAACTGGCTGCGTTGCTTGGCGTAGTCGACAGCGCCGTTCAGCAGTGCCTCGGCGGCGCCGACCAGCTGCGCCGCGGTGGCCAGCGCCCCGAACTCGTAGGCGCGCTTGACATCCGCGTGCCAGGCGTCGCCGGTCGGCGTGATGTCGTAGAGGCGACGGCTGGGGTCGACGGACCGATGGCCCTCTCCCGCTTGGGCTTCGGTGACGCCCTCGTCAGTGGCGAGCAGGACCAGCCCGGCGGTGTCGGCGTCGACGGCGCGCGGCGCGTGCGGCGGCATCGCGACGGTGGCAATGAGTTCACCGGAAGCCAGGCCCGCGCAGCGCTCGGCGTGATCGTCGGAGGCGAGCAGAATCGGAGCGACGGCGATGGATTCGGTTACCGGGCCGGGCACGCACCAGCGCCCGAGGCGTTCGATCGCGACCACCAGGTCGACTGGATGGGCCTCGATGCCGTCGAATTTCTCCGGCACGGCCAGCGCGGTGACGCCGAGGTTGGACAGCTGCTCCCATACCTTCCGGCCGGGTGCGGTGTCGCCGGCCGACCACGCGCGGACGGCGCCCGGCAGGTCCGCGGCGCCCAGCGCCGCGTCGATGCTGGCGGCGAAGTCGCGCTGCTGTTCGTCTAGTGCGAAGTCCATTACCTTTTCTCCCGGGGTAGACCCAGCAGACGTTCCGAGATGATGTTGCGCTGAATCTCGTTGGTGCCGGCGTAGATCGGGCCGCCCAGCGCGAACAGCAGCCCGTCGGTCCAGGGTCCGGCCAGTTCGCCGTCGGCGCCGAGGATGTCGAGCGCGGTCTGATGTATCGCCACGTCGAGGTCCGACCAGAACACCTTGGTCACCGACGACTCGGCGCCGAGCTCGCCACCGGCGGCCAGCCTGGTCACCGTGCCGAAGGTCTGCAGGCGGTAGGCCTGCGCGTTGATCCACGCTTCGGCGACCCGGTCGGCGAAGCCCGGAGGACTGCCGCGGTCCTTCCACAGCTGCACCAATCGTTCCGCAGCGGCCAGGAAGCGGGCCGGGCTGCGCAGCGACATGCCGCGTTCGTTGCTAGACGTGCTCATGGCAGCGCGCCAGCCGTCGTTCGGGGTGCCGATCACGTCCTCGTCGGGAACGAAGACGTCGTCGAGGAAGATCTCGCCGAAGCCGGTGTCGCCGCCGAGCTGGACGATGGGCCGCACGGTGACGCCCTGGGCCTTCAGGTCGAACATGAGGTAGGTGAGGCCGTTGTGCCGCTCGGCCGCCGGGTCGGAGCGGAACAGCCCGAATCCCATCTCGGCGAACGGCGCCCGCGAGCTCCAGATCTTTTGGCCGTTTAGCAGCCAGCCGCCGTCGGTCTTGGTGGCGGTCGACCGCAATGAGGCCAGGTCACTGCCGGACTCGGGTTCCGACCACGCCTGCGCCCAGATCTGTTCGCCGCTGGCCATTTTCGGCAGGATGCGGTCGAGTTGCTCCTCGGTGCCGTGCGCGAACAGCGTCGGGGCCAGCATCGAGGTGCCGTTGGCGCTGGCCCGGCCCGGCGCCCCGGCGCGAAAGTACTCCTCCTCGAACACCACCCAATGCAGCAGCGGCGCGTCGCGGCCCCCGTACTTCTCCGGCCAGGTGATCACCGAGAGGCCGGCGTCGAACAGCACGCGATCCCAAAGCCGGTGCTGCGTGAAGCCTTCGGCGTTGTCGTAGGACTTCGTCGGAATCTTCTCGGCGTTGGCCACCAGGAAGTCCCGCACCTCGGCTTGGAAGGCCAGCGTCTCGTCGTCTAATTGCAGATCCAATTCAGGCCAACTCTCGCAGTTGTGGTTTGACCACCTTGCCGCCCGCGTTGCGCGGCAACTCGTCGACGAACCGCACCGACCGCGGCGCCTTGAAGTTCGCCAAATGCTCACGGGTGTAAGCGATCACCGATTGCTCGTCCAGGTCGGAACCGGACCGGGGCACCACGAACGCGCGCCCCACCTCGCCCAGCCGCTCGTCGGGAACCCCGATCACCGCGGCGTCGGCCACCCCGTCCATCCGGGCCAGGACCTGCTCGACCTCGGCGGGGTAGACGTTGAACCCGCCGCAGATATACATGTCCTTGAGGCGGTCGGTGATGCGCAGGTTGCCCGCCTCGTCGACCGCGCCGATGTCGCCGGTGTGCAGCCAGCCCTCGGCGTCGATGGCGGCGTTCGTCGCCGCGGGGTCGTCGAGGTAGCCGAGCATGACGTTGGGCCCGCGGAGCAGAACTTCACCGCCCTCACCGATCCGCAATTCGAAGTCGGCGAACGGACGCCCGCAGGTGGTGGCGACGGTGACCGCGTCGTCGTCGGCGCGGCACATGGTTCCCATGCCGTTGGCCTCCGTCAGCCCGTAAGCGGTCAGCACGATGTCGATGTCGAGCTCGGACTGCATGCGCTCCACCAGCACGACCGGCACGGTGGCGGCGCCCGTCACGGCGAACCGCAGCGAGCTCAGGTCGTAGTCGTTGCGCGCCGGATGGTCCAGCAGAGTCTGATAGATGGTGGGCGGACCCGGCAGCACGGTGATGCGGTGTCGCTCGATGGCTTGCAGCGCCCGCAGCGGGTCGAAGGTCAGGTGCGGGATCAGCGTCGCGCCGGTCTGCAGGCAGGCCAGGATGCCGGCCTTGTAGCCGAAGTTGTGGAAGAACGGGTTGATGCAGAGGTAACGGTCGTCGGCGGTGATCTTGCCGTTGGCGGCCCACGACGCCGAGGCCGACAGCGACTGGCGGTGCGCGCACATCACGCCTTTGCTGCGGCCCGTGGTGCCGGACGTGAACAGGATGTCGCTGACGTCTTCGGGAACGACGGCCGCGGCGCGGTCGGCCACCGCCGCCGTGTCGCTCCCGCGGGCCATGAAATCGTCCCAGGTGCCGTCGTCTGCCTCGATCGGGATCCGCACGATGTGTCGCAGCGCCGGCAGGGCTTGAGAACCAAAGCGGTCCAGGTCGGCGATCCGATCGTTGCCGAGGAACCGGCCCATGCCGAACAACACGGGCGCGTCCGTGCGCGCGAGGATGTCGGCGGCCTCCTCGGCGGTGTAGCGGGTGTTCAGCGGCACCATCGCGGCGCCGGCGTGGTGAATCGCGAGGCAAGCCACCACCCAATGCCAAGTGTTCGGCGACCAGATGGCCACCCGGTCGCCGGCTTGGACGCCCAGCGCGATTAGCGCGGCCGCCGCGCGGTGCACCTCGGTGCGTAGTTCGGCGGACGTGAAAGACCGCTCCTCGGTGATCAGCGCGTCGTGGTCGGGCAGTTGGTGTGCCAAGCGATCCAGCGCCGCGGGCACGGTGCGGGGATCGGTGGACACTGGAACTCCTTAACAAAGCAAGTGCTTGGTAGGTTAGCCTACAGGGCATGCAGGACGTCGAAGAGTTCCGGGCGGAGGTCCGCCAGTGGCTCGCCGACAATCTGGTCGGCGAATTCGCAGCTCTCAAGGGCCTTGGTGGCCCCGGGCGCGAGCACGAGGCGTTCGAGGAACGCCGGGCCTGGAACCAGCATCTCGCCGAGGCCGGACTGACTTGCTTGGGCTGGCCGGTGGAGCACGGCGGGCGAGGGCTTTCGACGGCGCACCGGGTGGCGTTCTACGAGGAGTACGCCAAGGCAGATGCCCCGGACAAGGTCAACCATTTCGGCGAGGAGCTGTTGGGCCCGACGCTGATCGCATTCGGCACACCGGAGCAACAGCAGCGGTTCCTGCCCCGGATCCTGGACGTCACCGAGCTGTGGTGCCAGGGCTACTCCGAACCCGGCGCCGGCAGCGACCTGGCCAACGTCTCGACCACCGCCGAACTCGACGGGGACCAGTGGGTGATCAACGGCCAGAAGGTGTGGACGTCGCTGGCGCATTGGGCGCAGTGGTGCTTCGTGGTGGCGCGCACCGAGAAGGGCTCCAAGCGGCACGCCGGCCTGTCCTATCTGCTGGTCCCGCTGGACCAACCGGGCGTGCATGTCCGCCCAATCATTCAGTTGACGGGCGACTCGGAATTCAATGAGGTGTTCTTCGACGACGCCCGCACCGACGCGTCGTTGGTGGTCGGCCAGCCGGGCGACGGGTGGCGCGTCGCGATGGGGACGCTGACCTTCGAGCGCGGCGTCTCCACCCTCGGACAGCAAATCCGGTACGCCCGTGAGCTTTCCAACCTGGCCGAGCTCGCACAGCGCAACGGTGCCGCCGGCGACCCGTTCATCCGCGAGCGGCTGACGCGGGCCTGGACGGGCCTGCGGGCCATGCGTTCGTACGCTTTGGCCACTATGGACGTGGAGCAGCCCGGCCAGGACAACGTGTCGAAGCTGTTGTGGGCCAACTGGCATCGCGATCTGGGCGAGTTGGCGATGGACGTGATCGGCCGGCCCGGGGTGGCGTTGTCCGACGGGGAATTCGACGAATGGCAACGGCTTTTCCTGTTCAGCCGCGCCGACACCATCTACGGCGGGTCCAACGAGATCCAGCGCAACATCATCGCCGAGCGGGTGCTCGGCCTACCGCGAGAGGTTAAGGGATGACGCTCTCCGAAGCGCCGAAAGAGATTGCCGGACACGGGCTTCTGCAAGGGAAGGTGGTCGTGGTGACCGCGGCCGCCGGAACCGGTATCGGCTCGGCGACCGCCCGGCGGGCACTGGCCGAAGGGGCCGACGTGGTGGTGTCCGACCACCACGAACGGCGGTTGGGGGAGACCGCCGACGAGCTCGGCGCGCTCGGGCTGGGCCGGGTGGAGAAGGTGGTGTGCGACGTGACGTCCACGGCCCAGGTCGACGCCCTGATCGACTCGACCACCGCGCGCATGGGCCGCCTCGACGTGCTGGTCAACAACGCCGGGCTGGGCGGGCAGACCCCGGTGGTCGACATGACCGACGACGAGTGGGACCGCGTCCTGGACGTGACGTTGACGTCGGTGTTCAGGGCGACCCGCGCGGCGCTGCGGTATTTCCGCGAGGCGTCGCACGGGGGCGTCATCGTGAACAACGCCAGTGTGCTGGGCTGGCGCGCGCAGCACTCGCAGTCGCACTACGCTGCGGCCAAGGCCGGCGTGATGGCCCTAACCCGCTGCAGCGCAATCGAAGCCGCCGAGTACGACGTCCGGATCAACGCCGTCTCGCCCAGCATCGCCCGGCACAAGTTTCTGGACAAGACGACCTCGGCCGAATTGCTCGACCGGCTCTCGGCGCAGGAGGCGTTCGGCCGTGCGGCCGAGCCGTGGGAAATCGCTTCCACCATAGCCTTTTTGGCCAGCGATTACTCGAGTTACCTCACCGGAGAGGTGATTTCGGTATCCAACCAGCACGCGTGAGCTGATCGGCTACAGGCGGGCCAGGTTGAAGAGCCCTGCGATGCCGGTGCCGATGTTGAACAGGCCCGAGTTAGAGCCGCTGACCGTGCCGATGGGGAATATGCCGAGCGGTTGCGTAACGCCCGTGTTGAAGAAGCCCGACGAAAAGCCGTTCTCGCTTGAACCGCCGCTGGCCGTGTTGAAGAAGCCGGAGCTGCCGCCGTTAACCAGGCCGCCAGTGGCACGGTTGTAGAAGCCGGACGTAGCGTCGCCGGTGTTCCCAAAGCCAGAGTCCCCGGCCCCCGTGTTCCCGAAGCCGGAGTTCTCGAGGCCGCTGTCGGTGGTGAAGCCGGCGCCGGTGTTCACGTTGCCCGAATTCCAGAAGCCGGTGTTTTCGAAGCCCGAGTTCCCGTTGCCGGTGTTTTGGAAGCCCGAGTTCCCAAAGCCGGTATTGGCATTGCCCGAGTTCCCGGCGCCCGTGTCGAAGTTACCCGCGTTTCCGAAGCCGGTGTCCCATTGGCCCGCGTTGCCGACGCCCGTTGAGAAGACGCCCGAGTTCCCGATTCCGAAGTTGTTGGCTCCCGCGTTCCCGATGCCAATGTTGTTCAGGCCGCCCGGATGCGCGGTACTGGATCCCGTGTTGAAGATGCCGACGTTGCCGCTGCCTGAGTTGAAGAACCCGATGTTGCCGGTACCGGAGTTGCCGAAGCCGATGTTGCCGCTGCCAGAGTTCAGCCCGCCGAAGCTGAACTGGTTGGTGGCGGTGTTGAAATAGGTGTTGCCGATGCCGATCTCGTTGCTGCCGGTGAGCCCGAAGCCGATGTTGTTGTTGCCGGTGTTGCCGCCACCAACGTTGCCCACGCCGGTGTTTCCGCCACCAATGTTCCCACTGCCGGAGTTGCCGAAGCCGTAATTGCTGGTGCCGGCGTTGCCCAGGCCCACGTTACGGCCGGTGGTTAGGCTGGTACCGGAATTCCCGAACCCGATGTTCCCCGCGCCAATATTTCCGGAGCCGACGTTGTTGCTCCCGAAGTTTCCGTTACCAATGTTGGTGTTGCCGAAATTTCCGCCGCCCAGGTTGGAGCTGCCGTTGTTGCCGTTGCCGACGTTGCCGCTGCCGGTGTTGCCGTTGCCCAGGTTGGCGTTGCCCTTGTTGCCGGCCCCCAGGTTGGGCAGGGTGGCGAACAGTTGCTGCAGGGTCTGCGCGGGTGTGAGCGCTGAGGCAGCGGCTGACGCACCGGAGTAATACCCCGACATCGCCGCCACGTCCTGGGCCCACATCGCCTCGTACTCGCTCTCGAGTTGGGCGATCGCCGGGGCGTTGAGGCCGAACCAGTTCGACATCACCATCTGCACCAACGAGTTCCGGTTGAGGTCCACCAGGATTGGGTGCACGGTTGCCGCCTGGGCGGCCTCGAAGGCACTGACCACCGCACGGGCCTGCCCGGCCGCGCCCGCCGCCTGCGTCGCCGCCGAATTCAACCACCCGGCGTAGGGGGTGGCCGCCGCCGCCATCGCCTGAGATGCCGGGCCCTGCCACGCCTGACCGACCAACCCGGATGTCACGGAGGAAAACGCCGACGCCGCGGAGCCCAACTCCGAGGCCAGCCCGTCCCATGCGGCCGCCGCCTCGAGCATCGGTGCCGAACCTGCGCCGTTGAACATTAACAACGAGTTGATTTCGGGCGGCAACACCATGAAGTTCGCCATCGATGACTTCCTTCCGTATTCCCGGCTACCCCAAGGGGACTCGGTCCGAACGAAGCAACGTATTTCCAAATCGGAATGCTACGACTCTGGGGCGCTGTGCATCCTGGTTTCGGTAGAAAAGTTAGAGAGGCTGGATTCGGGTGACCGAGCTAACCCGATGATCAGTTACAAGCGGGTGAGGTCAAACAGGCCGGCTATGCCGGTGCCGATGTTGAGCAAGCCCGAACTAAAGCCGCTCGCGACGCCGCTCGGCGAGGCCTCTAGGGGCCGGTGACGCCGATGTTGAAGAAGCCCGACGCCTGACCGTCCACAGTCGAGCCACCGAAGGCCGTATTGAAGAAGCCCGACATCGAGGTGTTGTTAATGCCGCCGCTGGCGCTATCGGAGAACCCGGACATGTCGGAGCCCGTGTTGAAAAAGCCCGAGTCGCCGACACCGACGTTGCCGAAGCCCGAGTTGAGTGCGCCGCAGTCGGTGATGAACCCGAGGCCCGTGTTCACATTGCCCGAATTCCAGAAGCCGGTGTTTGCGTTGCCCGAATTCCCGTTGCCGTGTTGAGTTTGCCCGAGTTGTCACGATGTTCGAGCTGGCACGGCTAACAACATCACCGCGTGGCGGGCGACATCGCTGATGTGGCGCGCGCTAACCCGCCAACAGTCGAGCGAGGCTGAACAGACCGCCAAACTCGGTGCCCGTATTGAAGAATCCGGATAGCGAGCCGCTGAAGGTCGGGTTGAAAGTCGGGACCCCGGTGTTGCCGATACCCGACATCGCGCCCCCGTTGATGACGGTGTTGAAGAAGCCAGAGGCAAATCCGTCGGTGGCCGTGTTGTCGAAGCCCGAGACATTTGTGCCGGAGTTGTTGAAGCCCGAGTGGCTGGCCCCGGTGTCGGTGGTGAAGCCGAAACCGGTGTTGGCCAGACCGGAATTCCACGCGCCCGTGTTGACGCCGCCCGAATTCCCCCAGCCTGTGTTCGTGGCACCCGAATTCCACCACCCGGTATCGAAGCCGCCGCCGTTCCCGAAGCCGGTGTCAAGTCCGCCCGAGTTCCCGAAGCCCGTGTTGACATCAGCGGAGTTCCCGAAGCCGAAGTTCCAGTTTCCCGCGTTTCCGAAGCCGATGTTGCCGGCGCCCGCGTTCCCGAAGCCAAAGCTGTTGAGGTGACCGGGCAAATGGGTGTTGGTGCCCGTGGAGAAGAAGCCGATGTTGCCGTTGCCGGAGTTGAAGAAGCCGATGTTGCCGGACCCCGAGTTGCCGATGCCGATGTTTCCCGCGCCCGAGTTCAGCCCGCCGAAGCTGAACTGGTTGGTCGCGGTGTTGAAATAGGTGTTCCCGATGCCGATTTCGTTGCTGCCGGTGAGCCCGAAGCCGATGTTGTGGTTGCCGGTGTTCCCGCCGCCGATGTTGTTGTTGCCGGCGTTGCCGCCCCCGATGTTGTTGTCCCCGGCGTTTCCGAGGCCCCGGTTCCCGTCCCCGGCGTTTCCGAGGCCCCAGTTATTGCTGCCGGCGTTGCCGAAGCCCACATTGTGGCCGAGATCGGTGATCGAGCCGGGGTTAGAGCCGTTGCCGGAACCGATGTTTCCGTCGCCGTGGTTTCCGAAGCCAATATTCCCGTTAGCCGGGACACCGGCAAAGCCGTTGCCGCCACCGATGTTGTTGTTGCCGGTGTTTCCGCTGCCGAGGTTGGCAATTCCGGTGTTGCCGGGGCCCACGTTGGCGTTGCCCTTGTTGCCGATGCCCAGGTTCGGCAGCGTGGCGAGGATGTCCTGCAGGGTCTGGGCGGGGCTTAATCCCGCGGCCGCCGCAGACGCCCCGGAGTAATAGCCGGACATGGCCGACACGTCCTGGGCCCACATGGCCTCGTAGTCGCCCTCGACCTGGGCGATCGCAGGGGCGTTGAGGCCGAACCAATTCGACATCGCCAATTGCACCAACGAATTGCGGTTGAGCTGAACCATGAGCGGGTGCACCGTCGCCGCCTGGGCCGCCTCGAACGCGCTTACCACCGCCCTCGCCTGGCCGGCCGCTCCCGCCGCTTGAGCTGCCGCCTCGGTTAGCCAGCCCGCATACGGGTTGGCCGCGGCCGCCATCGCCTGAGATGCGGAGCCCTGCCAGGCCTGACCCGCCAGGCCCGAGGTCACCGACGCAAACGACGACGCCGCCGATCCCAGCTCCGAGGCCAGGCCATCCCAGGCCGCCGCCGCGTCCAGCAATGGCGCCGAACCGGCGCCGCTGAACATCAGCAGGGAATTGATCTCCGGCGGCAACACCGCAAAATTCGCCATCGTGGCCTCCCACCCGTCGGCGCCGGTCCATTTGGCGACCGGTGGTCGATATGGAATCGCGTAATCCTTCACAGATGGTACGACTATCGCGGCGTCCACAGTAGGTTTTTCGCGTGACAGCGACGCTTATGGCCCGCGTTTGTCCGAGTTACTCAACCGTAAAGATCATTCCGATTCCACTCAGTGTCCGTGGGCCGTCAGACGCGGCCGCAAAGCTGATTGGTTACAGGCGGGCGAGATTAAACAGACCCGCGATTCCGGTGCCGATGTTGCCCAAGCCCGAGTCACTGCCACTGAAGGGGCCGCTCCCCGCGCTGATAATCGGGCCCGTCACGCCGGTGTTGAAGAAGCCCGAGACATCACTGTCGCTAACCGAGCCGCCGGTGACTTTGTTGAAGAGGCCCGAGACGTCTCCGTTGAAGGCGCTGCCGCCGCTGGCCGAGTTGAAGAAGCCTGACACGGACCGGCCCGTGTTCCCAATGCCCGATTCACCCACACCGGTGTTGTTGAATCCCGAGTTCAGCTGGCCGCTGTCGGTGGTGAACAAGAAGCCCGTGTTCACGTTGCCAGAATTCAAGAAGCCCGTGTTGACGCTACCCGAATTCCCAAAGCCGGTATTGACGTCGCCGGCATTCCAGAAGCCTGTGTTGGCAAAGCCCGAATTCCCGAAGCCTGTGGCGGTGTTGCCCGAATTCCAGAAGCCGGTGTCGAACTGGCCCGCGTTCCCGAAGCCCGTGCCCAGAGTATCCGAGTTGCCGAACCCGAAGTTCAAGACGCCGGAGTTTCCGATGCCAATGTTGTTGATGCTGCCCACAACTCCGGCCCCACCTGGCACCAGGGTGTTGACGCCCGAGTTGAAGATGCCGATGTTGCCGCTGCCCGAGTTGAAGAAGCCGATGTTGTTCGTGCCGGAATTCCCGAAGCCGATGTTGCCGGTGCCCGAGTTGAGCCCGGCGAAAGTGAATTGACCGGTTGCCGAGTTGTAATAAGCATTCCCGATACCGACCAGGTTGTTGCCTGTAAGGCCGAAGCCGACGTTGCCGTTGCCGGTGTTCCCGCCGCCGATGTTCGCGTTGCCGAGGTTGCCCAAGCCGAAGTTCCCGTTGCCGAGGTTACCGATGCCGACGTTATGACCGCCCGGATCTCCGGTCATCATGCTGGCCTCGCCGGCATTCCCAAAGCCGATGTTGGCGTTGCCGATGTTGCCGCCGCCCAGGTTGGAGTTGCCGCTGTTTCCGCTGCCGAGGTTTCCGCTGCCTTTGTTGCCGCTGCCCAGGTTGGCGTTGCCGAGGTTGCCGATGCCCAGGTTGGGCAGCGTCGCGACGATGTCCTGCAGGGTCTGGGCCGGTACCAATTGTGCGGCCGCCGCCGACACCCCACCGTGATAGCCGACCATCGCCGCCACGTCTTGGGCCCACATCGCCTCGTAGTCGCCTTCCAATTCGGCGATGGCCGGCGCGTTGAGCCCGAACCAATTCGACATCACCGCCTGCACAAAGGAGTTTCGGTTGGCCGCCACCGCCAGCGGATGGATCGTTGCAGCCTGCGCCGCCTCGAATGCACTGGCCACCGCCTGCGCCTGTCCGGCTGCGTCCGCAGCCTGGGCGGAGGCCGAGCTGAGCCAACTCGCGTATGGACCAGCTGCAGCCGTCATTGCCTGCGAGGCCGGCCCCTGCCATGCCTGACCCGTTAGCCCGGAGATCACCGACGAAAATGAATTCGCTGCCGCTCCTAGCTCATCGGCCAGACCGTTCCATGCCGCAGCGGCCTCCAACATCGGCGCAGATCCGGCACCGCTAAATATCCGTAAGGAATTGATTTCTGGGGGTAACACCAAGAAACTCACGACCGTTGACCTCCACGCGTCGACCCATTTACGGCGTCGGGCTGGCCCGAATGTCGGTGAGATTACGACGCTGCCGGAGGTTTCTCCCGGTTTTGGCTGAAATTCCCCTCAGTTCGAAACCCACGAATTTCTCGTTAGCCTGGCGCGGAAACGCGAGCTAACGAGGCCGTGTCGGTGATGGGGGGCCAACCCGTGGCCTCGCTGGCCGAGCAAGCGCTTGGTTGATACCCTGATCCGGTGGACCGAGTGACCGGTCAGGCTAACAGCCGGCGAGACGAGTTGCTTGCGCTCGCCGCGACCATGTTCGCCGAGCGCGGTCTGCGCGCCACCACCGTCCGCGACATCGCCGACGGCGCGGGCATCCTGTCCGGCAGCCTGTACCACCATTTCTCCTCCAAAGAGGAGATGGTCGACGAGCTGCTCCGCGAATTCCTGGAGTGGCTGTTCACCCGCTACCGCGAAATCATCGACAGCGAGCCCAATCCGCTGGAGCGGCTCAAGGGACTGTTCATGGCGTCGTTCGAGGCGATCGAGGATCGCCACGCGCAGGTCGTCATCTACCAGGACGAGGCCAAACGGCTGCTGTCGCAAGCCCGGTTCTCCTACATCGAGGACATGAACCGCCAACAACGCAAGATGTGGGTCGAGGTGCTCAACCAGGGCATCGACGAGGGCTGCTTCCGGCCCGACCTCAATGTCGACCTGGTGTACCGATTTATCCGTGACACCACCTGGGTGTCGGTGCGCTGGTATCAACCCGGCGGACCGCTCACCGCGCAGCAGGTGGGTCAGCAATATCTCGCCATTGTCCTTGGCGGCATTACCAAAGAAGGAGCGACACAATGACTGAGGCGTACGTCATCGACGCTGTGCGAACCGCGGTCGGCAAGCGCAACGGCGCACTGGCCGGGATACATCCGGTCGACCTGGGCGCTTATGCGTGGCGCGGCCTGCTCGACCGAGTCGACGTCGACCCCGCCGCCGTTGAGGACGTGATCGCCGGCTGCGTCGATGCGATCGGCGGACAGGCCGGCAACATCGCCCGGCTCTCGTGGCTGGCCGCCGGCTACCCCGAAGAGGTGCCCGGCGTCACGGTGGACCGGCAATGCGGTTCCAGCCAACAGGCGATCTCCTTTGGCGCCCAGGCGATCATGTCGGGAACCGCCGACCTCATCGTGGCCGGCGGCATGCAGAACATGAGCCAGATCCCGATCTCGTCGGCGATGACCGTCGGCGAGCAGTTCGGGTTCACCTCGCCCACCAGCGAATCCAAGCAATGGCTGCACCGCTACGGCGACCAGGAGATCTCCCAGTTCCGCGGCTCGGAGATGATCGCCGAGAAGTGGAACCTGTCCCGCGAAGAGATGGAGCGGTTCTCGCTCACCAGCCACGAACGCGCGTTCGCGGCGATCCGCGGCGGACATTTCGACAACGAAATCATCACTGTCGAAACGGAATCCGGCCCGTTCCGGGTCGACGAAGGCCCGCGTGAGTCGTCGCTGGAGAAGATGGCCGGCCTGAAGACGCTCGTCGAGGGCGGCCGGCTGACGGCCGCGATGGCCAGTCAGATCTCCGACGGCGCCAGCGCGGTGCTGCTCGCCTCCGAGCAGGCCGTCAAAGACCACGGGTTGAAGCCCCGAGCCCGCATCCACCACGTCAGCGCCCGCGCCGCCGACCCGGTGTTCATGCTGACCGGACCCATCCCGGCCACCCGCTACGCGCTGGAAAAGACCGGGCTGTCAATCGAAGACATCGACACCGTCGAGATCAACGAGGCGTTCGCGCCGGTGGTTCTGGCGTGGCTCAAGGAGATCAAGGCCGATCCCGAGAAGGTCAACCCCAACGGCGGCGCGATCGCCCTGGGTCACCCGCTCGGCGCGACCGGCGCCAAGCTGTTCACCACCATGCTCAACGCGCTCGAGCGCATCGGCGGCCGCTACGGCCTGCAGACGATGTGCGAGGGCGGCGGCACGGCCAACGTCACGATCATCGAGCGGCTCTAGCTCGATTCGCCGAGCGCGCGTGTTTGTGCGGCGACACGCCGCAGATCGCGTACAACTGCGCACGCTCGGTGTGGCGGGACGCCTGGTCAGCCGCGTGCCGGATCGAACTCGAGCACTTGGGTGAGCCGAATGTTGTTGCCGGATGGGTCGCGGAAGGAAGTGTCGATACCGTAAGCCTGCGGCGTCGGGGGATCGTTGAATGTAACGCCGCGAGTGGACAATTCGTCGTAGGCGGCCTGGCAATCGTCGGTCTCCAAAAACAAAGTGCCACCGGCTCCCTTCGCCACCAGCTCGGCCAGTTGCGCGCTGGCCGCAGCGTCGAGCATCGGCGGCCCCGGCACGGGCATCAGCACCAGCCCGACGTCGTCCTGCTCGACGGGTCCGACGCACAACCATCGGAAGTTCCATGCCTGCATCGTCATGTCGGCCCGGACTTCCCAACCGAGCGTTTTGGTGTAGAACTCGAGCGCCGCCTCTTGGTCGTGCACCCAGAATTGTGCGTTGGCAATCTTAAGCATCGGCCCTCTCCTGACGTTGTTGCGTTGCATAGACGCTGCGGATTACGCGGGTCCGTCGTCTTCTCGAAACGTGCGGTTTCGTGGCCGTCCGTAGGCCAGCGCGACACAGCGCGGAATTCGTACATAACGCTCGGCGGGTGGGAAGGTGGCCCGATAGATCTGCGGCGTCACGCCGAACATGCGGCGAAAGCTCGTCGTGAACGAGCCGACGCTTTCCCAACCCACAGCGATGCAAACGGCAGCCACCGTCCAGTCGGTCGTGCGTAGCAACGCGGCGGCACGTTCCAGCCGCCGCGTCAGCAGGTACTGGTGCGGCGACTCGCCGAACGCCTGCTTGAAGCGTCGACTGAAGTGGGCCGGAGATAGGCCTGCGGCCGCGGCCAGGTCGGCGACGAAAAGCGGTTCGTAGTAACGCGCGTCGACGAGATCTTTGGCCCGCAGCAGGTGCCGGGCCGCCGGTGCAGATGCCACCCCTATAGTCTGCCCGTCGTAAGAGCAGATTAGGCGCCCAGCACCAGCGCGATCCCGCCCAGGGCCAGCAGCCAGCTGGTGAAGCTGCCCAGCAGAAAGTATTCGGTCACCTCGTCGATGCCGACCTCGCCGTTGCGGTTCTTTTGGGCGCTCAGCTCCGGAAAACGGATGATTCCCTTGGCGGCGACGACGGCGCTGGCCGCGGCCACCTGCCCGCCGACGCCGAGGCTCAGGATCAGCAGGCGTTCCATCGGGCCCAGCAGCCGGCCGCCCTTGAGCCGGTCGGACGGCTGCGGCTCACCCGCCGGGCGTACCGCGCCCACCGAGCCAAGCACGAGGCGCACCAACTGATTTCCGGTGGCGAACTGCACCAGCACCACGGCGATGATCATCAGGAGCCGGGTGGGCGTCACGTGGCTCAGTGGCAATTGCACCCACGCACACCACCGCGCGATCAGGCCGTTCACCGCTGAGGACCAGCCGGACAACGCGATCAGCAGCACCAGCGCGGCGGCGAACACGGCCAACGGCGTCGCCTGTCGTTTGCCGCTGCGCTCGGACCGCAGGCATAGCCACTCCCACACCACGGCGGCGGTGGCCGCCAACACGAGCAGCGGGATATCACCGCGGTGCCACAACGCACCCAGCGCCGCGCAGCCCGCCACCACGGCCGGCGCGATCACCAGCGGGAACCACGCCGGGCGAACCGCCCGCCGGCACAGGTCGGCGATCCCGAGCGCGATCAACAGGACCGCGACGGCGCTCATGGCAAACTCCGAAGATATTGGGAGGCACGGACAATCAGGTCCAGACCGTCACGGGCCGCCCGTTGGGACACCGCGGAAGGGCTGATGCCCTCGGCCGCGGCGAGTTCCTTCTTGGTCCGCCCCGCCATCAAGCCCCTCACAATCCGTAACGATCTTTCATCGAGCGATCCAAGCAGATGGTCCCGACAAATCAGGGCGGCGTTGACGGCGGCGACGTCGGTGCGCGTGTCCTCGTCCGCCCGGAACGTGGTGCGCACCAGGGTGAAGCCAGGCTGCCGCTGCGCCTCCGCCGTCTGCTGGATAGCCGCCCGGGCGGTCCACCAGCCCGGCCCGTCCTGGATCCGGGCATCGGGGTCGAGGATGGCGACCGTGCCCCAGCCGATGCCGAACCGAACGTCGGTCTCGGGGGCAAGCAGCAGGCGCACCGCCAATGCGGCGTCGATGGCGGCACCAAGGGTGGGATAGCTGCCCTGGAACTCATCGCCGACGGTGAAGGCGGGCGGATCGAGGGCACCGTTGGCGACCTCCCGCAGCGCGGTCGCGACGCGCCGGTGCAGCGCTCGCCGGTCGCGCGCGCGGCGGGACCCGACGACGTCGCCGATCATCGTCGCACGCAGTGAAGATAGGATCTTCACCTTAGCCATATGAAGATTATAGCTTCACTTATGCTGAATTCAGAGGCTGGCTTAACTCAGCCCCGGTGGCTTAGTTCGTCGATTGGTCGGTGAGCTTGAGGTACCCGTCGATGCCGACCCGCTCGAAAGTGCGCCGGCGTGGGGCCGACAGCATGGGCAGCGCCGTCGCCGCGTCGATGATCTCGGGCTGCCCCACCTCGTAGTCGTGGCCTTGTGACGCGATCGTCGCCCGTCCCGCCGCGCGGACGTTCTGCAACCAATCCACGTCGGTGCCGTAGGGCAGCGGTATGACGAAGCCGTCGGCGATGCGCTCGGCCACGACCGGCGTGGTGTACTGCTTGCCGGAGCGCCGCCCGGTGTGCTTGATCGCGGCCGCGTACCAGTGCTTGTGGCCGGCCAGCTGCACCATCAGCGGGTTGAGCAGGTATTTGTTCGAAGCGCGAACGGCGTTCAAGAGCGGAGTGGGCCAGGATCCCGGTGCCAGCGTCATCATGCATCCAGGATGACGCCGCGTCCCGCGTCGCGGCCAGGGTCCTTAGTCCACCGCTGACGGTTCTTCGACCAGCGCCGTCGCGGCCTTCAAGTGTGCGATCGCGTCGCGGACGATCGATTCGATCAGCTCGGCACACGACGGCAGGTCCTCCAGGATGCCGGCCACCTGACCGGACGCCAGCACGCCGGCCTCGGTGTTGCCCTCGACCAGTCCAGCTTTGAGCAGCATCGGGGTGTTCGCCGCCATCACCACCTGCGACCAGGTCAGCTCCTTGCCATGGCGCATCGCAAGGCCGTCGCGGATCATCGAGGCCCACGTCATCTGGGACATGTTCTTGAACTTGGCCGCGTTGCGCACCGCTGCCGCCAAACCCCTTACCGGCGAGCCGCTTTCCAGCTTCTCGACCAGCCCGGTGCGCAGCACCCGATGCGGCATGCCGTCGACTCGCGTGGTGACGACCGTGCCGTCCAGCGCCGCCTCGAGGTACCGCCGTTTGACCGCGTCGGGCACCGTGGAATCCGAGGTGAGCAGGAACCTGGTGCCCATCGCCACACCGGCGGCGCCGTAGGACAGCGCCGCCGCGAGACCACGCCCGTCGAAGAATCCGCCCGCCGCGATCACCGGGATCCCGGTGCCCTGCACGGCGTCCAGTACCGACGGCAGTAGCAGCGTCGTCGCTACGGGCCCGGTGTGCCCGCCGCCCTCGCCGCCCTGCACGATCATCGCATCGGCGCCCCAGCCCGCGACCTTGCGTGCGTGTTTGGCCGCACCGATCGACGGGATGACCACCGCCCCAGCGTCTTTGAGCCGGGCGATCAGCTCCTGCTTGGGCGCCAACGCGAATGACGCCACCTTGACGCCCTCTCGGATCATCAACTCGACGCGATCGCCCGCGTCGGCGGCGTCGGCGCGGATGTTCACGCCGAACGGCTGGTCGGTCGCGGCCTTGACCTTCTTTATGGCCGTCGCCAACTCGTCCAGGGTCATCGTCGCCGAGGCCAGGATGCCCAGCCCGCCCGCGTTGGCCGTGGCGGAAACCAGCCGGGCACCGGCCACCCAGCCCATGCCCGTTTGCACCACCGGATGCTCGACGCCGACCAGCTCGGTCAGCGGTGTGCGCAGCCTCATTAGCGGATCTCTCTGTCGCGCAGCGCTTTCGGATCGATCACCTCACGGATCAGGCGCAGCTCGTCATCGGTCGGCAGCCGGGTCTCTTTCGCGTCGTCGAGGCCGTCCACCTCGAACGACGTGTTCTGCCGGACGTCGTCGGGCGACACACCGGGGTGCAGGGACACCGCCCGCATCGTCCTGCCGGGCCCGTTGAAGTCGAACACCCCGAGGTTGGACACCACCCGATATGGGTTGGCAAATCGGAACGCCGGATTGTCCGCATCGATCTTGTCCCAGCCGATGCCGCACACCACGTCGACCGCCTCGCAGAACACCCGCTTCGAGTGATTGCCGACCCAGTAGCTGGTCGCGTGGTTGATCGCGTTGCCGGGCGCGCCCCGCAGGCCGAACATCTGCCGGGTGGGGTGCTGCAGCGGGCCGAACGCCGAGATGTTCTGATTGCCAAAGCGATCCACCTGATTGGCGCCCATCACGACGTGCCGGCGCCCCCAGGCCAGGGTCTCGAACACCCGCCCGAACGGCATCCAGCCTTCGATCGCGCCGGTCTTGCCCAGCGCCGGGGTGTCGGCCAGCAGCTGCGCCTCGCCGTCGGTCAGCAGGATGTCCGGCGAAAACGTCAGCCGGGCCAGCCGCGCGCCGACGGACGCCATGTTCGTCATCGGGCTGATCATGATTTCGCCCGCGTCCCTGAACAACTCGGCGCAGGCGACCGCGCAGACCTCCGCTCGGGTGCTCATTTCGCGGCCTCCTCTGCAAATGCGCGAACCGCCGCCTGGTAGTCGTCCTCGCCACCCGACAGGTAGGTCTGGACGAAACTCTGCCAGCCCTCGTCGGTGGAGGCGGCCTCGGCGTAGTGTCGCTGAAACTTCTCGTCGCGGCCGTAATCCGGTGCGGCGGTGGTGAAGTGGGCGCCGCCGGGCGCCTCCACGACCGCGTCGACCATCATGCGGTTCACCAGCAGCGCCTGAGGTGGGACCGCCTTGACCAGCTCCTCGGTCGCGACGACGCGCTCCACCGACAGGTAGCGTTTGGCGGCCGCCATCAGGAAGAGGTCGTCGAAGTAGGGGTCGATGCCGGTGTAGGCCGCATTGCCTTGGCTGTCACCGAGATTGAGGTGCACGAAGGCCGCGTCCAGGCGCAGGGCCGGCATGGCCAACAGCGTCTCGTGCCCGCCGCCGGGCGCCGGGTAGGGGCTGGTGACCGTCCGCAGCTCGCCCTCCCAGAAGTCCGGAACCGAACTGCCCAACCCGGCGCGGATCGGCAGGAACGGCAGCCGCTGCGCCGCTGCCTGCAACCCGCAGCGCAGCATGCCCTCGTCCATCTCCCGGGCTTCGATGGCGCCGCTGGTGCGGGCCTTGGCGAACCACGGGTCGTAGAACGGCGCGGAGTCCAGCGACACGAAGCCGTAGTAGACGCGCTTGACCTTGCCCGCCGAGCACAGCAGCCCGAGGTCGGGTCCGCCGTAGGTGACGACGGTCAGGTCCTTGACGTCGGTGCGCAGCATCGCCCGCACGAAGGCCATCGGCTTGCGTCGGGAACCCCAGCCGCCGATGCCGATCGTCATGCCGCTGCGCAGTTGTGCAACGGCGTCGTCGAGGGTGGTCCGCTTGTCGCTCAAGACTTTTCACCCTTCGTCGTGCCGGCGAACGCGTCGCGGTGCTCGTCGGCCACGCCGGCGAGGTTGAGCTCGAACGTAAACCCCTGCTCCATGCGATAACTCGAGTTGACCCGTTGCACGTCGATGAGGTTGAGAGCCTCCTTGGCCGCGCGGATGACGCGAGTGTCCTTGGCGGCGATGTCGCGGGCGACCCGTAAAGCGGCCTCGTCCAGCTGATCCCGGGGTACCACCTCATGCACCGAGCCGAAGTGATGCAGCGTGGCGGCGTCGACGGTGGCGGCGGTGAAGAACAGCCGCCTCATCAGGTGCTGCGGCACCAGCCGCGACAGGTGCGTCGCCGCGCCCAGCGCGCCGCGTTCGACCTCCGGCAGCCCAAACGTGGCGTCGTCGGAGGCCACGATGACATCGGAGTTGCCCACCAGGCCGATGCCGCCGCCGACGCAGAATCCGTTCACGGCCGCGATCACCGGCACGGCGCATTCGTAGACCGCCCGGAAGGCGGCGAAGCAGCCGCGGTTGGCGTCGATCAGCGCGGTGAATCCCTCGGTGCGCTGCATCTCCTTGATGTCCACACCCGCGTTGAAGCCCCGGCCTTCGGCCCGCAGGATCACCGCGTGGGTCTCGGGATTGGCGCCGGCGGCCGTGACCGCGTCGGCCAGTTCAAACCAGCCGCGCGACGGGATGGCGTTGACGGGCGGGTAGTCGACGGTGACCGCGACGATGCCCGGTTCGGTGGTGGTGGTTGTGATGGGCAAGGTGCCACTTCCTCGTGGGGTAACTACCTAAGCAAGCACTTGCTTGGTACGCTAGCACAGTGACTCCCGCCGAAGCAGGCTCGCCCCTTTCGGAAGGCATCAACCTGGGGCTGGCCGGGCGGGTGGTTCTGGTTACGGGTGGTGTGCGCGGCGTCGGCGCCGGCATCAGCTCGGTCTTCGCCAAGCAGGGCGCCACCGTGATCACCTGCGCGCGCCGGCCCGTCGAGGGCTCGCCGTACGAGTTCCACCCGTGCGACGTACGCGACGAAGAGGCCGTCAAGTCGTTGATCGACTCCGTCTTTGACCAGCACGGCCGGTTGGACGTCGTCGTCAACAACGCCGGGGGATCGCCCTACGTGCTGACCGCGGAGTCCAGCGCGAAGTTCAACCGCAAGATCATCGAGCTCAACCTCATTGGCGCGCTGTTGGTTTCGCAGTGCGCCAACGAAAAGATGCAGAACCAGCCCGGCGGTGGTTCGATCGTCAACATCTGCAGCCTGTCCGGCCGTCGGCCGTCGCCGGGCACCGGCGCGTACGGCGCGGCCAAGGCCGGCCTGGAAAGCCTCACGAAGACGCTGGCGGTGGAATGGGGCCCCAGGGTTCGGGTCAACGCCTGCGTGGTCGGGATGGTCGAAACCGAACAGGCCGATCTGTTCTACGGCGACGCCGAGTCGATCGCCGCGATCTCGAAGAACGTGCCACTCGGCCGGCTGGCCAAGCCGGAGGATGTCGGTTGGGCCGCAGCGTTTTTGGCCTCGGACGCGGCGTGCTATATCAGCGGTGCCTCGCTGGAGGTGCACGGCGGTGGGGAGCCGCCGCACTACCTGGCCACCACGAACGCGAACGCGATCAAGTAGAGGAGACAACAAATATGGGTTTGGTTGACGGCCGGGTTGTCATAGTCACGGGAGCGGGCGGCGGTATCGGTCGCGCGCACGCGCTCGCCTTCGCGGCCGAAGGCGCGCGCGTGGTGGTCAACGACATCGGCGTGGGCCTGGACGGCTCGCCCGCGGGCGGCGGCAGCGCCGCGCAGGGCGTCGTCGACGAGATCACCGCGGTCGGTGGCGAGGCCGTCGCCGACGGATCCAACATCGCCGACTGGCGCCAGGCCGCCGGGCTCATCCAAAAGGCCGTCGAAACCTTCGGTGGCTTGGACGTTTTGGTGAACAACGCCGGCATCGTCCGCGACCGGATGATGGCGAACACGAGCGAAGAGGAGTTCGATGCCGTCATCGCCGTGCACCTCAAGGGGCACTTCGCCACCATGCGGCATTCGGCGTCGTATTGGCGCGGGCTCTCCAAAGAGGGCAAAACCGTGGACGCGCGGATCATCAACACCAGTTCCGGCGCGGGCCTGCAGGGCAGCGTCGGGCAGGGCAACTACAGCGCCGCCAAGGCGGGCATCGCGGCGATGACGCTCGTCGGCGCCGCCGAGATGGGGCGGTACGGCGTGACCGTCAACGCGATCGCGCCCTCGGCCCGCACCCGCATGACCGAGACCGTCTTCGCCGAGATGATGGCCACGCAGGACCAGGATTTCGACGCCATGGCGCCGGAGAACATCTCCCCGCTGGTCGTCTGGCTGGGCAGCACCGAATCCCGCGACGTCACCGGCAAGGTCTTCGAAGTCGAGGGCGGCAAGATCCGGGTCGCCGAGGGCTGGGCGCACGGCCCGCAGATCGACAAGGGCGCCCGGTGGGATCCGGCCGAGCTGGGACCCGTCGTCGCCGACCTGCTCGCCAAGGCGCGACCGCCGGTTCCGGTCTACGGGGCCTAGCCTCCCGCGGCGCTGGGCGCACCGAATGCGGCTCTGCGGCAAAATATCTCGCGAGTCCTATCGCGTTTCTTCTTAAACGCGATACTCTGCACTCCGGGCAGCGCGTCCAGGGGTGGACCGGACGCCGGCTGGCCGCGGAACCAATGGAGGTTTCAGATGTCCTATCTCGTCGCGGTGCCGGAGAACCTGAATTCGGTGGCAACAGAGTTAGCCGGCATTGCCGAAGCGCTCAACACCGCGAAGGCGTCCGCGGCTGCTCGGACCACGGGGATCCTAGCCGCGGCCAAGGATGAGGTGTCGGCGGCGATCGCATCGTTGTTTTCCGGGCAAGCCCAGGCCTTTCAGGCGGTGAGCGCGCAGGCGGCGGCGTTTCACCAGGAATTCGTGCGGGCGCTGTCGGCGGCCGCTGGAGCCTACGCGGACGCGGAGGCGGCCGGCGCTTCCCGCCTGCTCGCCGGACCCGGTGCCACCAGCGCCGCGAACGTGGCTTTGATCATGGGCGGCAGTGGGGAACCCATACCCACCCCCGACTTCATCACGAAGAACTTCAACCTTTACATCGCGCCCTTTTTCCAGAATTTCACGCCGCAAGCCCTATTCACACCCGAAGGCAATTACGGGCTGTACACCGGGGTCAAGAGCTTGACGCTGGACATGTCGGAAGCCCAAGGCGTCCAGATTCTGGATCAAACGATATTGCAGCAGGTCCACGCGGGTAACACCCTCGTTGTCAAAGGTGAATCGCAGAGTTCGACGATCTCGTCCATGGTGATGCCGCTGCTCGCATCCCAGGGCGTGCCGACGTCGGCTGTCTCCTTCGTGCTAACCGGCGATCCCAACGCTCCCAACGGCGGACTCTTCGAACGGTTAAACGGCCTGAGCATCCCGGCTCTCGGCATCACCTTCAACGGCCCCACCCCGGACAATCTGTACCCGACCACCATCTGGACGCAGGAATACGATGGCTTCGCCGACGTCCCGCAGTACCCAATTAATTTGCTGTCGGATCTCAACTCGCTTGCCGGGATCTACTACGTACATCCCACCTACACGGATCTGACCCCCACCCAGCTCGGAACGGCGATCCCATTGCCGACCGTGGGCACTCCCATGACCACCTACGAGATGATCCCCACCCAGAATCTGCCGCTGCTGGAACCGCTGCGCGCGATCCCGGTGGTGGGCAATCCTTTGGCCGACCTGATCCAACCGGACTTGAAGGTGCTGGTGAACCTGGGCTACGGCGACCCCAATTACGGTTGGTCGCAGGGTCCAGCGAACGTGCCCACCCAGTTCGGTCTTTTCCCGCCCCTGAGCGACGTAGAAAAAGTGCCCGGCCTGCTCGCCTCGGGTACCCCGCAGGGCATCGCCGACTTCATGCACGACGTCTCCGCCGAATTCTCGTCAACCGGGTCGCTCGCGTCGTCGCTGGGTTCGCTGACCATGCCCTCTTCGGGGCCGTCAGCCATCTCGTTGCCCAGCCCGGCCGATCTCGTCTCCGCGCTGTCACCGGTCAACGTCGCCGGCAATATCTACAACACGGTTAATACGCTGTCGGGCGCGGCTTCGGATGCCTACTCGATTCTGCTGCCCACGGCCGATGTCGCCAATGCTCTCGTGACGAGTCTGCCCGCTTACGACCTGACCCTATTCGCCGACGGACTTCAAACGGGTAACCTCGTCGCAGCCATCGGCCAACCCATCGCAACCGACACCTACCTCATCCCCTTGGCCGGCGCCTTCGAAGCGTTCGCCGTCATAGGTCAGGCGGAAACCGTGATCGGCGACCTGTCGAACCTCATCCCGTAGGATCCGCCTGCGCCGAACGTGCACTGATGGCGGAAAATCGCCGAAAACACCTCCGCCAGTG
>NZ_LZKK01000048.1 GCF_001672815.1 Mycobacterium sp. E796 | reverse complement strand
CCCACGGTGAAGGTCAGCCGATCCGACAGCGACGCCACGGCTACTCGACCCCGATCAGCAGGACGTCGCCGCGGTGGCCGGTGCGGTAGGTCATCAGCTCGGTCCCCGGATGGTGGTCGTGCACGTGGTCCTGCAGGACGTCACCCACCGCGGCGACGTCCTGCTGATCGGGGTCGAGTAGCCGTGGCGTCGCTGTCGGATCGGCTGACCTTCACCGTGGGCGCCAAGGCCGCGGAACTGCTGGATCAGGAATTCGGCATCAGGACCGTCGACGACCTGCTGCGCCACTACCCGCGCAGCTACACCGAGGGCGCGGCCCGGTGGGGTGCCGGCGACGAGCGGCCGGAAGAGGGGCAGCACATCACGATCGTCGACACGATCACCGCTACCGAAACGTTTCCGATGAAGAAGACGCCCAGCCGGATGTGTCACCGCATCACTGTCGGATCCGGTCGCGGCAAAGTGACCGCCACGTTCTTCAACGCCAACTACCTCAAGAAGGACCTCGTCAAAGACGCGAAAGTGATGCTGTCGGGGGAGATCGGCTATTTCAGGGGCGCGATGCAGCTGACCCATCCGGCGTTTCTCATCATCGAGTCGCCGGGGGGAGGCAGTTACGGAACCCGTTCGCTGAAGAAGATCGCCGTCGCCTCGCAGGCTGTCAGCAGCGAAGAGGTGACGTCGGCGTACGAGGGCCGGTTCTTCCCGATCTATCCGGCCAGCACGAAAATGCAGAGCTGGGACATCTTCGGCTGCGTGCGGCAGGTGCTCGACGTCCTCGACCCGGTGCCCGATCCGCTGCCCCAAGACCTGCGAGATCAACTCGGTTTGATCTCCGAGGACGAGGCACTGCGCGCGATTCACCTCTCCGAGGACGAGCGCGAACGACAAAGGGCGCGTGAGCGATTGACCTTCGACGAGGCCGTCGGCCTGCAGTGGGCGCTGGTCGGCCGCCGGCACGGCGAGCTGTCGCAATCGGGCCCCCCGGCACCGCGACGCGACGACGGCCTGGCCGCGGAGTTGTTGCGGCGGTTGCCCTTCGAGCTGACGGCGGGGCAGCGCGAGGTGCTCGCCGTGCTGTCCGACGGGCTGGCGGCGACCCGCCCGATGAACCGGCTGCTGCAGGGCGAGGTCGGCTCGGGCAAGACGATCGTGTCGGTCCTGGCGATGCTGCAGATGGTCGACGCGGGCTACCAGTGCGCGCTGCTGGCACCCACGGAAGTCCTTGCCGCGCAACATCTCCGGTCGATCCGCGATGTCCTCGGCGAGTTGGCGATGGCGGGCCAGCTGGGCGGGGCGGACAACGCGACGCGGGTGGCGCTGCTGACCGGCTCGATGACGGCGGCGCAGAAGAAGCAGGTCCGCGACGAGGTCGCGAGCGGCCAGGTCGGCATCGTCGTCGGCACCCACGCGCTGCTGCAGGACGCGGTGAACTTCCACAACCTGGGCATGGTGGTGGTCGACGAGCAGCACCGGTTCGGTGTCGAGCAGCGGGATCAGTTGCGCGCCAAGGCTCCCGCGGGCATCACCCCGCACCTGCTGGTGATGACCGCGACGCCGATACCGCGGACCGTCGCGCTCACGGTGTACGGCGACCTGGAGACCTCGACGCTGCGCGAGCTCCCGCGCGGGCGCCGGCCGATCGCCACCAACGTCATCTTCATCGGCGACAAGCCCACCTGGCTCGAGCGTGCCTGGCATCGCATCATCGAGGAGGTCTCCGCGGGCCGCCAGGTCTATGTGGTGGCGCCGCGAATCGACGAGACCGACGACCCGGAGAAGGAAAAGAAGGACAAGGAGGAAGGCCGCCGTCCGTCGGCGACCGCGGTGGGACTGTTCGACCGATTGCGCTCCCGTGAGCTGGCGGACCTGCGGCTGGCCCTGATGCACGGCCGGTTGTCGGCCGACGAGAAGGACGCGGCGATGGCCGCCTTCCGCGCCGGTGAGGTCGACGTCCTGGTGTGCACCACCGTCATTGAGGTCGGAGTCGACGTCCCCAACGCCACGATCATGCTGGTGATGGACGCCGACCGGTTCGGCATCAGCCAGCTGCATCAGCTGCGCGGCCGCATCGGGCGGGGCGAGCATCCGAGCCTGTGCCTGCTGGCCAGCTGGGTCCCGCCGGATTCGCAGGCCGGTCGACGGCTGCGTGCCGTGGCCGAGACCATGGACGGCTTCGCCCTCGCCGACCTGGACCTCAAGGAACGCCGCGAGGGAGATGTGCTGGGCCGCAACCAATCCGGCAGGGCCGTGACGTTGCGATTACTGTCGCTGGCCGACCACGGAACGTACATCGAGGCCGGCCGCGACTTCGCGGTCCAGGCGTACGAGCGGGACCCGTCGAACGCCGACTTGGCCTTGCTGGCGGCGCGTTTCACCGACACCGACCGGATCGAATACCTGGACAAAGCGTGAACCGGAAGCTGCTGCTGTGGTTGTCGGCCGCCGCGGTGCTCGCGGTGCTGGTCGCCTACCAGACGCTGGGATCGCTCTCGGCCAGGCACGCGGAGGTCGCCGCCCGCGCCGACGTCCCCACGGTGCAACCCGGCACCGATGTGCTCGCGGGCGTCGCGGTGCTGCCGGAGCGGGCCCACCGCTATGACTACCGCCGCGCGGCGTTCGGCGACGCCTGGGACGACAACAACGACGCCCCGCTCGGGCACAACGGGTGTGACACCCGCGACGACATCCTCGACCGCGACCTAGTCGACAAGACCTACGTCTCGATCAAGCGGTGCCCGAACGCGGTGGCCACCGGAACCCTGCACGACCCGTACACCAACACCACCGTGATATTTCAGCGCGGCGCCAAGGTCGGCGAGGCGGTGCAGATCGACCACATCGTCCCGCTGGCCTACGCCTGGGACATGGGGGCGTACGGCTGGCCGCTTCCCGAGCGGCTGCGCTTCGCGAACGATCCGGCCAACCTGCTGGCCGTCGAGGGGCAGGCCAACCAGGACAAGGGCGATTCGCCGCCGGCACTGTGGATGCCGCCGAACGCCGCGTTCGCGTGCCAGTACGCGATGCAGTTCATCGCGGTGCTGCGCGGCTACCAGTTGCCGGTCGACCAGCCGTCGGCGGGGGTGTTGCGGCAGGCCGCGGCCACCTGCCCGGCGGGGTAGCCCGGCCGGTTACGAGCCGTCGTAGGTGTCCGGGTCGGGGCGCAGCCGGGTGCCGTCGTTGAGGCCGTTGATCGTATCCATGTGTTCGCCCGCCAATTCGAAATCGAAGATGTCCAAATTGCTGGCGATGCGCTCGGGGTTGCTCGAGCGGAAAATCACCGAATTGCCGAGTTGCACGTTCCACCGGAGCAACACCTGAGCCGGCGTCTTGCCGTACTCGGCGGCCACCGAGGTCACCGTCGGGTTGTCGATCAGCTTGCCCAGCGCGAGCGGCGTGTACGACTGGGTGACGACGTTGTGCTGCGCGTTGGCCTTGCGCATCCCGTCCTGGTTGAGCAGCGGGTGCAACTCGATCTGGTTGACCGCCGGGGTGACGAAGGTCAGGTCGATCACCGTGGAGAGGTGGTCCTCGGTGAAGTTGGAGACGCCGATCGAGCGGGCGTGGCCATCCCCGCGGGACTGGATCATGCCGCCGAAGGCGTCGACATATTGGCCCAGCGCCGCGGCCGGCCAGTGAATCAGGTAGAGGTCGACGTACTCCAGGCCGAGACGCTCCAGGCTGGCGCTGCAGGCCTTCGGGGCCTTACTGAAACCTTGGTCCGGGGTGGCCAACTTGGTGGTGACGAACAACTCCGCGCGCGGAATCCCGGAGGCCGCGATCGCGCGGCCCACGGCGGCTTCATTGCCGTAGGCGGCGGCCGTGTCGATGAGCCGGCACCCGAATTCCAGCGCGGCCGACACCGCGCGCTCGGTCTCGTCCTCCGACAACTCGGCGACGCCGAGGCCGAGCACCGGGATGGTGTTTTCGTCATTGAGAGCTATCGACGGTATGGCGGCGCCCGACTCCCGAGTCAACGTCATTCACCTACCTGTGAAATTGATGGTCCGTGGATTCGGATCCGCCGCCGAAATCTCTCACAATCCGTTTGGGTTCACCGACTTGGGGATCACGATATTACCCAGCCGCAAAAGCGACGTGAGCGACGCCCGCGCGGGCATGCCCTGTTCCCCGCTCGTCTCGCCGACGCCCGTAGAGTTGGTCGCACGGCGCGCCGGGTATAGACGGGTATCGGACAACCGTCGTCCGGCGTGGCGAGGGGAGCAGGAGAAAGTCATGGCCAAGAGTCTCGCGGTGGACCTCGACCTCGGAGCCAAACGCGCATCGATGCGGTGGACGAGCCGCGTGCAGGGCGCCGTCTCCACGATCGGCGTCAAGGTCATTCCCTGGATCCCGACCCCGGCCAAGCGGGCGCTGTTCGGCGGCCGCTCGGTGATCATCGACGGCAACACGCTGGACCCGACGCTGCAGCTGATGCTGTCCGGGTTGCACGCCGTCGGCATCGACGGGCTGGTGGTCGACGACGACGCGGCCGCATCCCGCGCCCAGCTGCGCGAGACGACGGCGGCCCTGCCCGGGCCGCAGGTTCACGTCGAGGTGGACGAGATCTCGCTGCCCGGACCGGCCGGCGAGATCCGCGCGCGCCACTACCGCCCCGCCGACGGGACGGATGCGCCCCTGCTCGTCTTCTACCACGGCGGGGGATGGGTGATCGGCGACCTGGACACCTACGACCCACTGTGCCGGCTGACGTGCCGGGACGCCGGCATCCACGTGCTGTCGGTCGACTACCGGCTGGCTCCCGAGCACCCCGCGCCGGCCGCGATCGAGGACGCGTACGCGGCCTTCAAATGGGCGCACGAGCACGCCGCCGAAATCGGCGCGGCCCCCGGGCGCGTCGCGGTCGGCGGCGACAGCGCCGGCGGCAACCTGGCCGCCGTCGTCGCCCAGCTGGCGCGAAACGAGGGCGGCCCAGCCCCCGTGCTGCAGTGGCTGATCTACCCGCGGACCGACTTCACGGCGCAAACCCGGTCCATGGGCTTGTTCGCCCGCGGCTTCCTGCTGACCCGCCGCGACATGGACTGGTTCCAGGCGCAGTACCTGCGGGGTTCGGGGATCGACCCGGCGGATCCGCGGCTGTCGCCCCTGCGGGCCGAGTCGCTGTCGGGCCTGGCGCCCGCGCTGATCGCCGTCGCCGGCTTCGACCCGCTGCGCGACGAGGGCGAGGCCTACGCCGCGGCCCTGCGGGCCGCCGGGACCGCGGTGGACCTGCGCTACATGGGCTCGCTGACCCACGGCTTCGCGAACCTGTTCCAGCTGGGCGGCGACAGCGCCGTCGGGACCAGCGAACTGATTTCGGCGTTGCGTGCCCATCTGAGCCGCGCCTGAGTCATCGGGTGTCACGCCGGTACGCTAGAGGCGCCTCTCAAGCGTGCATCACCGTGACAAAGGATCAGCGAACCCGTGGCCGACAAACCCAAACGCCCCCCGCGCTACGACCTGAAGTCCGGCACCGGGAAATCCGGACGGCTCCTCCAGGTCGCGGGCACCGCGATCGTCGTACTCCTGCTGGTCGGCGTCGTCTACTGGGCCGTCAGCCACAAGAAGAAGCCCGGCGCCACCGGCGAGGGCGACACGGTGCGGGTGACGTCGAGCAAGCTGGTCACTCAGCCGGGGACCAGCAACCCGAAGGCCGTGGTGACGTTCTACGAAGACTTCCTGTGTCCCGCGTGCGGTAATTTCGAGCGCACGTTCGGACCGACCGTTTCCAGGCTGATCGACGTCGGCGCCATCGCCGCCGATTACTCCATGGTGGCGATCCTCGACAGCCAGCGGAACCAGAACTATTCGTCGCGGGCGGGCGCGGCGGCCATGTGCGTCGCCGACGAATCCATCGACGCGTTCCGCCGTTTCCATGCCGCGCTGTACAGCGCCGACATCCAGCCCAACGAGCGCGGCACCAGCTTCCCCGACAACGCGCGGCTCATCGAACTCGCCCGCGAAGCCGGTGCCGCCGGCAAGGTCCCCGACTGCATCAACAGCGGCAAGTACCTTTCCAAGGTCACCGGCGAGGCGGCGGCCGCCAAGATCAACGCCACCCCGACCATCAAGATCAACGGCAATGATTACGAGCCGTCGACGCCCGACGCACTGGTCGGCAAGATCAAGTCGATAGTCGGCGACGTGCCGGGCCTGGACACCGCCGTCGCTCCCGCGGCGTGACGACCGCCCCGGTGTCCGCGCACGCCTCCGAGGACGGCGGCGAGACGGGGCCGGATTCGCCGAGCCGGGTGCCCGCGCCCAGCGCGTGGTGGGTGCTCATCGGCGGGGTGATCGGCCTGGCCGCGTCGATGACCCTGACGGTGGAGAAGATCCAGCTGCTGCTCAACCCGTCCTACGTGCCGACGTGCAACATCAACCCGATCGTGTCGTGCGGGTCGGTGATGGTGACGCCGCAGGCGTCGGTGCTGGGGTTTCCCAACCCGCTGCTCGGGCTGGTGGGTTTCACGGTGGTGATCGTCACCGGCGTCCTTGCCGTCGCGAAAGTTCCTCTGCCGCAATGGTATTGGATCGGGCTGACGGTCGGGGTGCTGCTCGGTTCGGTGTTCGTGCACTGGCTGATCTTCCAGAGCCTGTATCGCATCGGGGCGTTGTGCCCGTACTGCATGGTGGTCTGGGTGGTCACTATCGCGCTGCTGGTGGTGAGCGCGTCGATCGCGTTTCGTCCGGCGCTGCAGACCGGTGGGCTGCGGGTGCTCTACCAATGGCGGTGGTCGATCGCCGCGCTGTGGTTCACGGCGGTGTTTCTGCTGATCATGGTGCGGTTCTGGGACTACTGGTCGACGTTGTTGTGACCGCGTGACCCGGATCATCGGCGGCGTCGCCGGGGGCCGGCGCATCGCCGTCCCGCCGCGGGGAACCCGGCCGACCACCGACCGGGTGCGCGAATCGCTCTTCAACATCGTCACCGCGCGCCGCGACCTGACCGGGCTGGCGGTGCTGGACCTGTATGCCGGGTCGGGCGCGCTGGGTCTAGAGGCCCTGTCGCGCGGGGCCGCCTCCGCGCTCTTCGTGGAGTCCGACCAGCGCACGGCGGCGGTCATCGCGCGCAACATCGACGCGCTGGGGCTGAGCGGTGCGGCCCTGCGCCGCGGCGCGGTGGCGGCCGTCGTGGCGGCCGGGGCCGCGTCCCCGGTGGACCTGGTCCTGGCCGACCCGCCCTACGACGTCGACGCCGCGGAGGTGAACGCCGTGTTGGCCGCGCTGACCGCGCACGGCTGGGTGCGCGACGGAACCGTCGCCGCGGTCGAGCGTGCGGCCGGCGGCGCGGCGCTGACGTGGCCCGCGGGCTGGTCGGTGTGGCCCGAGCGGGTCTACGGCGACACCCGCCTGGAGCTGGCCGAATTCGGGTGAGCCTGGCGTGTACCGTCAGTCGACATGAGCGCCGCTCCTCCTCATCGCTTCGCTCTGCATCGTCGCCGGCGCGCGACATGAGCGGCGCGGTATGCCCGGGCTCGTTTGACCCGGTGACATTGGGCCACATCGACGTCTTCGAACGCGCGTCGGCCCAATTCGACGAGGTCGTCGTGGCGATCCTGGTCAACCCCGCCAAGAAGGGCATGTTCGACCTCGACGAGCGGATCGCGATGATCGAGGAGTCGACGACGCACCTGCCCAACCTGCGGGTGGAGGCCGGGCAGGGTCTGGTGGTCGACTTCGTCCGGGCCCGCGGCATGACCGCGATCGTCAAAGGCCTGCGCACCGGCACCGACTTCGAATACGAACTGCAGATGGCACAGATGAACAAGCACATCGCCGGTGTGGACACGTTTTTCGTGGCCACCACGCCGCGCTATTCGTTCGTGTCCTCGTCGTTGGCTAAAGAGGTCGCGACGTTGGGCGGAAACGTGGCGGAGCTGCTGCCCGAGCCGGTGAATCGCCGTCTGCGCGAAAAGCTTTCGGCCCGGCCCTGAGGGCGGCCAGAACACCCGCGTGCGTCGGCGCCCGAGATTTTAGAGTTTCGACGCCCGTAACGGTGGTCCGTGAGAAACTCCATGCTGGATTTCCTCAGCACGCGTATTGAAGGGAATTGGCAGTGGACGAGCGACCTGCCGTCGCATTGGAACCGCACGCCGAACCCGGTGTGACCCCGGTTCTGGGTGGGTGGCGCGCGACCACCGCGCCGCCGGCATTCGCGCCGGCGGACATCGCTCGCGTCCTCCAACACGTTCGCCACCCGGTTCACGTGGTCCGCGAGGCCGCCACCGGGCAGCTCGGGCTTGCCATGGGCGGTGAGCTGGTGGGCGTGGGTGCGTCCGAGATATCGCTCGTGGCGACGTTGCCGCCGATATACCCGGAGTGGCTCGGCGACCGTGAGTTCTGCGAGGCCCACGGGACCCGTTTCCCCTACGTCACCGGGGCCATGGCGAACGGCATCGCGACACCCGCTCTGGTGGTGGCGATGGCCCGGGCCGGCATGTTGGGTTTCTTCGGTGCCGGCGGCCTCGCGTACGCCGACGTGGAGCGCGGCGTGGCGGACATCCGGGCGAGGCTCGCCGGGAATCCTGGACTCGCGTGGGGCGCGAACCTGATCCACTCACCCACCGAGCCGGCGCTCGAGGCGCGGGTGGCGGAGTTGTTCATCGCGCAAGACGTCCGCATCGTCGAGGCGTCCGCGTTCATGAAACTGACCCGCGCGGTGGTCCACTACGCGTTGTCCGGTCTGTCGACCGATGCGGCCGGTGCGATCGTCCGCAAAAACCATGTGATGGCGAAGGTTTCACGGCCCGAGGTCGCTCGCCTGTTCATGGAACCCGCGCCGGTGGCGCTGGTGTCGGCGCTCGAATCGGCCGGCAAGCTGACTGCGCGGGAAGCGGAGCTGGCGCGGCGGGTGCCCGTCGCGGAAGACATCACGGTCGAGGCCGACAGCGGGGGACACACCGACAACCGCCCGCTGTCGTCGCTCTTCTCCGAAATCGCGCTGCTGCGCGACGAGCTGGCGCACCGACACGGCCTCGACGGCCGCGTGCGGGTGGGCGCCGGCGGCGGCATCAGCACGCCCCAGTCCGTGGCCGGTGCGTTCGCGATGGGGGCCGCGTACGTGGTCACGGGCTCGGTCAACCAGTCGTGCGTCGAGTCGGGGCTGTCGGCTCGCGCGCGGGAGATGCTCGCCAAGGCTTCGGTGGCGGACGTGATGATGGCCCCCGCCTCCGACATGTTCGAGATGGGCGTGAACCTGCAGGTGCTCAAGCGGGGCTCGATGTTCGGCCCGCGGGCGAGGAAGCTCTACGCGTGGTACGCCGGCTACCCGGACCTGGCGGCGGTGACCGGCGAACACGGCGCGGAACTGGAAAAGATCCTCGGTAAGAGCGTCGACGACGTCTGGGACGAAACGCGTCGGTACTGGGAACAGCGGGAGCCGGCGGTGCTCGAACTCGCGGACCGAGACGCGAAGTATCAGATGGCGCTGGTGTTCCGTTGGTACCTGGGCAAATCAAGCCGGTGGGCGATCGAGGGCGATCCGGAGCGCGTCCTGGACTACCAGATCTGGTGCGGCCCATCCATGGGAGCCTTCAACGGCTGGGTGGCCGGCAGTTACCTGGAGAAGTGCGAGCACCGCAACGTCGACCAGGTGGCGCTCAATCTGCTCGAAGGAGCCGCCCGGATCAGCCGCGCCCAGCAGGCGCGAACCTGCGGCGTTCCCGTTCCGATAAGTGCATTCCGGTATATTCCTCAGCCATTATCGATAGCGCCCGCCGGTGCGGTGGCTATCTGACCGTCGCGCTTGACTCGGCTCGCATTGCCGGCGCCGCAGAATTCGATGCCGCAGAAATGGCGTCGGCGTTGGCGAACATTACTTGTAGGTAGTTTTGCCGCCTGCCCGCTCCCTGCTTGCGTGCGATGGATCCCATCGCCCTGAGACCGATCCCCAGTATTGACATTCCGTCAATACGATCGCCTATGCTCTGGTATCGTCCGGCGAGCGTTCGACCCGTCTTGGCTGATCAACCCGGCAAAACCTAACGGTCAGTCTTTGTGAACCGGGTTGACAGGCGATGCGGTAGGTGTTAACGGCGCGAAGGAGACCGGTGGTATCCAAGCATCCTCCTGTGGCGGTTGTCGGGGTGAGCGCGCTGTTTCCCGGGTCTCCGGAGGCCGAACGCTTCTGGCGCAACATCGTCGCCGGCGCGGACCTGTTCTCCGACGTTCCGCCGTCGCATTGGAACGTTGACGATTATTACGACCCCGCTCCGGGCATTCAGGGCAAGGTTTACGCCCGCCGCGGCGGATTCTTACCCGATATCGACTTCTCGCCGATCGATTTCGGAATTCCACCCAATGTGGTGCCCGCGACCGACACCGCCCAATTGCTTGGTCTGCGGGTAGCGCAGCAGGTATTAGAGGACGTCGCGGGTGGTGACTTTTCTCGGCTCGATCGCGGGCGCGTCAGCGTAATTCTCGGCGCGTCCGGCGGCACCGAGATGACCAACTACATGGGCGGCAGCCTGCACCGGCCGGTGTGGGAGCGGGGGCTGCGCGCCGCCGGGCTGTCGGAAGCCGAGATCACCGCCTTCAGCGAGAGCGTCGCCTCCGGCTACACGGCGTGGCAGGAAAACACCTTCCCCGGCCTCCTCGGCAACGTGATCGCCGGGCGGATCGCCAACCGCTTCGACCTCGGCGGCACCAACTGCGTCATCGACGCCGCGTGTGCGAGCTCGCTG
This sequence comes from Mycobacterium sp. E796, assembly GCF_001672815.1. Lineage (GTDB taxonomy): Bacteria > Actinomycetota > Actinomycetes > Mycobacteriales > Mycobacteriaceae > Mycobacterium. The sequence goes on along the minus strand of NZ_LZKK01000048.1, from coordinate 21,412 downwards.
GCCGCTCTCGAGGTCGGGCTGCACGAGCTCTATCTCGGTGAGTCGGACATGGTGATCGCCGGCGGGGTCGACGCCTTCAACGACATCTTGATGTTCATGTGCTTCGCCAAGGTCACCGCGCTGTCGCCCACCGGCGACTGCCGCCCCTTCTCCGAGCAGTCGGACGGCACCATGCTGGGCGAGGGGCTGGCCATGCTGGCGCTCAAGCGCCTCGACGACGCCGAACGCGATGGCGACCGGATCTACGCCGTGATCCGCGGCATCGGTACGTCTTCGGATGGCCGCGCCAAGAGCATCTATGCCCCGAGCCCGGCCGGTCAGGCCAAAGCCCTGCGCCGCGCCTATGCCGCCGCCGGCTACGGTCCCGAAACCGTCGGGCTGGTGGAAGCCCACGGGACGGGCACCAAGGCCGGCGATGTCGCCGAGTTCACCGCGCTGCGAGAGGTGTTCGACGGCTCGGGGCGGGCGGACCGGCAATGGTGCGCGCTCGGCTCGGTGAAATCTCAGGTCGGCCACACCAAAGGTGCGGCCGGCGCCTGCGGCCTGTTCAAGACCGTGCTGGCGCTGCATCACAAGACGCTGCCACCGACCATCAAGGTCGATCGGCCCAATCCCGCCCTCGAAATAGAGAAGTCACCGTTTTATCTGTCGACGCAGGCGAAACCGTGGGTGGCCGCCGACGGCCTCCCGAGGCGCGCGTCCGTCAGCTCGTTCGGCTTCGGCGGCACCAACTTTCACGTCACGGTCGAGGAGTACACGGGCGCCGGAAACCGCGCATGGCGCTACCGGTCCTGGGATTCCGAGCTGATAGTGCTCGGCGCGCCCTCCGCCGCGGCGCTTTGCGAGCAGGCGGCCGGGCTGTCCGCGTCACTGGTCGACGATCCCGACATGCTCGGCTACCTCGCGCGGAGCACGCAGTCCGCCTACGACGCCACCGCGCCGCACCGCCTGGCCGTCGTCGCCGACAGCGTGGCGAACCTGCGCGCGATGCTCGACGAGGCCGCGGCGAAACTCGGAACACCCGATCTGGCCTCATCGTTCAGCTCGCCACGGGGCTACTACTACTCGGCGCAACGACCGGGGCCGGTCGCACTGTTGTTCCCGGGACAGGGCAGCCAATACGTCGGCATGGGCGCCGACCTGCCGCAGCTCTACGAGCCGGCGCTGGCGCCGTGGGAACTGGCCCGGGCCGAACTGCTCAACGCCGACCGCGACCTGCACCAAGTCGTCTGGCCGAGAACGGCCTTCAGCGACGACGAGCGCGCGCTGCAGGCGGGCGAGTTGACGAGGACCGAGTGGGCGCAACCGGGCATCGGCGCGCACAGCCTGAGCCTGCTGTCGGTGATCCGTGCGCTCGGCATCACGCCCGTGGCCGTCGGCGGACACAGCTTCGGCGAGGTCACCGCGCTGTGCGCCGCCGGTGTTTTCAGCGAAGAGGTGGCGCTGCTGATCGCCCGCGCGCGTGGCGCACTGATGGCCGAAGCCGCCATCAACAGCGACGGATCGATGTGCGCGGTGACCGCGCCCGTCGACTGGGTGCGCAAGCTGATCACCGAGTGCGGGCTGCCAGTGGCCATCGCGAACTACAACGCCCCCGACCAGTTTGTGCTCTCCGGCGAGAGCGCAGCCATAGACGATGCGGCGCAACGGTTTATGGAGGCGGGCATCAACGCGCGGCGCCTTGACGTCGCCACCGCCTTCCATTCCGACATCGTCACCCCGGCCGCGGCTCCGTTCGCGTCGTTCCTCGGCCAGATTCCGTTCGAAGCGCCGCAGGTGCCGGTCTACGCGAACGCGACGGCGCAGCCGTACGCCGGCGACCCCCACCAAATGCGGACCACCCTGGCCAACCAGATCGCCCAGCCGGTGCGGTTCGCCGAACAGATTCGGGCGATGTGGCAGGCCGGCGCGCGCACCTTCATCGAGGTCGGCCCCGGCGCCGTGCTGACGGGTCTGGTCGGCAAGTGTCTCGCCGGCGAAGAGCACTCCGCGGTGCCTTTGGACACCAAGGGCCGCAACGGCATTCGATCGCTCTGGATTGGGCTGGCCCAGCTCGCGGCCGCAGGCGTCCCGATGAAATTCGAAAGCCTCTGGGCCGACTACCGCGTCGTCGACGACCCGCGCACCAAGGAGCGACCGAAGCTGACCCTGAAGATCAACGGATCCAACTATGGACGGCCCCAGATGAGCAACGAGCCCGTCCAGCGGGCCGTCGAAAACCCCACCGACCGCAGTGCCCGAAGCAACGGACACAGGACCGAATCGGAGTACAAATTGGCGCCATCGGATTCGTACACGACCGTCGTCCCGACCACGACGACGTCTGCCCCCGCCGCGCCTTCCTCGCCGATGCTCCAGATCGGCGCCGACGTGGTGACCGAGCTGATCGCCGCGGTGGGAACCGTGCAGGAGGGAATCGGCCAAATACAAAGGCTGCTGCAAGGTCTCGTGCCAGCGGCCGCCGTGGCCGCGCCGCCCACCCCGCCCTCGGCCGTCCCCGTCGTCACCAACGGGAAACCGGCGATGCCCACGCCGCCGCCCGCCCCCGTCACCCGCAACGGCGGTCCCTCGGTGCCCGCGGCGCCGGCGGTCCCGGCCGGCCCGGCGGTCCATAACGGCACCCCGGCCGGTCACAACGGGATCGCGGCACCGGTGAGCACGCTTGCGCCCGTGGCTGTTTCGGTTGCCGGTGGGGAGTTGGTGACCCAGATGTTGGAGGTGGTGGCGGACAAGACGGGTTATCCGGTGGAGATGCTGGATTTGTCGATGGCGTTGGAAGCCGATTTGGGTATTGATTCGATCAAGCGGGTGGAGATTTTGTCGGCGGTGCAGCAGCGGGTCCCGGCGCTGCCCGAGGTGGAGGCCGCGACGATGGCGACGCTGGGCACGTTGCGGGAGATCGTCGATTACCTCGAAGGTCTGACGGGTCCGCCCGCGAGCAACGGCGCCCCGGTGAGCACGCTTGCGCCGGTGGCTGTTTCGGTTGCCGGTGGGGAGTTGGTGACCCAGATGTTGGAGGTGGTGGCGGACAAGACGGGTTATCCGGTGGAGATGCTGGATTTGTCGATGGCGTTGGAAGCCGATTTGGGTATTGATTCGATCAAGCGGGTGGAGATTTTGTCGGCGGTGCAGCAGCGGGTCCCGGCGCTGCCCGAGGTGGAGGCCGCGACGATGGCGACGCTGGGCACGCTGCAAGAAATCGTCGACTACCTTCAAGGCCTGACGGCCCCGACCGGGGCAGGTGATCGCCTCCCTTTTGACTTAGCCGGAGCGGGGATCGCGCGCTACGCGGTGCGTGCGATTCCTGCTCCGGCTAGCGGGATGGGAATGCCCGGTCTCTACACCGCCACCAACGTGGAGATCGTCACCGCGCAAGACGCCACCGGCACCACCGCCGACGCGCTGGCCGCGATCCTGCGCACGCATGGCGTCAACGCCACGCTCGTGCCCGAGCCAAACGCCAACGCCGAGGCGGTGATCCACCTCGGCGGTCTGCGGCAAACGGCCACGCGCCACGACACGCTGGCCATCAACCGAACGGTCTTCGCGGACGCCCAGCGGGTCGCCGCGAGGTTCGCCGAACACGGCGGCGTCTTCGTCACCGTCCAGGACACCGGCGGCACCTTCGGACTGCTCACCGACCCCGGCCCGCGCGCCTGGGCCGGCGGCATCGCCGCCCTCGCCAAGACGGCCGCACAGGAGTGGCCCGGCGCGCAGGTGAAGGCGATCGACATCGCGGTCGGAGGGCGGTCGCCGCTTGCGGTGGCCGAACAGCTCGCGCAGGAGCTATTGGCGGGCGGGGCCGAACTGGAAGTGGGCCTGGGCAGCGCGCACGGCCGGGTCACGGCCGTGGCGGACGGCAGCCGGGTGACCGCCCACGCGCGTCGCATCGACCATCGCGACGTGATCGTCGTTTCGGGTGGGGGCCGCGGCGTGACGGCGGCGTCCGTGATCGCGCTGGCGAACCAGACCCAGGCTTCCTTCGTGCTGCTGGGACGCACGGAGCTTTCCGACGAACCCCCCGAGGCGCACGGCCTGACAACCGACGCCGAACTCAAGCGGGCGCTGCTCTCCAGCGCCGTGACACGAGGACTCAAGCCCACGCCCAAGGAGTTAGAACAGCAGGTGCAGCGCATCCTCGCGGATCGCGAGGTGCGGGCCACCGTCGCCGCCCTGACCGCCGCGGGCTCCCGGGTCCGTTATGCCGCGACCGATGTGCGCGACGCGACCGCGCTCGGCGCTCTACTGGACAGCGTGCGAGCCGAATTCGGGCCTATCACCGGATTAGTGCACGGGGCCGGCGTATTGGCCGATGCACCCTTGCACAAGAAGACCCTCGACGGGTTCGACCGTGTCTTCGAGACCAAGGTCGGCGGCCTGTGCGCGCTGCTGGACGCCACGGCCGGCGATCCGCTGAAAATCATCTGCCTGTTTTCCTCGGTGGCCGCGCGCAGCGGCAACGCCGGCCAAAGCGACTACGCGATGGCCAACGAGATCCTCAACAAGGTGGCTTTGGCGGAGCAGGCCCGACGCGGACCAACCTGCCTGGTGCGGGCCTTGGGTTGGGGGCCATGGGATTCCGGCATGGTCACGCCCGGGCTGAAGGCGGTGTTCGAGTCGCGCGGCATCGGGTTGATTCCGCTCGCCGACGGCGCGCGCGCTTTCGTCTCCGACGTGCTGGACGCCCAGACCGACGACCCCGAGGTCACCCTCGGCGACGGCGTATCGGCAGGCGGCGCAACCCCTCCGATGCCAGCCGAAGGCCGGATCGCGCGCGTGCTGGCCCAGGTGCGACGGCAGCCGCAGTTGGCGGATCACCGGGTCCGGGGCAACGTCGTGCTGCCGGTGGTCCAGGTCCTGGAGTGGTTCGTGCGGATGGCCGAGGCGTGCCGCCCCGGACAACTCGTGCAGCGTCTGCTCGACCTAAGGGTGCTGCGCGGCGTGACCCTGCACGAGTTCGACGGGCAGGGCGACCCGATGCTGGTGCGCGCCGCGCCGGTGGAGGGCCGGCCGGATCGACTCGCCTGCACGTTGTCCGACGTCGCGGGATCGGCCGCCTACTACTCCGGGACGGCCGAAATGGGTTCGGCCCCAGGGGTTGCGCCGGCGGCACCGACCGCGCCGGCCAGTGGACACCGGCTGGACCGCGACGCCTGCTACAGCAACGGCGCGCTCTTCCACGGCCCCGCGTTCCAGGTCCTCGGGGACGTCGAGTGCCTGGCCACGAGCGCGACCGCGTCGCTGCACGGCCTGGCGAAAGCGGGTTGGCCGGGCGAGGGCTGGGCCACCGATTCCGCGGCGCTCGACGGGTGCCTGCAACTGGCGTTGGTGTGGAGTTACGCGCAGCTCGGCCGCACGGTGCTGCCGCTGCGGGTGGGCGAGGTGGTGCGTTATCGCGCCGGGACGCTGGGCGACGGATTGCGCTGTGTGCTTTCCAACGGCGATGCCAAGAACAGCGGAGCCGTCTGCGACCTGGATCTCGTTGACGCGGACGGCCACGTGGTGGCCAGCCTCAAACGGCTCGAGTTGTACCCCTACGGCGGCTGATGTTTTCACCCGTCGCGATCGTAGGCCAGGGCTGCGTCCTGCCCGGCGGTCTGAGCCCCGACGAGTTATGGCGGACGGTGCGCGAGGGCCGAGACGCGCTCGGGTCAGCGCAACCCGGCCATTGGGGGGTATCGGCGGCGCGCATCGTCCGCGACGACAAGGACGCCCCTTTCCTGGATCACGCCTGGTCGGACCGCGGCGGATACGTGCGCGGCTTCGACGAGATCTTCGACCCCGGCCGTTTCCTGCTCGGCGCCAACGACTTTCGCGGTTTGGACGCGCTGTACCTGTGGGCCGTCGAGGCCGCCCGGCAAGCCCTCGAGAGCGCCGGCTGGCGTCCGGGTGAGGTCCCGGGCCGGGCCGGGGTCGTCATGGGCAACTTGAGCTACCCGACGACGTCGATGATCGACCTAGCCGAAAAGGTCTGGCGCGGAAGCGAAGACGGGATCGACTGGCGCAACCGCTTCATGTCCGGCCTTCCGGCCCACGTCGTGGCCGGCGCATTGGGATTGACCGCGGGCGCCACGGCCCTCGACGCCGCGTGCGCCTCCTCGTTGTACGCGATCAAGCTGGCGTGCGACCGACTCCACGACGGCACGGCGGACGTGATGGTGGCGGGCGGCGTGAACGGTGCCAGCGACCTGCTTTTGCACGTCGGCTTCACCGCGCTGCAGGCGCTAAGTCGCACCGGAAGGTCGCGGCCCTTCCACCGCGGCGCCGACGGGTTGGTGCCCGCCGAGGGCGCGGCGTTTCTGGTGCTCAAGAGGCTTGACGACGCGATCGCCGACGCCGACACGATACTGGGCGTCATCCGGGCGGTCGGGCTCAGCAACGACGGGCGGGGACAGGGCCCGCTCGTGCCGTCGCAGGAGGGACAGGAGCGGGCCATGCGGCTCGCCTACGAAATGGCCGGGCTCGAGCCGCGAGACATCTCGCTCGTCGAGTGTCACGCCACGGGAACCTCGCGCGGCGACCTGACCGAGCTGATGAGCATGGCGCGCATCTTCGAGGGCATGTCGGAGCTACCCATCGGATCACTGAAATCCAATCTGGGACACTCGATCACGGCATCGGGCGCCGCGGGGGCGATCAAGGTGCTCGCGGCGATGCGTGCGGGCATCCGGCCCCCCACCCTGCACGTCGACGACCCGTTGCCGTTCATCGCCGACTCGCCATTCCGGCTACTCACCGAGGCCGAACCCTGGGAGTGCAGCGGGCCGCGCCGCGCCGCCGTCAACAACTTCGGTTTCGGCGGCAACAACGCCCACCTGCTGCTCGAAGAATGGATCCCGGCCCCCGGCGCCTGCCCCGACCGGCCGACGCTCGCCGTTCCCCGCACGGATGACGACATCGCGATCGTCGGCGTCAGCCTGCTGGTCGGTGACGACGAAACCGCCTCGGTGGCCGACCATCTGAAGAAGGCCGAACCGATTCCGACCCGCGGGACAGGCGGCGCCCGCCGGGCTCGGATGACCGAGGTCCGCCTGGACGTGACCCAAACACGCTTTCCCCCTGCGGATCTCAGCCAGACGCTGCCCCAGCAGCTGGCCCTTCTCGGTGCGGCCGTCAACATCGAGACGGTGATCGCCGGGCTGCCACCGGACAGGACGAGCGTCATCGTCGGGATGGGCTGCGACGCCGAGATCACCCGACTGGGGTTGCGATGGCGGTTGGCGGACGAGATCGACGACCCCGCCGAACTGGCGGCGGCGCGCGATGCCGTCGTGCCCGGGTGGACGGCCGCCGGCGTCGTCGGCGCCATGCCCAACATCGTCGCCAACCGCCTGAACCGCCAATTCGACCTGCGGGGGCCGAGTTTCACCGTGTCCAGGGAGGAACTCTCGGGCACCACCGCGCTGGAGATGGCCGCCCGCGCCCTTCGGCGAGGCGAGGTCGACGCGGCCGTCGTCGGCGCGGTGGACCTCAGCTGTGAACCGGTGCACGAGGCCGCGGCGCGCGCACTGCTCCGGTCGGGCGAGCAGACACCCGGCGACGCCGCCGTCGTCGTGGTGCTCAAACGCGCCGAGGACGCGCATCGGGCCGGGGACACCGTCCTGGCCACCCTGCCGGCGGATCAGCAACCGCACGGCGATTGCCTTCATTTGGGCACCGCGCCCGGCGCGTTGAACCTGTCGTCGCTGCTCGGCCATGCGCACGCCGCATCCGGCCTGCTCCACGTCGCCGCGGGCGCGCTCTACGGCGTGCTGGGCGTGTGCCCCGATGGCACGCCGTGGACGGCCGAAAAGCGTTCGGTGGTCGTCGCGCTCACCGGCCTCGGGGGCCAGGAACAGCAAATCGTGCTCGCGCCACCGCCACCCGGCCACCACGACGCGTTCGGGAGTCTGTTCTGCACGCCTCCGACCGGGAATCACGCGCGGTTGCGGTTTCCGGCTCACCCCATCACCCCTCAATTGGAGCGGCCCATGACAACGCACCTGCCCGCCCCGCCGGCGCTGCCCAAGGTCGCGGAGGCATTGGCACGGGTGCCGGTCGGCGCCGACCTGCTCGGGCAGGCGCCACCGGAGCCACTGTCGGTCGGTGACGACCGCCGAAAACCGTTGTCCCACAATGATGTCGGGTATCGGCCCCACGCGGGCGCCTACCGCGCGATCCAACCGTCCCCGCCCCCCGGCAAGGAATTACCCAAGCCGACGGTGAAGCGCCCCCCGGTGGGCCTCGCGCTGGACAAGGACGGCCTGCGCGTGCACGCCTCGGGCAAGATCTCCGATATTTTCGGTCCGGCGTTCGCGGTGCAGGACGACTACGCGCGGCAGGTACGGATGCCGGAACCCCCGCTGCTGCTGGCGGATCGGCTGCTGGGCATCGACGCCGAGCCGGGCAAGAACGGCACCGGAACACTGTGGACCGAAACCGATGTCACCGCCGACGCCTGGTGGCTGCATCAGGGCCGGATGCCGGCCGGAATCATGATCGAGGCCGGGCAGGCCGACCTCATGCTCATCTCCTGGATGGGCGCCGACTTCGCCAACAAGGGCGAGCGGGTGTATCGCCTGCTGGGCTGCGAGGTGACCTACCTCGGCGGCTTGCCCGAGATCGGCGACACCCTGCGCTTCGACATCCACGTCGACGGCCACGCTCGCCAGGGTGACATCCGCCTGTTCTTCTTCCACTACGACTGCACCATCGACGGCGTCGAGCGGATGTCCATGCGCAACGGCCAGGCCGGGTTCTTCTCCGACGAGGAGCTGGCCGCGTCGGGCGGGATCCTGTGGCGCCCCGAGGACGAAACCATCGACGGCCCAATGGAGCCCACCCCGGCGAGAACGTCGCGGACCTCGTTGCAGCGCGCCGACCTGGAGGCGATCGCGGCGGGCGACGTCTGGCGCACGCTCGGCCCGGGCTTCGAGCGCGCCGCCAGCCACACCCGCACGCCGAGCATCGCCGGCGGCAAGATGCTGTTCGTCGACGAGGTGACCCGCCTGGACTTCGCCGGCGGCCCGTGGGGCCGCGGCTACCTGCGCGCCGTTGAACACATCACACCCGAAAAATGGTATTTCGACGGTCATTTCAAGAACGACCCGTGTATGCCCGGCACCCTCATGTACGAGGCCACGATGCAGACGATGGCCATCTACATGACCGCCCTCGGCATGACCATGGGGTGCGACGGGTGGCGCTTCGAGCCCGTGCCGTTCGAGACGTACAAGCTGGTCTGCCGCGGCCAGGTCACCCCGGGATCGCGCGAGCTGGTCTACGAGGTGTTCGTCCGGGAGGTCATCGCCGGGCCCGAGCCCACGCTGTTCGCCGATTTGCTGTGCACCGTCGACGGATTGCCGGCCTTCCACTGCCGCCGGATGGGACTGCGGCTCTCACCCGGCTGCCCGATGGACATGGGCGTCAAAGAGCTGGAAGGCTACGTCGAACCCAAACCCGTCGCCGAAGGCCACGGGGTCAAGTTTGACTACACGGCGATGCTGGCGTGCGCCATCGCCAAGCCTTCCCTGGCGGTTGGTCCGCTTTACGAGAAGTTCGACACCCACCGCAGGGTCGCGCGGCTGCCGGGTCCGCCCTACCACTTCATGTCCCGGGTCACCGAGGTAGTGGGCGAGCTCGGCGTCGCGACGCCCGGCGCGCAGGTCGTCGCGGAATACGACATCCCCAGCGACGCGTGGTATTTCGCCGAGAACAAGGGCTCGAACGCACGGCCGACGATGCCCAACGCGGTCCTCATGGAGATCGCACTGCAACCCTGCGGCTGGCTGGGCGCCTACGCCGGCTGCCCGCTCGACTTCGACGTGGACCTCTTCTTCCGCAACCTCGACGGAACCGGCGTACAGCACCGGGAGATCACGCCCTCGACCGGCACCTTGCGAATCAAGGCGGTGCTCAAGAACATCGCCCAAGCCGGCGGGACCATCATCGTGACCTTCGACGGCGAAATCTCCGCGGACGACGGCATCGTCTACACGTTCGACACGGTGTTCGGCTACTTCCGTCTCGAAGCGTTGCAGCAGCAGGTCGGGCTCCCGGTCAGCGAGGACCAGCGCGCCCTGTTGGAGCTTCCCTGCGAGGCGCCCGTCGTCGACCTGGGCACGCGCCCGGCCGAATTCTTCGGCCCGGGGGCGCGGCTGGCCGACCCGATGCTGTTGATGATCGACCGGGTGACGGGCCGTTGGCCCACCGCCGGCAGCGCGGGCCTGGGCCGGTGGCGTGCCGTCAAGGACATCAACCCCGCCGAGTGGTACTTCAAGGCGCACTTCTACCGCGACCCGGTGCAGCCCGGATCGCTGGGCATCGAGATGCTCTTGCAATTAATACAATTCGCGATGCTCGACATGGGCTTCGGCGACGAGATGGGGCCGTCGGCGCGCTTCGAGCCGGTGGCCATCGGAGAAGCGATCACGTGGCGGTATCGCGGTCAGATCGTGCCCACGAACGAGCGAATCACGGCGGAGATAGAGATCACCCGCATCGAGCGCGGTGCAACCGGTATCCTGGCGGTGGCCGACGCATCCCTGTGGTGCGACGGGATACGGATCTACAGCGCAACCAATTTGGCCATGCGCATCGCGCCTGGCGAGCCCCCGGCGCCCGACGCCGGTTCGGCCACCACGCTGGAGACGACGATCGATCCCGCTCGGGACACGTGGGTGCTCGACCACTGCCCGACGTACGTGATCCCGTCGCTGCCGATGATGTCGGTGCTGGATCTCTTCGCGCAGGCGGCCAGCCGGGCGACGGGCGGGGCCAAGGTGGTCGAAATCAGCGACCTGCGTCTGGTTCGTTGGGTCGTCGTCGATGCGCCGACACGGCTACGCGTGGTGGTCGAGCCCGTCGAGCCGGGCCGCTTCGACGGCCGCCTCGAGGTGTGGCGGGATGCGCCCCGAGCCGAGTTGTCGCGCTGGGAGACCCACGCCGAGGCCGTGATCTTCACCGCGGACCACTACGCCGGCGAACCAGCGACGCCCGCCCCGCTGCACGGCGCGGTGCCCTACGCCAGCCCGTACGACGGCACGGTGTTCCACGGCCCCGCGTTCCAAACCCTGATGGACGGCGCCCAAATCGGCCGCAACGGCTCCTCTGGGACGCTGGTCGTGGAGCGGTGCAAGGTCCCCGCGGGAGAGCAACACCCGGGGCTGCTCGACGGTGCGTTCCACATCGTTCCCCACACCGCGATGAACGTGTGGACCACGGACACCGCGGATGTCGCCAGCTACGCGGACGCCGCGGACACGACCGTCGGATTCCCTCGCCGGGTGATCTGGGCGCGCTTTTACGGCGACGCCCCGGAGGCGGGGACGGTGGACGTGCAAGCGCGGTTCGTCGGGTTCGACGACGCCGACGACCGACTGCCGGTCGTCGATCTCTGGCTCAGCGTCGCGGGCAAGCCGTGGGCCTACCTCCGCATCGTCGAATTCCTCTTGGACAAGGGTCATCTGGTCCAGGTCAGCGGCGCCGAGCGGCGCGCGTTCCTTGCCGAGCGGCGCGCGGTGCCCGGGATGTCGTTGGGCGACCGGCTGGGCCGCGGCGTGGTGACGCTCGATCCGGCGCGCGCGGCAACGCAGGACTGGTTCAAAGGCACCCTGCGCGCGGTGTATGACACCGAGGGCCAAGGCAATTCCCTGATCGCCGACATTGCCGCCAAGGAAGCCGTCGCGGACGCAGCCCACGGCGCGATCCACCCGTCGCAGGTGCTCATCGTCGACGGGCAGGTCGGCTGCCCGGCCCTGCCGCTGGAGCGAATCTCCGTCGACGTCGAACAGACGGACCGGGGCGAATGTCGCGCGAGCGCGTCGTTGCACACGGACTGGCAACCGGTGCGTAGCTGGGCGACCGACCGGCTGGGAATACCGGCGGGCGGGTTCGCCGACCTGGTCCACTGGGCCCTGCTGTCGCGCTACGTCAGGCATGTCATCGTCACGGACCCCGCCGCGATGGCGGCGATTCGGGGCCGTCCCGTGCTGCTGCTGGGCAACCATCAGGTGCAGGTCGAGTCGATCCTGGGCACGTCGATCGCGTCGTGGTTGACCGACACGAAGGTCGTGACGATCGCACACGCCAAGCACCAAACCCGGTGGGTTGGCGCCCTCACCCGGCTGGCGGATGCCACGGCGAACGGAAACCCGGGCAGCACCAGGTATTTCGACCAGCGCAACCCGTCGCAGTTCTTAAGCCTGATCGAGGAGATCAAGCACGACGTCGCCGCCCACGCGGCGTCGACCATGGTGCACGCCGACGGAACGCGATCGGTCCGTTCCGGCCAGCGCGTCGAGCGGCTGACCTCCACGCTGCTGGACCTGGCCATCGCCGCGTCGTTGCCTATCGTGCCGGTGTACTTCGCCGGGGGCCTGCCGAAGGAACCGGTGGAGCACAAGCTCGAGGTGCCGTATCGGCATGGGGCGCAGGACTACATCTTCGGCCGGCCGATCATGCCCGACGAATTGGTCGCCTGGCCCTACGCCGAACGGCGACGCCGCGTCATGGACGCCATCAATGCGCTCGCACCGTTCAGCGATGCGCCGCACGAGCCGAATTACGCTGTGGAGGACCGCATTGCGGCCGCCGCCCCGGGTGCGTCCCCGCTCGAGTCGATATGGGATTGCATCGAAGACGCCCTGGACGCGCTCCCCGCGGACTGGCGAAGCACGATCGACGGCGACGAATGGATGGCGACCCGGTCAACCCAGCGCCACAGCCCTCAGTCGCAATGATGGCTGTGATCGTGGTGGCCCTCCGCCGCCGCAGGGGAGCCGCCCATCATCCGTAGCATCGGGAGCCCGCCCGAGGCGACGAACCGCACGATCAGGACGGCCGCGATGAGGAGGAAGGCGATATTGAGCCAGGTGGTGTAGTTCCACGAGATCGACGCCTCCATCACCGTGGCGTTGCGCTGCCTGGGGATGAGACCCGTTGTGCCGAACAGCAATTCGACCAGATAGCCGGCGGCGACCATCGCGGCGTAGAAGGTGCCGAGCAGCGTGAGCATCATCTGAGTGCCGTAGTACTTGCGGTAGATGTTCAGGATCGGCAGGATCAGCAGGTCGGCGTAGATGAACGCGATGACGCCGCCGAAGCTGATGCCCCCGTTCCACAGCACCGCCGCCAGCGGCACGTTGCCGATCGAGCAGACGAACGACACGATCGCGACGATCGGCCCGACGATCGGCCCCCACACCGCCGACCAGCCCGGGTGATCGGTCAAAAAGAAGCTGCGCCAGAAGCTTTCGGGTACCCACGCCGCGATGGCACCCGCGATCAGCAGGCCCAGGACGAGGTCGCGCAGGATCGCCAACCACTCCATCACGAACACATGCGAGACCGAAGTGAAGCCCTCGGGGGAGAAGAGCCGTTGGGCGAACGAGCCCTGCTTTTGGATGGACATGTCCATGGCGGCATGGCCCTCCATCGAGCCGGCGATTCCCCGCTCGGCCTGCTGCCGGGCGGCATCGACGAGCCGGGACCGCACGAACAGCCGGAACAGCACGGCGAGCACCACGATCATCAGCGGGCCGCCGACGAATTCCGCGGCGGTGAACTGCCAGCCCATCAGCAGCGCCAGGATGATGCCCAGCTCGACCACGAGGTTCGTCGAACCGATCTCGAACGCCATCGCGGCGGTGAAGTTGGCACCCTTGCGAAACAGCGAGCGGGCCAGGGCGACCGCGGCATAGGAGCACGACGACGACGCGGCCCCCAGCCCGGCCGCCACCGCCAGCGTGCGGGGCCGGTCGTCGCCCAGCAGGGACACGATGGTCGAACGGCGCACGACGGCCTGCACCACCGCGGACAGGGCGAAACCCAGGATCAGTGCCCATAGGATTTCCCATGTCATCGACCCCGCCAAGCCCAGGGCATGACCGACCGCTGCCAGCGCCCTCATCGAGGCCTCCGCTTCGGTTGCGTGATTCGGGGACTTTCCCCGCGCGAGCATATACCCCTAGGGGGTATATGTCAAGCCGGGAAAAGGCCGTTTGCGCGCGGGGGCGGCGATTATCCCTAGAATGGCTGCAAATCGGTGCGGGGGCCGGCAAAGAATAAGTACGGAACAGCCCCGCGCGGCTGTCGGGCCCGCGGAAACGACGTGAACGGGCATTTTCTATGGAATTCACTGGTGGCGAGCGGGCGCGGACGGCAAATGCCCGACACACCGGCCGCGCCACCGCTGTCACAGACGTAACAACAGGCACACTGGTAACAACGAGTTTTTTTGGCAAGCCGCCAGGAGGGTATGGCCGTGTACCGAGTTTTTGAAGCGCTGGACGAACTGGGCGCCATCGTCGAAGAGGCGCGTGGCGTGCCCATGACGTCCGGCTGCGTCGTGCCCCGCGGTGACGTGCTGGAACTGATCGACGACATCAAGGACGCGATCCCGGGCGAGCTGGACGACGCCCAGGACGTGCTCGACGCGCGTGACTCGATGCTGCAGGACGCCAAGTCGCACGCCGAATCCATGGTTTCCTCGGCGACCACCGAATCGGAATCGATGCTCAACCACGCCCGCGCCGAGGCGGACCGGCTCCTGTCGGACGCGAAGGCGCAGGCCGACCGGATGGTCAGCGAGGCGCGCCAGCACAGCGAGCGGATGGTCGGGGAGGCTCGCGAGGAGGCGATGCGCATCGCCACGGCGGCCAAACGCGAGTACGAGGCCAGCGTCAGCCGCGCCCAGGCCGAGGCCGATCGGCTGATCGAGAACGGCAACATCTCCTATGAGAAGGCCGTGCAAGAGGGCATCAAGGAGCAGCAGCGCCTGGTCTCGCAGAACAGCGTGGTGGAGGCGGCGAACGCCGAAGCCACCCGCCTCATCGACACCGCGCATGCCGAGGCCGACCGGCTGCGGGGGGAGTGCGACATCTACGTCGACAACAAGCTCGCCGAGTTCGAGGAGTTCCTCAACGGCACGCTGCGGTCGGTGGGACGCGGCCGCCACCAACTGCGCACGGCCGCCGGCACCCACGACTACGCGACCCGCTAGCGGCGATCGCGAGCCCGGCGAGCCGGGTGAAGCGGGTCGCCGCCATCCGGACTAGCGGCGCTGCCGCGGACTTTCATTACGCGCGCGGCGCCGTAGGATTTCCTCTATGACGCGGCAGCACAGCATCAGCACGCAGCGCCGTTCGACGTCGCCGATGACCATCGACATCACCCGGCTGGGGCGGCGCCCGGGCGCGATGGTCACCCTGCGCGAGACCCTGCCCAGCCCGTCGCGCATCGGACTGGACATGATCGCGATCGACCGGGCCGCCCCGTTGGAACTGGACCTGCAGGTGCAGTCGGTGTCGGAGGGCGTGCTGGTCACCGGGACGGTGGCCGCGCCCACCGTCGGCGAATGCTCCCGCTGCCTGACGCCGGTCACCGGGCGGGTGCAGGTCCGGTTGACCGAACTGTTCGCTTACCCGGACAGCACGACGGAGGCGACCACCGAGGAGGACGAGGTCGGCCACATCGTCGACGACACCATCGACCTCGAGCAGCCCATCATCGACGCCGTCGGGCTGGAGCTGCCGTTCGCGCCGCTGTGCGAGCCGGACTGTCCGGGGCTGTGCCCCGATTGCGGCGTTGCGCTCGCGGCCGAGCCCGGCCATCACCACGATCGCATCGACCCGCGATGGTCCAAGCTGGCCGACATCTTGCGGGAGCCGCCCGGCCCGGACGACACGCCGGGGGATCAGCGGTGACGTCGCGGCAAGCCCTGCTCGAGGCGCTCGGGGTCGAGCTGCCCGACGAGCTGCTGTCGCTGGCCCTGACGCATCGCAGCTACGCGTACGAGCACGGCGGGTTGCCCACCAACGAGCGCCTGGAATTCCTGGGCGACGCCGTGTTGGGCCTGACCATCACCGACGAGCTCTACCACCGCCATCCCGACCGGTCCGAAGGTGACCTGGCCAAGCTACGGGCCAGCGTGGTCAACACCCAGGCGCTGGCCGACGTCGCGCGCCACCTGTCCGACGAGGGCCTCGGCGTCCACTTGTTTCTCGGCCGCGGCGAGGCGAACACCGGCGGGGCCGACAAGTCGAGCATCCTGGCCGACGGCATGGAGTCACTGCTGGGCGCGATCTACCTGCAGCACGGCATCGAGACGGCGCGCGAGGTCATCCTGCGGCTGTTCGGCGCGCTGCTGGACGCCGCGCCGACGCTGGGGGCCGGGCTGGACTGGAAGACCAGCCTGCAGGAGCTGACGGCGGCGCGGGGCATGGGGGCGCCGTCGTACGTGGTCACGTCCACCGGGCCGGATCACGACAAGGAGTTCACCGCGGTCGTGGTCGTGATGGAGACCGAATACGGGTCGGGTGTGGGCCGCTCCAAGAAGGAGGCCGAGCAAAAGGCCGCCGCCGCGACCTGGAAAGCGCTCGAAGCGCTGGACACCGCGGGAAAAACCTCCGCCTAATTCGATGGCCCGCTGAATGCCGGAACTGCCCGAGGTCGAGGTGGTGCGCCGCGGCTTGGCTGCCCACGTCGTGGGCAAGACGATCACCGCCGTCCGGGTGCATCATCCCCGCGCGGTGCGCCGCCATGAGGCCGGCCCCGCCGACCTCACCGCCCGGCTGCTCGACGCGAAGATCACCGGGACCGACCGGCGCGGTAAGTACCTGTGGCTGCTACTCGACGACCCGGACGCGGCGCTCGTCGTCCACCTCGGCATGAGCGGGCAGATGCTGCTGGGGAAGGTGCCGCGCGCCGACCACGTGCGCATCTCCGCGCTGCTCGACGACGGGACCGTGCTGAGCTTCGCCGACCAGCGGACGTTCGGGGGGTGGATGCTCGCCGACCTGGTCAGCGTCGACGGCAGCGTGGTTCCCCAGCCGGTTGCCCACCTGGCGCGCGACCCGCTGGACCCCCGCTTCGACGTCGGCGCGGTAGTAAGGGTGTTGCGGCGCAAGCATTCCGAGATCAAGCGGCAGCTTCTCGATCAGCAGGTGGTGTCGGGCATCGGCAACATCTACGCCGACGAGGCGTTGTGGCGGGCGAAGGTGAACGGCGCGCGGATCGCCGACACGCTGAGCCGCCGGCAGCTGACCGCCGTGCTGGACGCCGCCGGCGACGTGATGCGCGACGCGCTGGCCAAGGGCGGGACCTCGTTCGACTCGCTCTACGTCAACGTCAACGGCGAGTCGGGGTACTTCGACCGATCCCTGGACGCATACGGCCGCGAGGGTGAACCGTGCCGGCGCTGCGGCGCGCTCATCCGCCGGGAGAAGTTCATGAACCGTTCCTCGTTCTACTGCCCGAGATGTCAACCGCGGCCACGGGTTTGAGTGTCAGTCGAAGATGTCGTGTCGCGTCGATCCCACGGGTAGCGCGGGATCTATGAACCATTCGCGCGGGAATAACAGGCCAAAAGCCTGGGGCGGCAGCGCGAGCAGCACGTCGAATGCGCGCGCGGCCGCGGCCGAGTTGCCGATTTGGGAGCGGTGGGCGGCCATCGCGTCGCGCTTGCGGCGCGCGAAGCCGAACACGTTGATCCGGTGGGTAATCCTCGCCTTTGGCGCGTATGCAGTGTGGGCGATTTCCGGCTCGTAGGGCGCCGGTAGCCGCAGCAGACGCGCGAGATTGCCGATTCGGACCAGCAATTCGCGCGGCATCGTCGCCTCCAGCACACGCGGAGTCGCTGCGAGCTCGGCGGCCCGCTTGCCCACGTGATGCACCTGGACATGGTCGCGATGCCCGTAGCCGCCGTTGGCTTCATAGCTGAGCAGCAGATCCGCGTCTTCCTGGCGAAGTATTGCGGCCAGCCGCCCCGCCGCCTGGTCGACGTCGGCTCGCCCGAACCTGACGCGTCCGGGTGGATCGGGGTAGAACTCTGGACCGTAGCCGCTGTCCGCGTAACCGAGGCACTCAACCCGGTGCACCCCGAGAATAGCTGCGCTGCAACGTAATTCGTCCAATCGTAAGTCGTCGTCCTCGTCGTGCACGCGGCCGTCGGTGGCGGTGACGAGAACGACGCGATGTCCGCTGGCCGCCGCCCGTGCGAGGGTGCCGCCGGTCAGGATCACCTCGTCGTCGGGGTGGGCGTGGAATGCGACGACGGTGGCCATGCAACGCAGTATGCCCGCGGGGCCCAACGGCAGCCCGGTAGAAAAGAAGCCATGACGGAACTGTGGGTCGAACGGACCGGATCACGCCGCTACACCGGATACAGCTCGCGCGGCGCGCAGGTGCTGGTCGGTTCGGAGGACGTCGACGGGGTGTTCACCCCGGGCGAGCTGCTCAAGATCGCGCTGGCCGCCTGCAGCGGCATGTCCACCGACGAGCCGCTGGCCCGGCGGCTCGGCGACGACTACAAGGCCGTCGTCAAGGTGTCCGGGCCCGCGGACCGCGAGCAGGAACGTTATCCGCTGCTCGAGGAGACGCTCGAGCTCGACCTGTCCGGGCTCTCCGACGAGGAAAAACAACGCGTGCTCGTGGTCGCCAACCGGGCCGTCGACCTGGTCTGCACCGTCGGGCGCACGCTCAAGTCCGGCACCGAAGTCAACTTCGAGATCGCCGATGTCTCAGATGCCCCAGCCTGACGTCCGGCTCACCGCCTGGGTGCACGGCCGGGTCCAGGGGGTCGGCTTTCGCTGGTGGACCCGCTGCCGGGCGCTGGAGCTCGGCCTCACCGGCTACGCGGCCAACCAGGCCGACGGCCGGGTAATGGTGGTGGCCCAGGGGCCGCGCGAGGCAGGCGAGAAATTGCTGCGGCTGCTGGAACGCGGCGGTGGGTGGCCTTCCAGGCCGGGTCACGTCGACAAAGTGGTCGCCGACTGGTCGCAACCGGCGGAGCGGTTCACCGGATTCGTCGAGCGCTGACGTGACTGATGTGACACCTGTGACCGGTGTGCCCGTCTGTGAACGACAGGTGAATTTCGGGCCCGCCGACACCCCGTCGGGAGGGCTGACCCGCGCGATTTGAGCGGTAGTCTGGCGCGCTGTGTACCTCAAGAGTCTGACGCTGAAGGGCTTCAAGTCCTTCGCTTCGCCGACGACTCTGCGCTTCGAGCCGGGCATCACCGCGGTCGTCGGGCCCAACGGCTCGGGCAAGTCCAACGTCGTCGACGCCCTGGCCTGGGTGATGGGTGAGCAGGGCGCGAAGACGCTGCGCGGCGGGAAGATGGAGGACGTCATCTTCGCCGGCACCTCGTCGCGGGCCCCGCTGGGCCGCGCCGAGGTCACCGTCACCATCGACAACTCCGACAACGCGCTGCCCATCGAGTACTCCGAGGTGTCGATCACGCGGCGGATGTTCCGCGACGGCGCCAGCGAATACGAAATCAACGGCAGCGGTTGCCGTTTGATGGACGTCCAGGAGCTGCTGAGCGACTCGGGGATCGGGCGTGAGATGCACGTCATCGTCGGGCAGGGCAAGCTCGACGAGATCCTGCAGTCGCGACCCGAGGACCGCCGCGCCTTCATCGAGGAGGCCGCGGGCGTGCTCAAGCACCGCAAGCGCAAGGAAAAGGCCCTCCGCAAGCTCGACGCGATGCAGGCCAACCTGGCCCGCTTGTCCGACCTGACCACCGAGCTGCGCCGCCAGCTCAAACCGCTGGGCCGCCAGGCCGAGGTGGCCCGTCGCGCCCAGACCATCCAGGCCGACCTGCGCGACGCCAAGCTGCGCCTGGCCGCCGACGACCTGGTCAGCCGCCAGGTGGAGCGCGACGCGATCTTCGAGGCCGAGGCCCTGATGCGACGCGAGCACGACGAGGCCGCCGCCCGCCTGGAGGTCGCCTCCCAGGAGCTGGCCGCGCACGAGACGGCGCTCGCCGAGCTCTCGGGCCGGGCCGAATCCGTCCAGCACACCTGGTTCGGGCTGTCCGCGCTGGCCGAGCGCGTCGCCGCCACGGTGCGCATCGCCAGCGAACGCGCGCAGCATCTCGACGTCGATCCGGTGACGCCGAGCGACACCGACCCGGACGCGCTGGAAGCCGAGGCCCAGCAGGTGGAGCTGACCGAACAGCGGCTGCTGGGCGAGCTGGCCGCCGCGCGCACCCGCCTGGATGCCGCGCGCGCCGAATTGGCCGAGCGCGAGGCCGAGGCCGCCGAGGCCGACCGTGCCCACCTGGCTGCGGTGCGCGCCGAGGCCGACCGGCGCGAGGGCCTGGCGCGGCTGGCCGGGCAGGTGGAGACCATGCGGGCCCGCGTCGAGTCGATCGACGACAGCGTGGCGAAGCTCTCCGAGCGCATCGAAGAGGCCGCCACCCGCGCGCAACAGACCCGCGCGGAGTTCGAGACCGTGCAGGCGCGGGTCGGCGAGCTGGACCAGGGCGAGGTGGGCCTCGACGAGCACCACGAGCGGACCGTGGCCGCGTTGCGGCAGGCCGACGAACGCGTCGCCGAGCTGCAGGCCGCCGAGCGCGGCGCCGAACGGGAAGTGGCGTCGCTGCGCGCCCGCATCGACGCGCTCTCGGTCGGGCTGGAGCGCAAGGACGGCGCGGCGTGGCTCACGCAAAACCACGCCGGCACAGGGCTTTTCGGCCCGATCGCCAAGCTGGTCAGGGTGCGGTCCGGCTACGAGACGGCGCTGGCCGCGGTGCTCGGTTCCGCGGCCGACGCGCTGGCCGCCGAGAGCTTCGGCGCGGCGCGTTCCGCCGTCGCCGCCCTCAAGCAGGCCGACGGCGGCCGCGCGGCCCTGGTGTTGGGCGACTGGCCGGCCGATCAGCCCCCGCCCGCGGGGGCGCTGCCGGGCGACGCCATTTGGGCGCTCGACCTGGTCGAGGCGCCGCAACGGCTGCGCGGGGCGATGACGGCCATGCTTTCCGGCGTCGCGGTGGTCCACGACCTCGGCGACGCGCTGGACCTGGTCGCGGCGCGCCCGCAGCTGCGCGCGGTCACGCTCGACGGTGACCTGGTGGGCGCGGGCTGGGTGAGCGGCGGCTCCGACCGCAAGCTGTCCACCCTGGAGCTCACCTCGGAGATCGACAAGGCCGGCGCCGAGCTGACGGCCGCGGAAGCCCAGGTGGCCCAGCTCAGCGCAGCGCTGTCGGGCGCGCTGACCGAGCAGATTGCGCGGCAGGATTCCGCCGAGCAGGCGCTGGCGGCGCTCAACGAATCCGACACCGCGATCTCGGCGATGTACGAGCAGCTCGGCCGGCTCGGGCAGGAAGCCCGGGCCGCCGAGGAGGAATGGAGCCGGCTGCTGCGCCAGCGCGAGGAGGCCGAGGCCGGGCGCGCGCAGACCGTCGAAGAGGTCACCGCGCTGGAAACCCGGCTGCGCAACGCCCAGGAGACCCAGCACGTGCAGGCGGCCGAGCCCGCGAACCGCCTGCAGATCGCCGCCGCCGCCGAAAGCGCCCGCGGCGTGGAAGTGGAGGCCCGACTGGCGGTGCGGACCGCCGAGGAGCGCGCCAACGCCGTGCGCGGGCGGGCGGACTCCCTGCGGCGCGCGGCCGCGGCCGAACGCGAGGCGCGGCTGCGGGCCCAGCAGGCGCGC